>DASRUI010000019.1:0-7543 GCA_035655515.1 Thermodesulfobacteriota bacterium
GAGCTCGCTCTTCCGAAAAACGTGCTCAAAGAGTTCACGGTCATAGGAAGCCACGTTGATTTTTACGGCGTGTGCAGAGGGTGCGAGAACTGAAGGGCGGCGCTTTTTTTCACGTTAAAGAGGATAAAAAGGGTCTTTTTAGACCTTGACTGATTTACGGACAAAAACGAAAAAACAAGGAGGAAAAGAAGATGAGCGAAGCAAGGATACAACTCGAGGCGCCGGACTTCGCGGCGCAGGCGGTAATGCCGGACGGTTCGATAAAGGAACTGAAGCTTTCAAGCTACAAGGGCAAATACGTGGCGCTTTTTTTCTATCCGCTGGACTTTACCTTCGTGTGCCCGACGGAGATAATCGCCTTAAGCGACAGGATAGCGGAATTCAAGGAAAGAAACGCCGAGGTCATAGGCGTCTCCGTGGACAGCCAGTTCACGCACGTCGCGTGGAGAAGCACGCCCCGCGATAAAGGCGGAGTCGGCGAGGTGTCGTTTCCGCTCGTGGCGGACCTCGATAAAAGCATCTGCGCCAAATACGGGGTATTGCTTGAGAAGCCGGGCATTGCCTTGAGGGGCCTTTTCATCATAGACAAGGATTTGAAACTCAGGCACGTCACTATAAACGACCTCCCGCTCGGAAGGAACGTTGACGAGATGCTCCGCGTCATAGACGCGGTTCAGTTCAATGAAAAGCACGGAGAGGTCTGCCCGGCCAACTGGAAAAAGGGCTCTAAGGGCATGAAGCCCACCCAAAAGGGGCTTCTTGAGTACGCGGCCGCGTCAAACTAAGAACATGCCCTCTGCCCGCCTGAGGCGGGCGGGGGGTGTTTTTGAAATCAATTCTAAGACCGGAGGTTTCCATGAGCGCGTATCTTGCAAGAGAAGAAGCAATCAGGGAAGACAACGAGAAGAAACAGAGCGCCGAGAGTTTCGGATTTAACGATTCGGTCAGGGCGTATTTTTCTCACATAAGGAAGTGCCCGCTCCTTACCTCAAGCGAGGAAAAGGAACTCTCGAACAAGGTAAGGCGCGGCGACAAGGATGCACGGAAAAGGATGATAGAGGCTAATCTCCGCCTTGTCGTGAGCATAGCCAAGCGGTGCATGGGGAGGGGGCTTCAGCTTCAGGACCTCATCGCAGAAGGCAACATCGGGCTCATAAAGGCGGTCGAGCACTTCGACGGAAGGCTCGGATGCAAGTTCTCCACTTACGCGACCTACTGGATAAGGCAGGCCGTCGAGAGGGCGGTCTTGAATCAGGCCGAGACAGTGAGGGTTCCCATACACGTCGCGAACGACATATCCAAGATGAAGCGCACCGAGATCGAACTCAAAAGACGCCTTAAGAGAGACCCGTCCGCGGGCGAGGTCGGCGACAAGATGGGGGTAAGCGGCAGGTACGTGAAGAAACTCTCTGCCGTGGTAAGGAAGTCCACCTCCATAGATTCCGCCATAAGCTCCGAATGCGACGAGACTCTTCTGGACAGGCTTGCTGACGAAAGGACTTCTTCCCCGGCGGAGTTTATCGGGGAAGAGTCGAGGAACGCAGAGATAAGAAAACTTCTCGACACGCTGGACGAGAAGGAAAAAAACATCATAGGGCTCCGTTACGGCCTTGAGTGCGAACCGGAAACCCTCGAGAGCATAGGCGCTAAGTTCGGTGTTACGCGCGAGAGGGTAAGGCAGATAGAGGTAAGGGCGCTCTCGAAACTCAAGAAATTTCTGGCTGAAAAAGAAATAACCTCCACTGCCTGCCTCTGATAGCATGGTAAAAAGGCGGGGCAGAGGGAAGAAGGAAAAGAAAAAAGAAATATATTTATTCTTAAACCCTTTTCTTTAAGCCCTGCTTGACAATGCGGCCTGTTTAAGGTTTGATTGAAAAGACAGGGAATAAGGAAAAAGGAAAATAAGGTCTAAACCCTATTTTTCTTTAACCTTATCCCCATTTCCTTTTCCCTGCCCTAATCATGCACATACCCGACGGATACCTTGGCCCCAAGACCTGCGCCGTTTTTTACGCGATAATGGCGCCGCTCTGGTACGCGGCCCTTAAAAAAACGGAAAAAACCCTCGAGGTATCACAACTCCCTGTTTTATCCCTTGCCTCGGCCTCGGTCTTCGTCATAATGATGCTGAACTTTCCGGTGCCCGGCGGCTCGAGCGGTCACATAGTCGGCGGCGCCATGGTCGCCATACTCCTTGGCCCGTGGGCGGGACTTCTTTCCATGACGCTAGTGCTTTTTTTGCAGGCCCTGCTTTTCGGCGACGGGGGTATTACCGCCTTCGGCGCGAATTCCTTCAACATGGCGTTCCTCATGAGTTTTTCCGGGTATTTTATCTACGCGGCGGTCTCCGGCAAAGACGGAAAGAGGTTTTTCGCCGCGGCCTTTATCGCGGCGTATGTCTCTGTTTGCGTCGCGGCCTTTGCCACGGCCGTCGAACTCGGGCTCCAGCCCGTTTTGGAGGCCGACGCCATGGGAATGCCTCTTTACGCGCCGTATCCTCTGAAGGTAACCCTTATCGCCATGATGACGCCGCACGTTTTATTTTTCGCGCCGATGGAAGGGCTTGCCACGGCCCTTATTGTGGCGTATATTTTAAAGGCCGGAGGCCGCGTTCACGTTAACGCCGAAGGCGCGGCCTTGAAACGCCGGATGCTTGTATTTTTAGCCGTTCTCGTCGTTATGGTTCCCCTGGGGCTTCTCGCGTCCGAGACTCCGTTCGGCGAATGGGGCGGAGAGGAACTTAAGAATCTCATAGGCTACGTGCCGCGGGGATTCGCAAGGCTCGAAAATGTCTGGAAGGCGCTCTTGCCGGATTACGGTTTTAGCGGCATGGGCGAGACCTTTGGTTATGTCGTATCCGCTCTTATAGGGAGCGCGGTCGTAGTGTCAGCGATTTATCTTTGGGGAAGACTATGGAAGAGATGAAACTGCCGGAATGGATGGGCGAAGCCAAGGCCGTGAAATACCTTGACGGCATTGACGTAAGGCAGGGCTTCATGGAAAAAAACCTTTTAACCCTCGCGCGGTTCGCGCGAGGGTTCGTCTTTCAAAGCAATAACGCCGCGGGAAGAGGGCTTCTTCAATCCGTGGACCCTTCGGCGCGCATCGTCGGAATCGGGGTTTTGATCGTAGCGTGCGTCTTCGCGCGAAGCGCCGGAGAGATTATGTTTGCCGCGGCCATAAGCCTCATGCTCGCGGTTTTTTCCCGCGTAAACATGCTCATGCTTTTAAAGAGAATCCTCCCCGCGTTTCTCTTGACCTTGACCGTGTTTTCGCCGGTTTTTTTCGGTTTTTTTTCGGGAGGGAGCGAACTTATGGGGTTTGACGTATTTTCCGCGCGCGTCGCTTTGACCTTTGAGGGCGTAAGGCTCGGCGCGATGCTTGTTTCAAGGGTTATTGTCATAACCTCTTTCATGGCCATATTATTCTTGAGCACGGCCGAATCCGACATATTTAAGGGTCTTTCAAGGCTTCCGGTGCCGGGGTTTTTCACGACCGCTCTCTTCATGACGTTTCGGTATCTCTTCGTGCTCTTAAAGATAGTCGAGGACGCCGGTCTTTCGAGAAAATCGCGCGTGATAAATCCGGCTAAGTTAAAAGACACGCAAGGCTGGTTTGCCTTCAGTGTCGGGTTTATGGTCGAGAGGGCGTTTCGTTTTTCCGGGGACCTGACCTCGGCCATGGTATCGAGGGGGTTTACCGGAAGGCTCAAGGTTTCGAAGGGCGTTCCCTTCGCTATTGCCGATTACGCGTGGCTCGGGTTTTCGTTTTTCGTGTTTTTCATTATGGCAAGGGCGTAGGCTATGACGGAAGAGATATATTCCCTTAAAGACGTTTCATACGGCTATAACGGAAACGCCGCCGCGCTTTCCGGCATAAATCTCTCCGTTCGAAACAGCGAGACGATATCCATACTCGGCGCCAACGGAAGCGGTAAATCCACGCTCCTTAAGATTTTGGACGGGCTTGTCTATCCTACCGGGGGCACGGTGAGTTTTCACGGCAGGATTTTAATGCCCGGGGAGAATCGAAGCGTTTTCAGGGAGGCCGTGGGCTTTGTGTTTCACGAGCCTGACGCGCAACTTTTTTGCGCCACCGTGTTCGACGAGATAATGTTCGGCCCTGTTCAGTTGAGCATCACGGAAGGCGAGGCGAAGGAAAGGGCCGGGGACGTCATGAATATGCTCGGCATAACCGCGCTTCGGGACAGGCCGCCGTATTCCTTGAGCAGCGGCGAGAAGAAAAAGGTCGCTATAGCGTCCGTGCTTTCCGTTAACCCGGACGTGCTTTTGCTGGACGAGCCGACGAACGGGCTCGACCCGAGAACACAGGTCTGGCTCATGGAACTCATCGAGGGGCTTCGGAAAAGGGGCAAGACCTGCGTCATAGCGACCCACGACTTGAGCCTCGCGGAAGACGTCTCGGACAGAGTCGTTGTTCTGGGCGAAAACCACTCCGTCATGGCGGACGCCGCCACGGCGAGGGTGCTTGGCGATAAGGAGCTTCTTCTAAAGGCTAACCTCATACACGAACACGGGCACAGGCACGGAGACATATTCCATATCCACAGCCACGGCCCTTACTCGACCCACGACGAACACAACAAGGGGTGACCCCTTGACCCTTGATGTTTTAACTTGCTTCTTTAACTCCCCTCCTTGGCAAGGAGGCAGGCTCCTCCGCCAAAGGCGGACGAAGCGCCGTAGGCGGACAATGCAAGGGGAAGCGGGGAGGTTGTCTTGACTCCGCTTCTTTTACCCCTCCCCGCCTCCCCTTATAAAGGGGAGGAGAAGGGCGCCGTTAGTAATGACCGCGTTGTTAGACATTTCGGGAGGAATCCATGCTCATCGAAAACATCACCATGAAGGAATTCAAGGACGGGCTGAAAAAGACCGATACGGTTATCGTGCCTTACGGCACGGTCGAGGCCCACGGGACTCACCTGCCTCTTTCTACGGATACCATTATTATTCGGGAGGCCGTGAAAAAGGCGGCGGAAAAAATAGACGTCTTTATCGCTCCTCCCATACACTACGGGGTTTGCACTTCTACCTCGGACCATCCCGGCACCATAGGCATAAGTCCCGAGACGGTAAGGAGGATTACCTCGGACATAGTCCGGGATTTAAGGAAAAAGGGGCTAAAGAGATTTATCCTTATATCGGGGCACGGCGGCTCCATACACGTATCCGCGATGAAGGAGGCCGCGGAGGCGTTGACAACGGAATTCAGGGACATAACCATTGCCGCTTGCTCGGTTTACGAGATTTTACCCAAAGAGGCTCGTTATATCGCGCAGACCGAGGGGGATTCGCACGCAGGCGAGATAGAGACCTCTTTGGCGCTTTATCTTTCGAAAGGGCTTGTTAAGGGCAGGGCGGCGAAGGAGTTTCCGAAGTTCGTGAAGCCGATTGTCGCGAGGGATAAAATGCGATACTGGCCCGGCGCCGTTTGGGGAGACCCGAATAAGGCGACCGTTCTTAAGGGTAAAAAGTTTTTCGATATAATGGTTAAGAGTATTGTCGGGTTAGCGGAGAAAATCAAGGGGTTTTAGTTCAGTCAGCCGCTTTTTCCTTGTAAACAGCGAGGAGCCCTTCTTCCATGCGGGTAAACCTTACGCCCATGCCTGCCTTGACGAGCATTGTCAGTCCGCCCGGCGCTGTCTTTGCCCACTGCACTATTCCGACCGCGTGGCAGGTGGTCTTTTCGTCCAATTCAAAGTTCATGTGAAGTTCCGTTCCCGGCTTAAAGACCTTATTGGTCCTTATGCCTACGCCCGTATCGGAGAGGTCCACGACGAAGGACGTGTGCTCGGGAGGGGGAAAAGGGCCGTATTTTACGATGCTCCTGAAAGGCACCCTTTTGCTTATCCTTTTATTGGTTGCATCCATGTTTTTAATCATAACAGGTAACTTCAAGGAAAACAAGGGAATTACGCGGCAAGAATGCCAACCGAATTCATCGGCATCCCGGCCCGATGCTTAAAGACCTTGGGGTCGGGCTCGGCGCGGCAGGGGATTTATGGCGGATTTTTCCGGTGGTATTGTCAGGCCTCCGTCTTTTTGCGGTAAAGGGCGAGCAGTTCTTTTTCCATGTGGGTAAATCTTATGCCCATGCCCGTCTTAATCATCCTCGCGAGCTCGGCCGGCGCCGTCTTTGCCCACTGCACTATTCCGACCGCGCGGCAGGTGGTTTTTTCGTCCAATTCAAAATTGAGGTGAAGTTTTGTGCCGGGCTTGAAGACCTTATTGGTCTTTATGCATACGCCCGTATCGGACAGGTCAACGACAAAGGACGTGTGCTCGGGCGGATCGGTCGGGCCGTATTTTACGACGGTCCTGAAGGGCACCCTTCTGCTTATCCTTTTGTTGTCGTTCGGCATGTTTTTAATTATAACAGGTAATTTAAGGAAATCACGCCTGTATAAAAAAGGGGTCGCGGAAAACCCCGCAACCCCTTTGATATTTTGGTGGGCCGCGTAGGGATCGAACCTACGACCCGCTGATTAAGAGTCAGCTGCTCTACCAACTGAGCTAGCGGCCCGCGTAAGAGCAGGGAATAAGGAAAAGAGTTTAAGAACGGCGAGATTTTTTATCTTGCCCTTTCCCCTCTTTCCTTTATCCCGCCATTTTACCCTGTCTCGTCTTCGCCGGGATAAAGGATATTAAAGATAAAGCATACGGAGAAAAAAACAAGACAAAATTTTCTTTTTCTCCTTTACTCTGCTTTTCTGGCGCGCCTGAGAGGATTCGAACCTCTGGCCCTCGGCGTCGGAGGCCGATGCTCTATCCACTGAGCTACAGGCGCATAAACGGTTAACGATACAAGGTTAACCTCGTTAATAATTCTGGGGTGAGCGAGGGGATTCGAACCCCCGGCCACCGGAGTCACAGTCCAGTGCTCTAACCAACTGAGCTACGCCCACCATAAAACGGTTACCGGTTGACGGTTACCGGCAAAAAGAAATTAACCGATAACCGATAACGGATAACCATCAACTATAATTTTCTGGCGCGCCTGAGAGGATTCGAACCTCTGGCCTACTGCTTAGAAGGCAGTTGCTCTATCCGACTGAGCTACAGGCGCATAAAACGTCATACGCTGCCGATTGCCATTAAAAATAACGCTGCCTTGTTATTTCGTTAAAAACCCTTTGCGAATCATGGTCGGGGCGAGAGGATTCGAACCTCCGACACCCTGCTCCCAAAGCAGGTGCGCTACCAGGCTGCGCTACGCCCCGATGCCTTTGGATACGGAGTGCCTCGATGCCTTTGGATACGGGGCGCTCCGTATTGAAACATCGGAGCGCCCCGGTTACTTAATATTAAAAATTAACATAGAAAAAAATTCATTGCAAGAAATATGTGGCGACGGGTAATGTCAAGTATTTTGTGTCATAAGAAAAGGGGCGGCGGTTTTTTGTTTTTTTGTTTCCGTAGGGCAACCCTCCGCATGAGGCGGAAGGGTTGCGTCTTTACGGTAGGGGCACGATGCATCGTGCCCCTACTAAAGCCTTGCCCTACATGCTCATTGTCCCCCGTAA
>DASRUI010000020.1:0-2450 GCA_035655515.1 Thermodesulfobacteriota bacterium
GGATACGCCATGAGGCATCCGTCATAGGTCGTCACGACGAGGCGCGTGTCGTAGGTTTCGGAAAGAACGTCCCTGAATTTTACCGGGATGCTGAGCCTGCCCTTCGCGTCTATCGTATGCTCGAATCTTCCGCGAAACATAAGGACGTTTCCTTCCCTTCTGTCATTCCCGCAATATTTTGAGCGGGAATCCACGTCAGAACAAAAGATTTTTCCTAAGAATTAACGCGGTAAAAATACCCGCAAATATACCACTACGGACTACTTTAATAACACTTTATCCCACCTTATCCCACTTACTGCCTAACTATATGCCTGAACATGGGTTTTGTCAAGGGAAAATTTGGGCATAAATAGAGGATAAAAACGGGGAAATTTTGGGCGATTTGAGGGTGAAAAGATTGGTTGTTTTTATGGGGGAAAAGAGAGGGATTAGGTGGTGGATTTTTTGGCGATGAGTTGTAGTTGTAGTGTGGGCTGCGCCCACCTTATTGGTTCTTATTTTTTTGTCTGTCATTCCCGCGGTCTTTTGAGCGGGAATCCAGCATGCTTACCGTCAGGATTTTAAAAGGCGGGCATAGCCCGCCCTACGAACTTTTCCCAAAAGAGCCTTTACAAAAATAACGGGTTAGTTGTATAATAGCGCGCATGGAGGTAGAGGCATGATATTTCACATAACGCTCGAAAAAGCCGAAGACGGCTACATCGTGGCCGAATGTCCGGCCCTTCCGGGATGCGTAAGTCAGGGCATGGACGAAAAAGAAGCCCTCGAAAACATCAAAGAAGCAATCACCGCGTGGCTCTGGGCGGAAGACCAGAAGGCGTTTCTATCACGCAAGGACGAACGCCAAATAGTCGTCGCCGTCTGATGGGAAAACTCGCGAACATTTCCGGCAACGAAGCAGTCAAGGCTTTTGAAAAGGACGGCTGGCAAAGAGCCGGGCAGGTGGGAAGCCACCTCGTCATGATAAAGCCCGGAATACGGGTAAACCTTTCAATCCCTCAGCACAAAGAACTTTCCGTCGGAACCCTTCGCGCTTTGATACGAAACGCAGGCATTTCCGTGGACGACTTCCTCGAACTCCTGAAATAACCTCAAAAATCGGCATAAATACCATATAAAATTTCGCTTTACCATTCGACCTCTTTCGACTCCGCTCAGGACAGGCTTCAACAGGCTCATGGCTCACTACCCGGGACAAACGGTTCGCCAAGGCCGCCGGGGCACCCACGCTGACCCATGCTTCGCATGGGTACCACGCCCCGGCGCGGGGGATAAAGGCGCTTACGACAGGCGCTCTTGACATAAAGTCTTTACAAGAGTATTATCAGGCAAACTAACTTGTAGGACGCGCGCGCGGGGTCAATCCACGGATTGAACCCTGATTTTTTATCTCCAGAGGGGCCGTTCGCGTCAAAGTCCGTCGCGGAAGAGACATCCCAATAGATGCGAAATGTAATTAAATCCTTAGGCATAGTCTTCGGAGACATCGGCACAAGCCCCATCTACACGCTCACCGTAATCTTCCTCACCCTGGCGCCGACGGAAAAGAACGTCATCGCCGTCCTCTCTCTCGTCATCTGGACTCTCGTTACGCTTGTAACCGTGGAGTACGCGTGGCTCGCCACGTCGCTGAGCAAAAAAGGCGAAGGCGGCACAATCGTCCTAAGGGAGATAATGGTTCCCTATTTAAAGGGCGCGCGCTCCGTGGCCTTCATCACGCTCCTTTCATTCATAGGCATATCCCTGTTCATAGGCGACGGCATCATAACTCCGGCGATAAGCATCTTAAGCGCGGTCGAGGGATCCCTTCTCATACCCGTATTTTCCGGCCTCGGCAGAAACTCTCTGGTAATCATCGCGGCCGCCATAGCCATACTCCTCTTCATGGTCCAAAAGAGGGGCACGGAGAGGATTGCGTGGATATTCGGGCCGATAATGTTGGTATGGTTCGCGGCCCTCGCCCTCTCGGGCATAGTCTCGATAATAAGCTTTCCATCCGTTCTGTCGGCCTTTAATCCGTATTACGGTCTCGGTTTTCTCGCGAATAACGGCCTTGCCGGTTTCATCGTCCTCTCCGAGGTAACGCTCTGCGCGACGGGCGGCGAGGCGCTCTACGCGGATATGGGGCATCTCGGCAGGATGCCCATCGTAAAGGCCTGGTCCGCGGTATTCGTGGTTTTAGTCTTGAATTACATGGGTCAGGGCGCGTTCGTCTTGAGTCACGCCGGCGCCAACAGCAACATACTCTTCGAGATGATACTCGAACAAGCGCGTTTTCTGTACTTGCCGTTCCTGCTCCTGAGCATCGCCGCCACGGTCATAGCCTCTCAAGCCATGATAACCGGGATGTTCTCCCTCGTATATCAGGGCATAACCACGCACATAATGCCGCTCTTTAAGGTCGATTTCACCTCCGAAGAGATGCGCACCCAGATATACATCGGCTT
>DASRUI010000021.1:0-12706 GCA_035655515.1 Thermodesulfobacteriota bacterium
AATCCCACCTGCTCCTCGCCGCGCACCCGGCGCACCACGGGTTCGTGAAGCGTACGGCTTCCGCGTGATGAACCTTGTTTTTGGATATCTCTTCCACGGACGGCTCGACGGCAAACACCCCCGTTGCGCGTAAAACAATCAATAACGCCAAAAGAATAAAAACAGTTCTACAATCAACGGATTGCTTCGCGAAGCCTGTCCTGAGCGAAGCCGAAGGGCTCGCAATGACTGATAAAAGTAGGTAGTCATTGCGAGGGGCTTTATCCCGAAGCAATCTCATACGCGCAATCCGCTCAACCTCCGAGGCAATCCTCCCTCCAGCAACAATCCCCTCTGTCGCAATCGTTTTCCGCGGTGCCGAAGCAGGGGAAGTTGCCCTCCATTTGCTGAATCTCCCTGATGATAGCGGCCTTTTTTAATCCGGCCGTTTTTATGCCTAAGACCTTCGCCCTCTCCCTTACCTTTGCCATCTCCATCTTTCGTCTCCTTGTTTTAGTTTTTATTCCGCTTCGCAAGATGCCGAATCTAAGACTGATTGCCAAGCCTTACCCTCTTAAGCATCGCGGAATTAGTTACCACGGAAAGAGAGCTCAACGCCATCGCGGCGGCCGCTATGATGGGATTCAAGAATCCCAGCGCCGCTATCGGTATGCCTATGGCATTATACACGAAAGCCCAGAAGAGATTCTGCTTAATCTTTCTCATCGTGGCCCGGGACAGTCTTATTCCGGCAACCACGTCCCTCACGTCGTCCCTTATAAGTATAATGCCTCCCGTTTCTTTTGCAACATCAGACCCGCTTCCTATGGCTATGCCTATGTCGGATTCGGCAAGGGCGGGCGCGTCGTTTATCCCGTCCCCCACCATGGCGACTACTTTGCCCTTTGCCTTGATGCCCCTTATTACTCCGGCCTTGTCCTTGGGCAAAACTCCGGCCAAAACCTCGTCTATTCCGAGTTCCCTCGCGACCGCCCGGGCCGTGCGCTCGTTGTCTCCGGTAAGCATTATAACGTTGACGCCTTCTTTTTTAAGAGACTCGACGGCCTCCCTCGCGTGGGGCTTTATCGTATCGGCAACCGCTATGACGCCCGTAAGAACGCCGTTCTTCGAAACGAGCATGGCGGTCTTACCCTGCGTTTCAAGCCTTACTAAAATTTCCTCCGCCGCCGAAGCCGCTACGCCTTGGCCCCGCATAAGAGTTCTATTCCCGAGAAGTATGATGTCGTTTCCATGAGTAACCCTTACCCCTTGCCCGGGCATGGCCTCAAAGGTTTCAGGCTCGGGCGCGGGAATGCCGCGCATCTTAGCGGCGTTCAAAATAGCCTTGGCAATGGGATGCTCAGAGCCGTACTCCGCTATTGCCGCGTATCCAAGGACGTCGTCTTCGTCTCCCGCGAGAGCAATCACGTCTTTCAAAAACGGTTCGCCGATTGTAAGGGTGCCGGTCTTGTCGAAAACTACGGTATCGAGGGATTGGGCCTTTTCAAGGTATTCGCCTCCCCTTATTAAAATTCCCGCCTCGGCCCCTTTGCCGACCCCCACCATAAGAGCGGCCGGAGTCGCTATGCCGAGGGCGCAGGGGCAGGCTATTATGAGAACCGCTATGAAAGAGAGCAGCCCTTGGGGAAAACTCCCGGCCGCCCACCACCCGAAAAACGCGGAGAACGCGGCAAAGATTACCACAGGCACGAAGTAGCCCGTTGCCTTATCCGCTATCCTCTGTATGGGCGCGGATGACGCCTGCGCCTCCTCGACCATCTTTATAATCTGGCTTAATGTGGTTTCCGCGCCGATTCTCGTTGCCTTGAATTTCAAGACTCCGGCCTTGTTTATCGTGCCTCCTATGACGTTATCGCCCTGCTTTTTGTCCGAAGGAATGCTCTCGCCTGTTATCATTTTTTCGTCAACAGCCGAACTTCCCTCGATAACCGTTCCGTCCGCGGCCACCTTCTCCCCCGGCCTCACTACTACGATATCGCCCAAGAGAACGTACTCAGCCGGTATTTCCATCTCGGCGCCGTTCCTCACGACCCTCGCGGTCTGAGGCTTTAAGTCCATGAGCTTGCGCACGGCGGCGGAAGACCTTTTTTTGATTATCTCCTCCATGTACTTGCCGAGGAGCACGAAGGCGATGATTACGGCCGAGACCTCGAAATAAACGTTCCTTTCCTCGACCTTCACCGGCAGTATGTCGGGCGCGAATATAACGACTACCGAATAAACATAGGCGGTAGTGGTGCCGAGGGCTATGAGGGAATCCATGTTTATGGCCCTGTTCTTTAGCGCGTTCCAAGCGCCCTTGTAAAAACTCCACCCTCCTATGAACTGCACCGGCGTTACGAGGATAAATAGCCAAACTCCCCACGTAAACCACGGAAGCGCTGGTATGGGCGCCCATGTTATTATGGTCGCGCCCGTTGCGAGTCCGAGAAAAAATCCCGCCCTTAGAACCGCCAGGACAAGCACTCCGGCGAGGGCGACGGAAACCCTTTTCTTCAGGCTCTTGAGTTCCTCTTCGGGAGCCTCGAAGGTTCTCTGACAACCGACGCTGCAAAAATAATAACTCCTTCCGCCGAGTTCCGATTTGAGGGATTTTTCTTTTTGAACGACCATGCCGCATATCGGGTCTTTACTCATCTCGTGGGAAGTAACCTCAGGTTGCCTCGGCCGCTCGGAACCCATGAACGATTCGGGGTCAGCGTCGAATTTTTCCTTGCACCGGAAGGCGCAGAAATAAACATCCATGCCTTTGTAAAGGCTTTTTCCGGCGGCCTTCGAAGGCTCGACAATCATTCCGCAAACAGGGTCTTTGGCCATGGATGAATCTCCTTAGTGTGTTAGATGTCAGCCCCCTGCTTAAGATTGCGGGGGCAGGCTCTGAAGGGCTGATCTACAAAGTCTAATGAGTCGGCATATTCAATGGCACTTGGGCGGCTTTTCTTTCGGTTCCTTAAGAATCTTCTGCCACCACTTTTTTCCCGACTCGCCGGAGGCAATCCCCATTGACGTCTCGAATTTTTCCTGACAGGCCTTTGAGCAGAAGTAAGAAGTCTCGTGTTCGAGACGGGTCATAAAGCTTGCGTCTTTTTCGCTGACTTCCATGCCGCATACCGGGTCTTTCGCCATGAACGGCCTCCATTGTTCGATATTTTTCAAGGGCTTTCTTTTCCTGTCATTCCCGCAGTTCCCCGCTTAAGATTGCGGGGACAAGCTTTTGAGCGGGAATCCAGTTCCTTGTCTTAAAAAGAAAAAACTCTGGATTCCCGATTAAGACCTCGGGAATGACAAACAAACCTGTTGAAATTATAGCAGCCTTTTAAAAAGATGCCGGAATTATCATGCATTAAAACATCGGCTCTCTGAGACAGATAGAAACGCAAGGTTGTCATTGCGAGTCCGCCGGTATTATTGGCGGACGAAGCAATCTCGTTCTTAACTAAATACCGACAATGAGATTGCTTCGGGATAAAACTCCTCGCAATGACAAACAGTGTATTCTACATACCGTAGAATATCAAGCCGAAAAAAACGCGGACATAAATATCTCAAGACATTACGTCCGCGTTGATTGATATCGCTTCGTTAATATCCGCTTTTTTTATGGTTCCCGGGGAAATCCTCTTTGCCTCCCATGAGGTCCCATATGAGAAATGCCACGACTTCCGGGGCTATGACTGTGTGCTGGTTTCCGCTCCTCGCGAGTTCTCCCCTTAAGTTCTTCCTCGCGTCCGGGTTTCCGGTAAGGTCGAATATTATGTCAACCTCGTCTCCCATGGAGACTATGTCTTTCGTGTCGCTAAAGACCTTGACTCCCTTACCTTTGGCAACGCCGACTCCCGCGGATTTGGCGTCTCTCTCTACCGCGGCCACGATGCTGACGCCCTGCCCTTCCCTCTCGGCGAGTTTCGCAAGAAATGTCGAACCGACTCTGCCGAGGCCCACTATGGCTACGTTAACCTTCTTTTTGTCCACTGCCATAACGAAACCTCCTTAAAGTTTAGTTTTACAAGGATAAGATTATCTTGATTAAGGATTGGCTGTCAAGTGGAAAATGCGGGCGTGTTGCAGCACAGCAATTATGTCCCCTCTAACGGCACTGCTAAAATGTCCCCCATGGAAAAGAAGACTATGGCAGTGAGCGGGAGGAAGTTGCAGGGGTGGCGGTTAATCGAGCTTGTTGATGTGGGCAATATCACTCCCTGCGGGTTCAGGTTTACAACCTGAACCGAATATTTCATACAGGGCAATCACGAACTCAAAGAAACAGGTTGCAAACCTGCTCCCGTAAAAAGGACATGATTTTTTGCCGGATTCCAATTGGGATTTGCCTCATGCCTGATGCAGGTGAAATATGGGAAGTGTCCCTGTATTTTCGGCGCAGTCTTTAACCGGAAGGCGACTTTACTTGAGGGATTCGAGTTGCGCAAGAGCGTTTGTATCGCCGGGGTTGATTCTAATCACCTCCTCAAACTCACCCCTTGCCTTTTCATTCAACTTCTTGCCTTTATAAATAATCCCGAGGTGAAGATGAGCCTTTATGTGCCCCGGTTCTATCCTTAATGCGGTAAGCAATTCTTCTTCAGCATCGTCAAGACGCCCAAGCCCGGCGTAAGCGGCCGCGAGATTATTATGAGCGTTGGCATGGTTGGGATTGAATTTTAATGCCTTCTTGAATTCCTCTATAGCCTCGTCATGCCTCAGGTTCACATAATAAACTATCCCGAGGTTTGTGCGGGCTTCCGCCTGATAGGGATTAAGCCCAAGCGACCTCTCATACTCTCCCTTCGCCTCCTCAAACATACCTTCCCTTGCAAATGCAAGCCCCATGTTATTGTGCGCCCTTGCCTTCTGCCGGCTATTACGCGTCGCATCGTCCCATAGAGCCAAATCGTTTTTCCAGACAAAGTTCCTGCCACAGGTTAGCGTGGAATAAAAAAGCGCTAAAAGAGCGAATATAAGAGGAAAGAGGTTCTTTCCGGATTCTTCCGTGTTTTCTTTCTCAGTCATTTGAAGTTTCAATCCCTTGGAAAAAACCGATTTAAAAAAGAAGAGAGGGCCGCGGCCCTCTCTTCTTTTTCTTGTTGTTTTGCGACACAATTTAAGGCGAGGCTTTTGTGAGAACGCCCCCAGCGTCGATTACGGCAGTATTTCCGGTAAGACCCCATGCCGTATCCCCTGTTATCGTTATGCTGAAAGTATCAACATCGGTAAAACCCAGACTGCATGTCGCGCCGGTACTTTCCGTATACCCCGCGGCGGTCAAATCGCTGCAATCCGTAGCGAGTGTCGTCAGAGACGGATCATCCGCAATTTTCGCCATTGCCGCCGTATAGGCGTTCTTCGCGTCGGAGTTCAGCGTCGCCACGTACCCCCTCTTTCTGTAAGCCGAGAACTGCGGGATCGCTATGGCCGCGAGTATCGCTATGATGGCCACGACGATGAGCAACTCGACCAGTGTGAAGCCTTCTTCTTTCTTTGGGTCGAATGACAGTTTCTGTATCATTTGCCTTCTCCTTTCGTTAGATTTTTTTATTATCCTAAAACTTTAACAATAATATATTGCAATAGTCATGCCAACTTTATTTACTCTGCAAAAACAATAAGTTATAAATAACGCCTTATCGCAAAAGTAATGCAAATGACAATTTACGCCGCACAAGTGACAAATTTTGTCACACTGGTAAAGAGGTCGAGGAGGTTATTAGGTTCTCCCCTCCTTAACAAGTAGGGGCCGGGGGAGGTTGTCTTTAAATCCTGTTTTTATTCTTTTCCTCTACCCCACCCCGCCTCCCCTTGTAAAAAGGGGAGGAGAAAAGCCCCTACTCCATGCCGTATTTGCTTAATTTGTGCCTCATTGACCTGAATGTTATGCCGAGCAGTTCAGCGGCCTTTTTCTTTACGCCGCCTGTCTTCTTCAGCGCGTCAAGTATCATGGCCTTCTCGAAATCCGATACGGTCTTTTCCATATCCATTCCTCCTTCGGGAACGCCGACCCACCCCACCCCTCCCCAGACCCTTCCCTCCGGGTGGGTACCCCGAGGGAGGGAGATATTTTCAAGCGCGGCTTGTGTCTTGCGGCATGAGTTTCTTATATTATCGGGAAGGCTCTCTTTCGAAATATGGTCTTTTGTCTCTATCGCGACGGCCCTCTCTATGGCGTTTTCAAGTTCCCTCACGTTGCCGGGGTAATCGTAATTCAAAAAACACTCCAAGGCTTCTTCTGATACGTCCTTTACAACGGCGTCCTTCCTTAACTCCGCGGAATACTTGGCCGCGAAATGCCTGATTATGTGCGGTATGTCCTCCTTCCTTTCGCGAAGAGGCGGCATCTCGATGCGTATAACGTTAAGCCTGAAAAACAGGTCTTCCCTGAATCTCCCGGCCTTGACCTCATCCTCTACGACCCTGTTGGTGGCGGCGATAATGCGTATGTCAACGGGCGTGTCAACGGTGCCGCCCACCCGCCTTACGGTCTTTTCCTGTATAAACCTCAAAAACTTCACCTGAAGCTCCCGCGGCAATTCCGTCACCTCGTCCAAAAAAAGCGTTCCGCCGTCCGCCATCTCGACGAGCCCCGCCTTATTGACGACAGCCCCGGTAAAAGCCCCTTTTACGTGTCCGAAGAGTTCGCTCTCTATGAGATTCTCCGGAATCGCGCCGCAGTTTATAGCCACGAAAGATTTGTTTTTTCTCTCGCTTTCGTTGTGTATGGCGCGCGCCGCGAGTTCCTTTCCCGTGCCGCTCTCCCCGCTTATGAGGACGTTCGCCTTGGTGGGGGCGATGCTCTTTATGAAGGCGTACACATCGAGCATCCTCGGGCTTACGCCGATTAAGTTCCCGAAGCCGTACCGGCTCTCGAAATCCTTCTTGAGAAGGATATTCTCCTTCTCGAGCCTTTTCCACTCAAGCGCCCTCTTTATGTGTATCTTTATGTCCTCGACGTTAAAGGGCTTTATGAAATAGTCGTACGCCCCGGACTTCATGGCCTCGACCGCGCTGTCCACCGAGGCGTAAGCCGTTATCATTATTACGGTAACTTCCGGATTAATGTCCTTCACCGCCTTAAGGAGCTTCAGGCCTCCCATGCCGGGCATCTTCATGTCCGCCATCACGAGGTCGCAGGTATTCCCTTTGAAATATTCGAGCGCGGCCTCGCCCGAGGAGAAGGTCTCCACCGAATAACCCTCCCTCCCGAGCATGATGGAGAGAAACTCCCTCATGCTTTTTTCGTCGTCAACCACGAGTATCTTGTATTTTCCCATAAACTTAAACCGCCTTTTTTAAAATTAGGGCTTCCGCTTGCCCCGACGGAAATCAGCCACACATGCCTATCTATTCTATCATTCCCGCGGTCTTTTGAGCGGGAATCCATGTCTTTGTCTTGAAAATAAAAACTGGATTCCCGTTTTCACGGGAATGACAAAACAGGTTCCGTGTCATTCCGTTGCCTTTCATCCCCCTCACCCTACCCTCTCCCACAAGGGGAGAGGAGAAAAAAAGACAAAAACTCCCTACCCTTTATCAGTCATTCCGGCGCCGCCTCTTCGGACGTCAAAGGAAGTGTTACGCGAAACGTCGTGCCTTCGCCCGGCGCGCTTTTTACCGTTATGGCGCCGCCGTGATTTTCTATAATCCTGTGCGCCAACGAAAGCCCTAACCCCGTGCCGGAATCTTTGGTTGAAAAAAACGGGTCGAATACCTTTCCGATATTTTCCGGCTTGATACCCCCGCCCGTATCCGATATGTCTATCTCGACCGCGTTCTCCGCCTCGGGCGAACGGGGCGAAGCGCCTGCCGTACTGTTAAAAAGCGGCCTGGCCACCCCTTCGACGACGCGGGAACTAACCGTAAGCGCGCCGCCTTCCGGCATGGCGCTTAGGGCGTTCAGAAACAAATTCCAGAAGACCTGCACCATCTGCCGCCGGTTGCCCTCCACAAAAATAGGCCCGTCAATCCTGTTTTCGACTTTTATGCGGCCGCCGATGTCGGGGTTATTGCCTAAAACGTCAAGGGTTTCTCTTATCGCCTCCGCGAGGTCGAACCACTGCTTTTTTTCCATTGCCGGCCTGGCGAAAAGCAAAAAATCCGTGATAAGCGAATTCAGGCGCTCGGTCTCCCTCAAGACTATCTCCATGAGATGCGATTTGTCGCCGTCCAGGGCGAGGTCTTGCCGCAAGACCTGTATCGAACCGCTTATGGACGCGAGCGGATTTCTTATTTCGTGGGCTATGGCGGCGGAGAGTTCCCCCAAGGCCTTGAGCCTGTCGTCGCGGCGAATCATTTCTTCTAATGCCTTAAGCCTCGTGAGATCCTGAAATATGACTATGCTCGTCATGTCCCCGCCTTTGCCGGGAGAAATCATGAAGCCTATGGTAATATCCTTGCCTTCTTTAGACCTGAATGTCCTTTCGCTTCTCGTCACGTCGTCCGGAGTCCGCGAAGCCCTGCCCCTGCCCGCGCGCCGCATGAGCAACCCCAATATGCCCGGGAATACCTCCTCCGCGTTCTTATAATACACGTCTTTCAAGGCATAACCCGTAATGCCGGTCGCGGCGCGGTTAAAGCTCGTTATCCTATCGTTTTCGTCCAAAGTCATTATGCCGCTCGTTATGTTGTCTATTATGAGGCGATTTAACGTCTCCATCCTTCCGTAATCTATTTCCTTTTCTTCAAGTTCCTTTTCCATCGTAAGCGTCCTGCCGGCAAGGTATCCGGTCAGGTAGGCCACGGTAAAGAACCCGAGCGCGTTTATCGAAATGGTCGTGGCCACGTTCTCCCATAACATTCCGGGGGAAGGATTTACGAGCCTGAAACCGATGGGCAGCATCTTGTGAAAATCCAGGCTTAAAAGAAAAATGAACGCTATGGTGGCAAGAGAGGCGGAGTAATAACCGCCCCTCTTGCCGAGTATCGCCGCGCTTCCTATGACGGAAAGATGATAAAGTATGGAGAGATAACTGTCAATGCCGCCCGTCGCGTAAACTATGACGGTTATCACGGCTATATCCGCGGCTGACTGGATATAGCCGAAGAAGACGAGCCGCTCTATCCTCATTATCACTACGGCGTATAATATGGTAAGAAAACCGATGATCGCGACGATTGCGTAAAGCGGGTATATGGAAAGGACTTTCTGCGAGCCCCGGAGTTGAAACCACGTGGCGACGGCCAAAAACACGAAGGCCACAACCACCCTCAAAATCATCAACGCGAGGAGTTTACTGCGAAGCGAATGCTCGATTTTTACGGCCATCTTCCCTTATGCGCCGACTGCCCCGGCAAGCGAGAATATCGGAAGATAAAGAGCTATAACCAATCCGCCGACCACCACCCCGAGGAACGCCATGAGCATGGGTTCTATGAGCGCGGTAAGATTGGCTACCGCCGCGTCCACCTCGTCCTCGTAAAAATCCGCGATTTTGTTGAGCATGGTGTCGAGTGCGCCGGTGGTTTCTCCGACGGTAATCATCTGCGTAACCATGCCGGGGAACACGTTCGTCTGGGCAAGGGGTTCGGAAAGGGTTTTTCCTTCGGACAGCGAGGTTCTTGCCTTCATGATGGCCGCCTCTATGACGACGTTGCCGGCCGTTTTGGCGACTATTTCGAGGGCTTCGAGTATCGGAACTCCGCTTGAGAGCATGGTGCCGAGCGTTCTCGTGAACCTCGCCACGGCCGTCTTCCTCAATATGTCCCCAATGACCGGCATCTTGAGGAATATGCCGTCCATGACCCTTCTGCCGCCGGTCGTTTTGTAATACCTCTTGATTCCGACGAATGTCCCTACTATCGTTCCTATGATTAAGTACCAATAATTCTTAATGGCGTTACTCATATTGACGACCATCTGCGTCGGCATGGGAAGGGCGCTGCCGAAACCGGCGAACATGCCCTCGAATATGGGAACGACGAATACCAGAAGGCCCGTTACTATGACTACGGCTATGAGTATGACGACGACTGGATAGGTGAGCGCGCCCTTTACCTCGCCCTTCAACTTTTCGGCCTTTTCCATGAACCCGGAAAGCCTGTTCAATATGGTGTCGAGTATGCCGCCCACCTCTCCGGCCGCCACGAGGTTCACGAAGAGCTGGTCGAACACCTTCGGGTGTTTGCTCAACGCGTCGGCGAGCGTTGTTCCGCCCTCGACGCTCTGCTTCACTTCCAAAAGAGTTTTCTTGAATACGGGATTTTCCTGCTGGCTGGCCAAAATATCGAGGCACTGCACCAGCGGAAGCCCCGCGTCTATCATTGTGGCGAACTGCCTCGTGAATATGACTATATCGCGGGTGGTAACCGAGCCGCCGAAACCGGGTATCTTTATCTCCTTAAGGGCGGCGAGGCCGGATTTTTTTTCGGCCAACGTCGAAGGGATTATCTGCTGGCGGCGCAGTACGGCGGTGGCGTCGGCAAGGCTCGGCGCCTCTATCTCGCCCTTCGCCGGTTGCCCGCTTATTGTCTTGCCTACGTAGGTAAACTTTGGCATAAGACATTATCTCCTTTTAACCGCCGGCGGGTCTCGGCTTCATGGCCCCGGCGTTCACCATCATCTGACGCAATTCCTCAGGGTCGGAACTCCTGCCAAAGGCCTCGTCGAGCGTTATGAGCCTCCTCGCGAAAAGACTCATCAACGCCTGATTCATGGTCTGCATCGAATACTTGGTCTGCCCCACCTGCATCTGCGAATAAATCTGGTGCACCTTGTCTTCGCGGATAAGGTTTCTTATGGCCGAGTTCGGTATCAGCACCTCGAGACAAAGAGACCTTCCCTTGCCGTCGGCCCTGGCGACGAGTATCTGAGAGAGGACGCCTTCGAGGACAAACGACAACTGCGCCCTTATCTGGGGCTGCTGGTGGGCGGGGAACACGTCCACAATCCTGTTTATGGTCTGAACGGCCGAGTTCGTGTGGAGCGTGGCGAAACACAGATGCCCTGTCTCGGCTATGGTTAAGGCCGTCTCTATGGTCTCCATGTCCCTCAACTCGCCGAGAAGAACCACGTCCGGGTCCTGCCTCAAAGCCGACTTTATCGCGCGCTTAAAGTTATGCGTGTCGGCCCCGACCTCCCTCTGGTTAACGAGCGACATCTTCGAAGTGTGCAGATACTCTATCGGGTCTTCTATCGTGACTATGTGCCCGGGTTCTTCGTTATTTATCTTGTCAATCATCGCGGCAAGGGTCGTTGACTTTCCGCTTCCGGTAGGGCCGGTAACGAGCACGAGGCCCCTCGGCTTTTTGGTCAATTCCTCGACAACGGGGGGAAGACCGAGTTCCTGTATGGTCCTTATCTGAAACGGTATGGCCCTGAAGACCCCGGCCACGGTGCCCCTCTGGAGGAAAACATTGGCCCTGAACCTCGAAAGCCCCTTCAAGCCGAAGGAGAAATCGAGTTCATTGTCCTCTTCGAACTTATGCTTCTGCGCGTCCGTAAGAATGGAATAACAAAGCTGCTTGGTTTCGATGCCGCTAACCAGCGGGAGGTTCATGGGTTGCAGGTTTCCGTTTATCCTAAGCCTCGGCGGACCACCGGCGGCAATATGAAGGTCGGACCCGCCTTTATCGATAAGCGCCTTCAGAAGAAACTGCATATCCATTTTCTGCGGCGGCTGTTGCGGTGTTTCCACTGACATCTCTGTCTCCTTGAAAAAACGTTATGCGTTGCTTAAAGACCGTGATGCTTTATGCGTATAAAGATTTTTATTATATTAGCATATATTTACGTCTCATGCATCACGTATAACGGCTTCCAACCTAATCGGCCATCGTAACCCTTAACACTTCTTCCATGGCCGACATGCCCTCGAGCACCTTGCTTATGCCGCTCATCCGGAGGGTCTTAACCCCGTCTTTTATGGCCTGCCTTTTTATGTCGGACGAGGAGCCTCCGTTCAGGACCATGTCTTTTATTCCCTCGGAAAACGGCATGACCTCGTAAAGGGCAATTCTCCCTTTATAACCCGTGCCGTTACACTCGCTGCACCCCTTGCCATGGGAGATGTTGGCCTTCTCGGCCTGTTCCCTCGTGATTCCCAAATCCACCAAGGCTTTTTCCGGCACCTCTATCCGCTCCTTGCACTTCACGCATATCTTTCGAGCGAGCCTCTGCGCCAGTATGAGGTTACAAGCCGAGGACACGAGAAAAGGCTCTATGCCCATGTTAAGAAGCCTGTTTACGGTCGAAGGAGCGTCGTTCGTATGAAGCGTGGAGAGCACCATGTGCCCGGTGAGCGCGGCCTTTACCGCTATCTCGGCCGTTTCGTAGTCCCTTATCTCTCCGACCATGATTATGTCGGGGTCCTGCCTCAGGAAGCTCCGGAGCGCGGCCGCGAAATTCAGCCCTATGTCGTCGTGCATCTGGCACTGGTTTATGCCCATGAGATTGAACTCGACCGGGTCTTCCGCGGTCGAGATGTTCTCCGTTATCTGATTCAAATCCGAAAGCGCCGAGTAAAGTGTGGTCGTCTTTCCGGAGCCGGTAGGGCCGGTAACGAGCACCATGCCCCACGGCTTGTGTATGGCGTGCATGAAATCCTTCAAGGCCTTTTCCTCGAAACCAAGCTTGGTCATGTCGAGCTGGAGGTTGCTTTTATCGAGAAGCCTCATGCAAACCTTTTCGCCGAAAAGCGTCGGAAGGACGGAAACCCTGTAATCCATCTCCTTGTCTTTGCCGAGTTTAAGCTTAATCCTTCCGTCCTGCGGGAGCCTTCTT
>DASRUI010000022.1:0-12729 GCA_035655515.1 Thermodesulfobacteriota bacterium
CTCGACAAACTCCCGGTTATGCGGGACAGCGGGCTTATGTTCGAGATAGACCCGATGAGCGGGCAGAAGACGGGATTTTTCCTCGACCAGAGGGAAAACAGGAAGGCCTTCTCGGAACTCGTTAACGGCAAAGGCGCGGGACTCGACCTTTTTTCGTACACAGGCGCTTGGGCGATAAACATAGCCTCGAAAGGCGCAAGCGTAACGGGCGTTGACGACTCGGCTGACGCCGTAAGACAGGCCGAAAAAAACGCGGAACTCAACAATCTTTCGGAAAAATGCGTTTTCAAAAAAGCCGACGTATTCACTTTTCTGAAATCAGAGGCATCGGCGAGAAAGACCTATGACTTCATTTCACTCGACCCTCCGGCATTCGTAAAGAGCAAGGCGAGGATAAAAGAGGCGATAAAAGGCTACCGCGAGATAAACTCTCTTGCCATGAGGGTCCTTAAAAAAAATGGGCTTCTCGCGACGTGTTCCTGCTCGTATCACATAGGAAGAAGCGAATTTTTCGACATCTTGAGAGGCGCCGGAAGGGACGCGGGAAGACTTTTCCGCGTAATAGAAACAAGGTCTCAGGCAAAAGACCACCCCGCGCTATTGTCGGTGCCCGAGACGGAATACCTGAAGTGCGTCATAATGGAAGCGCTGTAAAAAAACCTCCCCCGACCCCTCCTTCGCAAGGAGGGGATTAAAAAGAAACCCCCTTAACCCTTGTATCTTTTTCTCGATTCCTTTATAACCTTAAGCGCGCTCTCCCTGTCTTCCCATCCCTCGATGCCCACCTTCTTTTCTTCGAGGTCTTTATAAACCGAGAAGAAGTGCTCTATCTCTTTCAAAAGATGAGGCGGAACGTCCTTCAGCCTCGTTATGTGGTTCCACAAGGGGTCTTTCACCGGGACGCAGAGGATTTTTTCGTCCGGCCCCTTCTCGTCCCACATCTTAAAGAGCCCGACGGGTTTTGTCTCTATGAGGCATCCCGGAAACGTGGCCTCCCAAACCAAGACGAGCGCGTCAAGAGGGTCTCCGTCCCGCGCGAGGGTCTTCGGTATGAAGCCGTAATCGCTCGGATAATGCATGGCGGAAAAGAGCATGCGGTCAAACTTTATGACCTTGAGTTTCTTGTCGTACTCGTACTTGTTGCGCGAGCCTTTCGGTATCTCGATCATTACGGAAACCGTGAATTCTTTTTCCTTGGCCTTAGCCGCCATTGGTTATCCTCCGTAAATATTTTCCGAGCCTCTACCCCATGTGCACGGCGAACGCGGTAAGTTTCTCGATTGCCCTTATGCCGCGGGATTCGCCCTTCTCCGCTATAATCATGGTGCCGGGCTTGACCTCGACCTCTTTTCCCTCGACAGTCATCACGCCTTTGCCGGTCATAAAGTAAAAAACGCCTAACCCGCTCTGGTGGGGCGGTATGGCTTGCCCCGCGTCCAGACATATAAGAGGCACCTTGTATCCCTCGCCAACCTTGAGTATCCTCGGAAAAAACTGCTCGGCGAAGCCGACCTTGGCTAAAACGTCTATTATCTCCATGCTTCCTCTCCTTATAAGTATTTGCCTTGTCCTTTTACCTGTCGATCTTCTCTTTTATCCTCTCGATGGAGGTCGCCCTGCCGTTCGACGCGTCAATGGTTATCGAGACGCCCTGCACCTCCACCCCCCTTGAAGCGACCTCGAACCTGACAGGCATGCGGGTAAGAAATCTCTTTAACACTAATTCCTTCTCGACCCCTATGACCGAGTCGGTCGGGCCTGTCATGCCGGCGTCGGTTATGTAGGCCGTGCCGCCCGGCAATATCCTCTCGTCCGAGGTCTGCACGTGCGTATGGGTGCCCACGAGGGCGCTTACCCTGCCGTCAAGATACCAGGCAAGCGCGTATTTTTCGCTTGTCGCCTCGGCGTGAAAGTCAACCAATATGACGTTGGTTTGCTTTTTGATTTCCTCCACGAACCTGTCGGCTGTCCTGAACGGACAGTCGGCCTCGTCCATGAAGACCCTGCCCGATAAATTGAGGACTCCGAGCTTGGCCCCGCACCTCGAATCCAGCACTATGTAGCCCTTGCCGGGATTGGCGTCGGGATAATTGGCCGGCCGCAACAACATGGGAGTGCGCTCTATGAATTCTATGGCCTCTTTTTTGTCCCAGATGTGGTTGCCGGAGGTGATGACGTTGACGCCCGTCTTGAAGAGTTCGGCCGCGATGTCCTCTGTTATGCCGAAACCTCCGGCCGCGTTCTCGCCGTTCGCTATTATAACGTCCGGGTCGTGACGCCCGAGAATGGCGGAAAAGCGCTCTTTAAGCGCCTTTCTGCCCGGGTTTCCTATTATGTCGCCTATGAAGAGTATCTTCAACCCTTTTTCCTATTCTCTGCTTCTTATACCCTGCCTCATCACCTCGCGTAATCCACGGCCCTCGTCTCCCTTATGACCGTAATCTTTATCTGCCCCGGATAAGTGAGGTCGGTCTCTATCTTCTTTGCTATGTCCCTCGAAAGGGTTACCGCGCCGCTGTCGTCTATCTTGCTTCCCTCGACTATGACTCTAACCTCTCTCCCTGCCTGAAGCGCGTAGGACTTCTCGACGCCCTTGAAATCCTTGGCTATCTTTTCCAGGTCCTCGAGGCGTTTCACGTAGGCCTCGTACATCTCTCTTCTCGCTCCGGGGCGCGCGGCGGAAAGCGTGTCCGCGGCCTGCACCAAAACCCCGTATATGTTGGACGGCCTGTCGTCGTGGTGTTGCCCGATGGCGTCGACTATCTCCTGCTTCTCGCCGTATTTCTTGGCCAAATCCGCGCCTATCAGGGCGTGCGGCCCTTCGACCTCGTGGTCAACGGCCTTCCCGATGTCGTGCAAAAGCCCCGCCCTGCGGGCTATCTTCGTCGGAAGGCCTAATTCAGACGCCATTATCCCGCAGATGAAGGAGACCTCGAGAGAGTGGGCGTAAACGTTTTGCGCGTAGCTCGTCCTGTACTTAAGCCGTCCGACGAGTTTCTGCACCTCGGCGTGCACGCCGAGAATGCCGGTATCGAAGATGGCCTTTTCGCCGGCCTCGACGATTGTCTTTTCGACCTCGCTCTCGACCTTATGGACCCCCTCTTCTATCCTCGCGGGATGAATCCTGCCGTCGTGGACAAGCCTTTCTATGGCCTGCCTCGCTATTTCGCGCCTTACGGGATTATGCCCGGAGAGTATTATGGCCTCCGGAGTGTCGTCTATTATGATGTCAATGCCGGTTATGGCCTCTATGGCCCTGATGTTCCGGCCCTCACGGCCTATTATCCTGCCCTTCATCTCGTCGCTCGGAAGGTGCACTATGGATACCGTCCTCTCGGACACGTAGTCCCCCGAATATCTCTGTATGGCCAAAGATATGATGTCCTTCGCCTTCTTCTCGGCTATCTCCTTTGTTTCGTCCTCTATCCTCTTAAGAAGCTTGCCGGCGTCGTGCCTCGCCTCGACCTCCGTCAAATCAAGGAGGTGCTTTTTGGCGTCCTCGGAGGTCATGCCCGAGATTTCCTCAAGCTTTCTCCTCTGCGCCTCCATGGCGGAATTGAGCCCCGCCTCGGCGTCCTTGAGCTTTTTCTCCTCCTGCGCGAGCGCGGCCTCTTTCTTTCCTATGTCCGTTTCCTTCCGCTCGATGCTTTCGAACTTTTTATCGAGGCTTTCCTCTTTTTGCTGAACTCTCTTTTCAAGCGCCTGCGCCTCGGTTCTCCGCTCCTTGAATTCCGCGTCGAACTCCTTCCTCGAATCGTCGAACTCGCGCCTTGCCTTGTCGAGTTCCTGCTTGCTCTGATAAAGCCTGTCTTTCGCCTGAATCTCGGCGTCCTTCTTTATGGTCTCCGCTTCCCTCTTTATCGCTTCGGCTTCTTTCTTCGCCTCCGCTATTACCGCTTCAACGGCCTTTCTCGCTTCATCCGCGCCTGTCTCCGAAACCTTTTTTCTTATCAAAATGCCAAGTCCCGCGCCTATTATAAGCAGAGCCAAACCGGCAATAAGCATAACGCTTGTCATGTTCCCCTTCTCCTTTCTTCCCGGGATTCAAACCCTTATAATCCTTGTTTCGGTTACGATGGCGTCCACCGTCATGTCGTGCTCTTCGGTCGGAACCTCGTCTATCACCTGAAAATCGAACGCCAGAGCGACTACACGGCACCGCGCCTCGCTCAAAATCCTGTCATAGTAGCCTTTTCCGTAACCTATCCTTCCTCCGTTTTCGTCAAACACCACGCCCGGCACAACCATCAAATCGAATGTCGCCGCGCTTTCCGCGCGTCCCCCGGCCGAAGGCTCCGGAATGTCGTGAGAGCCCTGAAAAAGTTCGGTCTTTGTCTTGACGGCGAAGAAAACGATTTTGCCCTTTTCCGCGAGTTTCGGAAAAAAAACCTCTTTTTTGTCCTTGACCGCCGCCGCGAGTATGTCGTCAGTGAGCGCTTCGTTTCTGAAGCCCGCGTAAAGAGCTATCCTTTTCGATGCCTTGAATTCAGGGGTGGAAATGAATCTTTCCTGTATCCTTGAGCTCAGAGCAAAGACCTCTTCAAAAGGCATCTTTAAACGCCTTTTGAGCAAAGTGGCCCTTAAACGCCGTTTTTCTTCGATAAGCCGCATCTTAGGTGAACAACAAAAGGAAACGCGCGGAATGGATAGTACGAAGCAAGGAGAGGGTAGGTGAACCCGGTAGGGGCACGATGCATCGTGCCCCTACTTTGAGGGAAGGCTGGACGCCCCGTCTTAGACGGACGAAGCATGGGTCGAAGGTCTTTCTATTAGGCAAGATGCGAAAAGAAAGCGTTTTCGCATCTTTTCAGGGCAAGACGCGAAAAAATATTCTCCGCGTCTTTTCAGAGGACAGGGGCGTTGAATGTCTTCCCCCCGCAAGAGCCGTATCGCCGGATTATTGTATACCCTATTTTTTCAATAGGTGGTAGCCGGTATAACCTTCTTCGGCTTTCCCTGCCGGGATATGCCTTAATAAGGCCAGCGCCAGCCCCGTTCTTTGTACATTGGGAAACAATAATTCCGCCAACCACGAGCACCGCAGGGGAAAAGACGGCGGTTTTACTCAATCACCCCTTGTATGGTCTTAGCCAACTCTCCCGACCTCTTCTCGATGGATTGAAGCGTTTGACGCGTCTTGATAAGCTCTCCGGCAACGTTTAAAGCAACGATAAGCGCGAGGTCCAGAGTTGCGACCGCTTTTGTGCCGCCCCTTACTTCTTCGATCTTCTCCGCAAGATAACTTTCAACTCCGCGTACGTGCTCCTCGCTCTCCGTGCTTTGAATCGCCAGTTTTTGCCCGAGTATGCTCAGTTCGACAACGTTTTTCAAGGTAACCTCAAATCCCCACGACCCATGCTTCGCATGGGTACCCCGCCCCTTTGTAAAAGGGGGTAACCTCAAACGCTTTGAATCAATCCGTCGAGCCTCTGTATAAGCCCTGAAACCTTCTCTTTGACGACCCCTTTTTCCTTTTCAAGCCTCTTGACCTTTTCCCTAAGGTCCTCAAGTTCCTTTGTTCCGGCGTTCCTTTGCCTTAACTCTTCCTCCAGTCTCTTTTTTTCATCCTGCAAAGCGCTGTAAGAGCTTAGAAGCCTGCTTATTCTCTCTTCAAGTTCGATGAAATTTACCGGCTCCATTAAACCTATCCGCTCCTCCAGTTGATTACATATTACGTCTTTTAATGAAAGAAGTCAAGGGGATGGGGGAGAACTTAATACACGCAAAAAAACAAAGCCCCCTTTATAAAAGGGGGCTTTGTAATTAAGATGAATTTTTCAACATCCAATCAGTACGCGTACAGATTCCCGTAAGGCCTTAAAGACACCGGGACGAGTTTCTTAAACGGCTTTTTCATGACCTCGTCCAAGTTCAAATTAAAGTCCTTGCAAAAATCCGCCAAATAATCCTTCAAGAGTTTCATGTCGTCTTCGTCAGGCTCGAGCACTCCTACTTCCATGCCGCACATCTCCTTTTGAACCTCTCCCCTTATGAATATCATGCCCCCGTGCATGCCCGTGCCTATGTAATCGCCGACAAGGGCCGTCCTTCTCGGGTTTTTATCGAGCCCGAGGAGAACGAGAACCCCTCCCGCCATGTACTCTCCGAAAAAATCTCCCGCGCTTCCGCCGCTTATTATGACGGGCATCTGCTTTTTGTAGCCCTTCATGTGGATTCCCACCCTGTAGCCCACGTCTCCCCTTATGTGGAGCTTCCCACCCCTCATGCCGTAGCCCAATACGTCCCCCGCGTGGCCTTCGACAATGACCTTGCCGCTGTTCATGGTGTTCCCGATATTATCCTGCGCGTTGCCCTTGACGACAATGGTCGGGCCGTCCATGAAGGCCGCGAGGTCGTTGCCGGGCACGCCCTCGACCATGATTTTACAATCTCCGCGAAGCCCGTCGCCTATGTAGTACTGGCCGTTTACGTTTTTAAGGCGTATCTCCTTTTCTCCCTTGGAGACGGCCTCGCGCACCTTACTGTTAAGTTCCCTGTAATAAACGCCTTTGGCGTCAAGTTCCAACATGTTATCTCTCTCCTATATATTGCATGGAATAGGGAAAAGTAGGGCAACCCTTTAGGGTTGCGGTCTTTGCGCAGGGCTACCCCACCCTGCCCTCCCCAACAAGTGGGGAGGGGAATAAGGTGAAAAAATTCATTATAAGCCCTGCGCTACAAAAAACAAATTTCCGCCCACCCTTTTCCCTGCCTTTTTACCTTCCGGCCGGCTTCACTCCGAGTATGTCGAGCGTTTGAGTGTCGAGCCCTATGCCGCGGAGCCTTTCCCTGCTCCCCCTCAAACTCTCCACCGCGTTTACGCCCAAGGCCCCGAGTATCTCTTTCAATTCGTGCTCCCAAGAGTGAACGAGATTAATGAGCCTTTCGGCGAAAACCTCCGGGTCGAGCCTTGCCGTCAACTCGGGCCTCTGAGTGGTGATGCCCCAAGAGCAATTCCCGGTATAACACTTTCCGCAAACAGTGCAACCCATAGTAACGAGCGCGGAAGTCCCTATCGCGACCGCGTCCGCTCCGAGGGCTATGGCCTTTGCCGCGTCAGCCGAAGACCTTATGCCGCCGGCCGCCACAATCGAGGCCTCGTTCCTTATGCCTTCCTGACGGAGCCTGTCGTCAACGGCCGCTATGGCGTGCTCTATCGGGATTCCGAGATGGTCCCTTATTATGCTCGGAGCCGCGCCTGTGCCGCCCCTGAAGCCGTCTATGTAAACTATGTCCGCGCCCGCCCTTACTATGCCGGACGCTATCGGAGCCACGTTATGCACCGCCGCAATCTTAACCGACACGGGCTTGGTGTAGTTGGTGGCCTCTTTAATGGCGTATATAAGTTGCCTCAAGTCCTCTATGGAATATATGTCGTGCTGGGGGGCCGGAGAAAGGGCGTCCGTGCCGACAGGTATCATCCTCGTCTTAGCGACCTCAAGGGGTATCTTTTCTCCGGGAAGATGCCCGCCTATCCCGGGCTTGGCCCCCTGCCCTATCTTTATCTCGACCGCTACCCCGGCGTTTAAATAATCCGGGTTTACTCCGAAGCGGCCGCTTGCCACCTGAACCATAATGTTAGACTTAAAGGGAAGGAGGTCTTCGTGAAGCCCGCCTTCTCCCGTGTTCATTACTATGCCGCACTCCTTCGCGGCCATTGCCAAAACCTTCTGAGCGTTAAGGCTTATGGAGCCGAAACTCATTGGAGAAAACATAAACGGCGAGGCGAGTTTTATCTGCGGCGCGAGCTTTGTCTTTAACTTTAGCTTCCCGTCCTTGCCTCTTTCGACTCTTACGTCGGATGGCTTTCTGCCGAGATACGTCCGTAATTCCATCGGCTCCCTCAACGGGTCAATCGAGGGGTTAGTCACCTGGCACGCGTCAAGAAGAAGCTTGTCGAAAAGCACCGGATAGGGCATGTCGGAGCCCATTCCGGTTAAAGGCATGCCGCCTGTCTCGGCCTGCCTCTTGATATTCCTTATGTTATGGAAGCCCCAGTAGGCGTTATTGCGGTACCTTACCGGGTTATCGAGTATCTGAATGGCCTCGGTCGGACAATAGTGATAGCACCTCAGGCACTTTACGCATTTATTGGTATCAATGAGCACCCTGTCGCCGCCCCATGAGTACACGCTCCATCCGCAGTTCTGGATGCACCTCTTGCACCTTATGCATTTATCGGTATCTATGGTCGCCAGATATTCGGGCAACGCGAGACTTTTAAACATAACGCTTCCCTCCGCATGACTCTCTCATATACATCACCCTTCAAGATCCACGATGACAGCCTCTCCGGCCCTCGGCGCCCATACGTTGTCGGGATTCTTGCAAATCTCCCTTATCGCGCTCTCTTCGCTCGCCATGAAAACCAAATCGTCCTTCTCGCCTATGACAAGGGGCCTCAGCTTTATCCTGTCGTTAAGCCCGACGAGACCCTTTCCGTGGCCGAAGAGTATCGAGAAAGGCCCGTTAAGAAGCGCGCTCCCGTAAGCGAGCCGCAGGGCCGTATAGGCCTCGCGTTCGCCGTCCGGCAACTTGTCTATGTCCTTCCAAAAAGGCGCGGCCAATACCGAGCACGCGGTCTTTACGTCGAGGCCGTGGCTTCTTATGAGGAGATCCAGCGTGTAGGCCACGACCTCCGTGTCGGTAAGGAGAGTGAGCTTGTAGCCGTACATCTCCAGATAACGCTTGTTTATGCCGTAAGACGATATCTCCCCGTTATGCACGATGCTCCAGTCGAGGAGAGTAAAGGGATGCGCCCCTCCCCACCAGCCGGGCGTATTCGTCGGAAACCTCGTGTGCCCCGTCCAGATATATCCGGAGTATTCCTCTATCCCGTAAAAATCCGCTATGTCCAGCGGGTTGCCGACGCCCTTAAACGCCCCCATGTTCTTTCCGGAGCTGAATATATAGGCGCCTTCTATCTCGGAATTGACCTTCATCACGGTCTTTACCACGAAGTCGTCCTCGTTAGCGCCCGCGGCAAGCCTGTCCTTCTTCGGCTTTACGAAGTATCTCAAAAGAAGCGGGTTTATGACGATGGTCTTTACCTTCGTTGTCGGTATCTCCTCTATCTTCTCGACGAGGTAATTTTCCCGAAGAAATTCCTCGGCCTCGACCCTGCTCGTGTCGTAGTCGTACATCACGTGAAACGCGTAAAAGTCCTCGAACTCCGGATATATGCCGTAGGCGGCGTATCCCGCGCCGAGCCCGTTGCCCCTGTCGTTCATGAGGCAAAGGGATTTTTTTATGAAACTGCCGTCGAGCTTCTTCCTTTTTTTGCTTATTATGCCGGTCAACCCGCAGCCGGATATGTCTTTTTCGAAATCGTGGTTCATCTCTGTCAAACTCCTTTTAGCCGGCGTCTTTCTTTGAAGCGGCTTTCTTGCATCCCTTATAAGCCGAAAGCATCTTTAAAAATTCGTCTTTACCGGAATTTTTCGGCTCCGGCAGATTCAGCTTTTTTCTCGCCGGAAGAACCGGCTCTCCGAGACGCCCTGTTTTCACGAACATGTCGAAACCTCTCTTGACCTGAGGCGGATGACTACCTTTCTTCGTGGCGAGAAGCCTCATCGCGGTCATGGCGTTCTCGAACCCGTAGTGCTGGAAACACATCTCAAGGCACTGGTGGCACTCGAGGCACTGCCATATAGAATCCGAGGCGAGCCCCTTTTCGTAATCGCCCGCGAGGATGCTTTTTATGACTGAGCGCGGGTCGTAGCCTTCAAGGTTCAGGCACGACGGGCATATATCGTAACAAGCGCCGCAGTCGGCGCATTTTTGAAGCAAATTGAGATTGAGTTCTTCGGTAAGCATCGCTAAACCCTCATTCTAATTACGCCAGTCCACCCTTCGAGAGCCTCAGGGTGAACGGAAATTCGCCCTTCTTTTAAAGCGTGAACGCCCCTTCGCCGCTGAACTCTTCTTCTATTTTGCCGCGCCCCGGGATTTCGCCCATTGCGGCCCACTTCTTCAAAAACGGCTCCACGTCTATCCTATGGCCGTCAAGCCCAAGCTCGATGCTCTTATAACCCATTGCAAGGCCAAGAATGTCGGTAAAGTAAAGCACCGGTATGCCCAACTTCTCGCCGTCTTTTTCCATGAGGTTTTGGTTGTTGTCGAACTGCAAAAAGCAGGACGGACAGCATAAGGCCATCGCGTCCGCGCCGAGCGCTTTGAGTTCCTTCAACTTTAATCTTGCCATGGTAAGGGCGTTTTCATGCTGGTCAACCCTGTCGAGCCCCTGGCCGCAACAGGTGAGTTTCGTCATGTAGTCCATGCTCTCGCCGCCGAGCGTTCTTATGAGATTATCGAACTTCTTCGGGTTCAACGGGTCGTCGTTTTTAAGCGCGTGTCCCGGCCTCATCATATGGCACCCGTAATGCACGGCGAACTTCATGCCTCTGAAATCCCTCTTTATGGCGCTCTTTATCGCGTTAGCGCCGACTTCGTCGTGAAAAAACGGCACAAGGTGGCTGAGTTTTATCCTGCCCTCGTACTTCCTGCCTATGGATTCGAATACGCCGTTAACTTCCGCTCTTTTCTTCGGGTTAGTCTTAAGTTCGCTCTTTACCGTGGCGAGATTCGAGACGCATCCCGTGCAGGGACTCACTATGTTAAGCCCTTCTCCTTCGGCGACGGCGATGTTCCGGGCGGCCGTCAATGTCCAGAGGCCATGGTCGATATTATTCACGAGGGATTTTTCCGGACAGCAGGTAAACCCGTCTATGTCCCTGTAAGGAAGACCCATGCCGTCAAGCACGGTTCTTACGGACTTTTCAAGAAAGGGAAACCGCGCCGGTATGGTGCATCCCCAAAAAACAGTGAAATCCTTCATATTCCCTCTTACCCCGCGTTAAAACGAATGACGATGAACGGGATGCCCGCCGCAATTCCGTTGCTTTGGCGACTGGTCCCGGCCGGGTCCCCCCTCGGGCGCCCGCCTTTTTGTCATTAATACAGAAAGGACTTGATTAAGCAGGCACGCAAGCGGCCGTCGGACAAACCTCGGCGCACTTTGGCGTGTCGTAATAACCCTTGCATTCAACGCATACGACCGGGTCTATGATATAAAGCGGATCCCCCTCGGTTATGGCGGAAACCGGGCACTCCGGCAGGCATACGCCGCAGGCAACGCAATCTTCACTGATTTTAAGAGACATCTTTTAAATTACCTCCTTGTATTTATGTATACTGTATACACTATATTACTCCTCTGAAAGACAAAATTCAAGGATTTTTTTCAACACATCCCGCCGCCCTCACGACAGATTCAAAACAAGAAGCCTCGGCTCGGTCATCTCTTCCATGGCGTATCTGACGCCTTCCCTTCCGCAACCGCTCTGCTTCACGCCTCCGTAAGGCATGCTGTCAACCCTGAAACTCGGCACGTCGTTTATTATGACCCCTCCGGCTTCGATGTTTTCGTAGGCGTAAAATATCTTCTTTATGTCCCTCGTGAAAACTCCGGCCTGAAGCCCGTAGTTCGAGTCGTTCACGGCGCGGACTGCCTCAAAAAAATCACCGAAAGGCTCGATGGTCACAATCGGCGCGAAGACCTCCCCGGAGCAAACCTTCATAGAGGGCCTTACGTTCGCGAGCACCGTGGGCTCGAAGATGCCCCCCTGTTTTCTTTTCCCTCCGATAAGGATTACGGCTCCGGCCTCTACCGCCTCTTTTACCCAATCCCCGGCTCTTTTTAACGCGGCCTCGCTTATCATGGGGCCGACCTGAGTAGAATCGTCAAGCGGGTCTCCGAGTCTTAACGCCTTCACGTTCGCGACGAGTTTCTCCTTGAAGTCCTCGAAGACCCGCGTTTGAACGAATATCCTCTGAACCGAAATACATACCTGCCCCGCGTAAGCGAAACCTCCGGAAACGCACCTTTTTGCCGCGAATTCGATGTCCGCGTCTTCGTTTATTATAACTCCGGCGTTTCCGCCAAGCTCCAGCGTAACCTTCTTTCCGGGGACCTTGCCTTTAAGCATCCACCCGACCTCCGGGCTTCCGGTAAAGGTGAGTTTTTTCATCCTCTTGTCGATTACAAGCCCTTCGGCGACCGGAATAGAGCACGGTAAAACGCTTATGCCGCCTTGCGGAAGGCCGGAGTCGTTTATTACGCGTCCTAACATTATGGCGCTGAGAGGGGTCTTGTCCGCGGGCTTAACTATTACCGGGCATCCGCAGGCTATTGCGGGAGCGACCTTGTGCGCCGCGAGATTAAGGGGAAAATTAAACGGAGTTATGGCCAAGACAGGCCCTATTGGAAACCTCTTTACGATGCCTGTTCTTTTCTCCGAGCCTTCGGCTATGTCCAGAGGCAAAACCTCTCCGTGCATCCTTTTCGCTTCTTCGGCGGCTATGCGGAAGGTGTTTATCGCCCTCTTCACCTCGGCCCTCGCCTCTGTTACGGGTTTTCCGGCCTCAAGGGCGATTGTGACGGCGAATTCTTCGGCTATCTTCGTTATGCCGTTCACAATCTCTTCGAGTATCCCCGCCCTTTTATGGGCAGGGAGATTCTTTAAAACATCGAAGGCCTCTGTTGCCCCTTTTACGGCCTCATCCGCCTCGTTATGACCCGCGAGATAAGTTACGCCGACAAGGCTTTTATCATAGGGGCTGAAGACCTCGAGGATTTCGGAGGTTTTTCTGAAACTTCCCGCGACAAGTATTTTATATTCTTTTGTCATATGGCCGGCCGGAACCTTATCAAACGCTCCACTCGAGATT
>DASRUI010000023.1:0-12385 GCA_035655515.1 Thermodesulfobacteriota bacterium
TCCTCGGCACCAGAAAAGGCATGGCCATAAGGTTCAACGAGGAAGACGTGCGCGAAATGGGACGTCAGGCAAGGGGCGTCAGGGCGATTAAGCTCCATGACGACGACATCGTGGTCGGCATGGAGACAGTGGACGACGCGGCTACGACCATACTTACGGTTACGGAGAGGGGCTACGGCAAGAGGACCGAGTTGTCGGAGTACAGGCTCCAGTCAAGGGGAGGGAGCGGCATAATAAACATAAAGACCTCCGAGAGGAACGGAAACGTCGTGGCCATAGCTCAGGTGAAGGACACGGACGAGATAATGATAACGACCGACAAGGGCAAGATAATAAGGATAGAGATGAAGGGCGTGCCGATTATAGGTAGAAATACCCAGGGCGTGCGCCTTATGGACATAGACAAAGAAGAAACCATGACGGGCATAGCCCCGATAGCGGAGAAGGAAGAAGAAGCAGTGGAAGGCGAAGGGGAAGAAGAGGTTTAAAGGAGAGGAAACGCAATCTTTGGTCTTAATATCGCGTTTGCTTAAAACGATGTTTTCGTATTTTTTTGATAAACGCGTTTTCCGGATCGGCATCCGCGTTCTTTCGGTTTTATGCGCCGTCTTTATCTTCGGTTGCGGCCCGAAAGGCGAGGAAAAGATATTCTTTGAAGCCGAGCAGGCTTTGATAGCAGGCGATTACGCGTCCGCCGCGGAAAAGTTCACGAACTTCGTCACCGATTACCCCGGAAGCGAGTTCGCCGCCGAAAGCCAGTACAGGATAGGCTATATTCACAGCCATCATTTGAGGGACGCGAAGAGCGCCATGGACGCGTATGCCATACTCTTCCGCCTCTATCCGAAAAGTCCGCAAGTAGCGCTCGCGAGGGAAGACATGGCGGCCATTTATTCTTCGGCAGGCGAAGAGAAGAAGGCCATAGGCGAGTACGCGTGGCTCATGGAGAACGGCCCTTCCGGCAAAAAAGACCTCTACCGGTATCAGATAGCCATGGGCTACATAGCTCAGAACGATTTCCGTCAGGCACGCATAGAATTCGAGGAAATACTGAAAACCATTTCCATATCCTCTTCCCCCCTGAAGCCTCAGGCGAGGCTCCAGATCGCGAACACCCATTACCTTGAAGGCAACATGACTGATGCCGTTAAGGCCTATGACGGGATAATGGCCGATTACAAAGGAAGTAGCGTTTACGCCGAGGCCAAACTCGCCAAGGCGAGCGTTTTGGAGGAGACGGGGATGCTCAAGGAGGCGCTGGCTTTGCTTCTCGAGTTAAGGGAGGAGTATCCCGATAAAGACGTGCTCGGCATAAAGATAGACTCTACTCTCGAGAGGATGAGGCACGGAACTCCGGAGCACCGGAGCGAAGCCGGAGGTATTGCGGCAACCGGGGAGAAGAGATAGCGGTTCCCCCTTTTACAAAGGGCGGGGTACCCATCCGGAGGAAGGGTCGGGGGATTAATGGCGGATATTTCAGTCATAGGCGCGGGGAGCTGGGGCACTGCCATAGGGGTTCTGCTTTCGGGTAAAGGCTTCGAGGTAACCCTTTGGGCGAGGAACAACGAGTTTTGCGATACCCTTAATAAGGAAAAAGAAAACAAGTTATATTTGCCGGGCGTTAAATTCCCGAAGACCTTAAGCGTTACCTCGCTCCTCGCGGACGCGCTTAAGGGAGCGCGCATGGTAGTATGCTGCGTGCCGTCCCACGGAATAAGGGAGGTCTTTAAGGGCGCCGCCCTTACGCAAGGCGCGATAATAGTGAGCGCGTCAAAGGGCATAGAGCAGAAAACGCACCTTACCCCTTCGGGCATACTCGGCTCGGTCTTGCCAAAGAATATCCCTATCGCCATAATCTCAGGCCCGACATTCGCCAAAGAAGTAAGCATGGGGCTTCCTTCGGCCGCGTGCGCCGCGGCCTCTTCAATCGCAATCGCCGAAGAGGTGCAGGAGGCTTTTTCAACGCCGTCTTTCAGGGTATATACCAACACAGATACAATCGGGGTTGAGTTAGGCGGGGCCATGAAAAACGTCATTGCCATAGCATCGGGAATCTCCGACGGCCTCGGCCTCGGCAGTAACGCGAGGGCCGCTCTTATCACGAGGGGGCTTAAGGAAATATCGGTTTTAGGTTTTGCAATGGGCGCGAAAGAGGCTACTTTTTACGGCCTCTCAGGATTAGGCGACCTTGTGCTCACCTGCACGGGGCCTCTTTCGAGAAATTATACCTTAGGCCTCGCGATAGGCCGCGGCCGCACTCTTTCCGACATACTCGCGGAGATGAGGATGGTTGCCGAGGGGGTAAAGACCTCGATTGCCGCGAGAGAACTCGCAATAGAGAAGGGCGTTGAATTGCCTATTACAGAGCAGGTTTGTAAAGTTTTTCATCAAGGCAAAAGCCCCAAGCAGGCTGTCATGGAACTCATGACAAGGGGGCTCAAGCACGAGTTTTGATCATGATTCGCCTTGCTGATTTGTCGCTAAATGCTATTGTTAAAATAGGGTAATCTTATGGCAAGAAAAATCAACTACGACAACTGGTCAAAAGAGGAATTGATAAAGGAACTTCGCCGCATCAAGGAGACGAAGTACGGTCTCGTTTGGCATAGGGATTTGCCGGAAGAAAAAATTGATGTCCTCATCAATCCCGACGCGCGCACGCCAAGCGAAATGTTTCCCAACGAGATGGCGGGCAAGCCGTTTCCGATTTTGAAAGAAATAAAAGGAAAAGAAATAAACGGCGACAAAGGCAAACCGGTTAATCTGCTGATTGAGGGCGACAATTATCACTCGCTTGCGGTATTGAATTTTACGCACCAAGAAGCGATTGACTTGATTTACATTGATCCGCCGTATAATACAGGGAGTCAAGATTTTATATACAATGATAAATTTGTTGATATTGAGGATCCATTCAAACACAGCAAATGGCTCGCTTTTATGGAAAAGAGACTTAAACTTGCTCGTAATCTTTTAAAACCGGAAGGCTTGATATTTATAAGTATTGACGACAATGAAATAGCGCAATTAAAATTATTGTGCGATGAGATTTTTGAAGAGAGTAGTTTTAGGAACTCGCTCATTGTTTCACGTGTAAAAAAGAACATCCAAGAAAGAGAATTCGCAAAAACGATCAATGTCGGCCATGGATTTGTCTTATTTTATGCTAAGCCAGCAGCGGTGATTGTTATCCCAACAAGATATCAAGAAAAAAAGGAACGTTGGCATGCCTTTGACGCTCCAGGACTCAGACAAACAATGGAATACGATCTTTTTGGACATAAACCTCCGACTGGTCGTCATTGGATGTTTGAAGAAAGAAAAGCAAAAGAATTGATAGAAAAAGGATTGTTGCGCCCAAATCCAAAGACTGGGAAACCTCAATATAAACTAGAGGCATCAGATACTACAAAATTAGATACGGATTGGACAGATTTACAAGAGGGTAGCTCTGAGTGGAAATTCTTAAATGGCGAAAAGAATATTGAACTTATAAAACGTATAATAGGAATGTATCCGTCAAAGGATGCTATTGTCTTGGATTTTATGGCTGGTTCCGGCACAACCGGCCACGCCGTTTTGGAAGCCAATAAAGAAGACGGCGGCAATCGCCAATTCATTCTTTGCACGAATAACGAGGACATTGATAATAAAGGGAATGCCATTAAGCACAAAATTTGTAGCGATATTTGTTATCCGCGTCTTAAAAAAGTTATTAAAGGATATCTAAATACTCGTAGTAAAAAAGTTGTCGGACTTGGCGGTAATCTCAAATATTACACTTGCGATTTTGTGGAAGCCGAGCCGACGGATAAAAACAAGCGGAAGCTCGTGAGCGAGTCAACGGAAATGCTTTGCATACGTGAAAACGCTTTCGAGCTGGTGCAGGACGAAGGCGACTTCAAGATTTTCAAAAACAGCGACAAATATCTCGGCATTGTTTTTTACGAGGAAGCCATCGGCGACTTCAAGAAAGCCATCAAGAAAATCAAAGGGCATTTCAACACTTACGTTTTTTCGCTTGGCGACGACCCGCACGAAAAACAATTTGCCGATGTAAAAAGCAAGGTTACGCTTTGCGCCATTCCAGAAGTAATCTTAAAAGTATATCGGGAGATTTTCAGGTAAATATTATGGCCTTTTCTACAGTTCCAAGAGAATCAAAATCCCTGATTAACAAAGCCGGTCTAATATTGGCGGAAAATAAAGCCAATGGCATGACTGTAGAGAGTGCAAGAGGCCTAGCTGAAAGGTGGCGAGCTTGTCATGCATATCCGATAAATACTTTTCAATCAACATTAAGAAGAAAACTTAAAAAATTTTCTGATGGCTTAATTGTTGCGCAGCGCTTAAAACGCATGCCCACGATAATTGATAAACTCAAAAGGTATCCAAAAATGAACCTAGCAAGAATGCAAGATATTGGCGGTGTGCGTGCCGTCTTAAATTCGTTAGAAGAAGTCTACAGTTTAGCTAAGGAGTATAAAGATAAGAGTAGATTTGCACACGAACTTATTAACGAGAAAGATTATATAAAAGCACCGCGAGATGAAGACGGATATCGAAGTGTGCATTTGGTTTATAAATATAATAATAAACGCTCTCCGCAATATAACGGATTATTAATTGAGCTTCAAATTAGAACTAAACTCCAGCACACGTGGGCTACAGCAGTAGAAACAATGAGTACTTTTCTCGGTCAAGCCTTAAAATCGCGCAGGGGTGACAAAGAGTGGTTAGATTTTTTTGCTATTGTAGCATCTGCTTTTGCATGTATTGAAAACACGGAGCCTATTCCAAGACATAAACATCTTTCCCGAAGAGAAATTTTTCGGGCTGTATCAAAAGCAAACGATGAACTAGAAGTTTTAGAAAAGATTAGAGGATACTCGGTCGCAGTTAATGAAATTAATAAAAAAGGGACTTCCAAGGAGGGTTGGTCATATCACCTGATTATTTTAGATTCACTAAAAAAGACAGTCCAGATTACAGCCTATAAAAGGGGAAGTATTAATCAAGCGACGGTAGATTATGCAGAAGTAGAGGAGCGTGCAGTTAAAGGGGAAAAAATTGAAGCTGTCTTGGTATCTGCTGGGCCACTAACGATACTTCGTCAAGCTTATCCAAACTTTTTCCTTGATATTAGCGATTTTGTAAGGCGCATAGAGTCTATCATCGAAGAAAGTGGAGATAACTATGCCGTGGATTGAATTCAAAGATTATCAAGAAAAAGCCATCGTAAAGTTGAAGCAGGAAGTCAACGAACTTTTGGATGCGGAAGGAAATAAAATCTGCATTTTCAAGTCGCCGACCGGCTCCGGCAAAACGCTGATGATGGCGGAATTTTTGAAGCGGCTTATTGATTCGCGCATTGACGGCAAGAAATTTTCGTTTATCTGGATTGCCGTCAATAAATTGCACGACCAAAGCCGCAACAGTTTGAAGAAGTATTACAACCAATTCGGCGTTGGTCTCAAGTGTTCGTATTTTAAAGATTTGGACGAGAGAAAAATCAGCGAGAATGAGATTTTGTTTTTGAACTGGGCGAGCATTAACAAAAAAGGCAATATCTATGTCCGCGAAAACGAACGCGACAACAATCTTTCTAACATTGTCGCTCGCACTAAAGACGAGGGTCGAATCGTCATTCTTGTTATTGACGAAAGCCACCGCAACGCTGAAACGGAAAAATCCAAAGAATTGATTGAAGACATCGGCCCCAAGGTAACGATTGAGGTTTCGGCAACGCCCCAACTCAAAGGCGTGTTTCGTGGCGTTGAAGTGGAACTCAAAGATGTAAAAGACGAGGGAATGATCAAGAAAGAAATTGTTATCAATCCCGGATTTGAAAACTTCAAACTGGACAGGAAACTTGCCGACAAAACGGCTGATGAAATTGTAGTTGAGGCAGGGCTAAAGAAGCGCGTGGAGCTTGCCAAATTATACGAGGTGGAAGAGGCAAGCGTTAACCCGCTTATGCTTATTCAAATTCCCGACAGTCGCAAAGGATTGATAGATAAGAAAGACTCGGTGGTGCAGTTGCTCGGCAAATATGGCATTACAACAGAAAACGGACGGCTGGCGATTTATCTTTCGGATAAAGACAGCAAGATCAATCTTGAAAATATCGAGAAAAACGAAAACGAAGTCGAGGTGATGATTTTCAAGCAGGCCATAGCCGTTGGCTGGGATTGTCCGCGCGCCGCGATTTTGGTTTTGTTCCGCGAATGGAAAAGCATGGTATTTTCCATTCAGACCATCGGGCGCATTATGCGTATGCCAGAACATAATCACTACAAAAATCAGGAATTGAATCTGGGCTATGTCTATACCAGTTTGAGCAATATCGGCATTGCCGAGGATATTGCCAAAGAATACATTACGGTTTTTGAGGGCAAACGGCGCGAAGATTACAAAGATATTGATTTGACTTCTTACCACTCCAAGCGGTTCCGTGAGGAAACCCGTTTATCATCGGATTTCGTGCCAATTTTTTTTCAAGCGGCGGATGAACTGAAACTCAAAAATAAGATTTCGCTCAAACATAGTATTGTTGATACTAAGCTTATTGCGAGTGGCCGGATTACTGATGTTGATAAGGAAACCAAAGGCATTGAAAAGAAAGGAACGCTCGATATTCCAAAAAACGAAGTTGAACTGCAAATTGCTTTTGATTATTTTGCAAGGGGAAATCTTGCGCCGTTCGCCCCGGAACTTCGCTCTATAAAACGCATTAATGATTCTTTATATCGATTTTTTGATAAATCGTTCAAGATGGGCGTTGATGACTGGCACAAAATTCAAGCCATTGTTTTAGCCGAAGAAAACCGCCAAGCCGTGATTGATGTCATCAATCGGGCCAAAGAGCTTTATCAAGAAGTTGTTGGCAAGGGAAAGCACGAACTAATACGAAATGATGAGCCGTGGAATGTGCCGGAGGTGATTAATTACAATCTGAATTTTGTTGAGAAAGACTACAAGCGATCAATTATCCGGCCGTATTATGCCAAAACAAAAGGCGCAAATAATCTCTCGCTTTTTGAGGAAGACAGCGATGTTGAGGTTGCGTTTATCGAGTATTTGGAAAAAGCCAAACAAGTGGATTGGTGGTTTAAGAACGGCAAGCAGGACGGTGTGTACTTTGCTGTGCCGTATGTTGAAAACGACCAAGAGAAACCGTTTTATGTTGATTTCGTCGTAATGCTCAATGACGGCAGGATTGCGTTGCTCGATACAAAGGGTGGAATTTTTGCTAAAACCGCAAAAGAACGCGCCGAAGGATTGGCGGAGTATATCGAGAAGGAGAATAAGAAGGGTAAAAATTTATTCGGCGGCATCGTGATTAAGGAGCAAAATAGTTGGAGATATCACGAGGGCAAGAAATATGCTTATGACCCGAACAATCTTAAAGATTGGAAATTTTTGGATTTGAATTAAAACCCCCTCCCTTGAAAATATCCGTCATAATACCCGTGCTTAACGAAGAAGAAAATGTCTCTGCCGCTATTTGTTCGGTTTTAAGCGAGCCCGGAGTCGAGGTCATTATTTCGGACGGCGGCTCGAGCGACTCTACCGTTCAAATCGCCGAAGGTTTTTCGAGAGTAAGAATTGTCCGGACATCGAAGCCTTCGCGCGGGCTTCAGATGGACGAAGGAGCGCTTTCCGCCAAAGGAGACGTGTTTTTGTTTCTCCACGCAGATACAGTATTGCCTCCAAACTGGAGTGAAGCGATAAAAAAGTGTTTAAACGATAAAGCCGCTATTGCCGGAGCCTTTACCTTTTCCATCGCCTCACCGGGAATTAGTTTCAGGCTCATCGAGTTTTTTTCTTCTCTCCGTTGCTGTCTTTTTACTCTCCCTTTTGGAGACCAGGCGATATTCGTCGGCAAGGAGGCGTTTTTCAACTCAGGAGGCTTTATGGGGCTTCCCCTCATGGAGGACGTGAATATAATCGGCAGGTTGAAAACGCTCGGCAAGGTGTGTATACTTAAGGAGATTGTCTCGGCCTCGCCCCGGCGCTGGCTAAAAAAAGGAAGAGCAAGAAACACCTTCAAGAATTGGTTTGTCTTTGCCCTGTATTTAGCGGGCGTGTCTCCTGACAGGCTTTACCGATATTATTATTGCTCGCGGTAGCGTAAAATTCGCATACATACGGAAAGGAGGCGGTAAATGCTTTTAAAATCCGAAGGCGAGCTTAACGATTTTCTAAAGGGCGTTTTAAAGCAGGGAGAGAAGTTAGAGGTTTCCGACGAAGGCCGTCTAAGAAAAGAAATCATAGACAGGCTCGTGTATAACGCGGTCTTCAGTCCCGAAAAAGACGTAGCCGACGGCGCGAGGCACGTGATAGAAAGATGCGCGACAGCCCTTGGGGCTTATCCGGCTTCCATACAGGGCCTTTACGACGCCATGGGGCGCGGCGAGGTTTCGGGCTTTACCGTGCCGGCCGTGAACATAAGGGGTCTTACCTTTGATACCGCGAGGGCGTTATTCAGGGCCGCGAAAAAGAACTCATCAAGCGCCTTTATATTCGAAATCGCGAAAAGCGAGATAGACTACACCATGCAGAGGCCCGCCGAGTTCGCCTCCTGCGTTCTTGCCGCCGCGATAAAGGAAAATTACAAGGGGCCTGTCTTCATTCAGGGCGACCACTTTCAGGTTAACGCCAAGAAGTATTCCGTTGACAAGAGCGCCGAGATAATCGGCCTTAAGGCCCTCATAAAAGAGGCCTTGGACGCCGGTTTTATGAACATAGACATAGACGCCTCGACTGTGGTGGATCTTTCCAGAGCCACCGTGTCTGACCAGCAAAAACCAAACTACGAGATAACGGCCGCGTTGACGGTTTTCATAAGGGGGTTTGAAAGGCCGGGCGTTACGGTCTCCATAGGCGGCGAGATAGGCGAGGTCGGAGGGAAGAACTCCACGCCGGAAGAATTAAAGGCCTTCATGGACGGATACCTCCACATACTCGGCGGCAAGATGAAGGGCATAAGTAAAATCAGCATACAGACAGGCACGAGTCACGGAGGGGTGGTCTTGCCGGACGGCTCGATAGCAAAGGTCAAGGTGGACTTCGACACCATAGAGAAACTCTCCGCCATGTCGAGGAAGGATTACGGCCTCGCCGGAGTGGTGCAACACGGGGCAAGCACTTTGCCGGATGACGCGTTTGACATATTCATGAAAAAGGGCGCGGCAGAGGTGCATCTCGCCACGGGTTTTCAGAATATTGTCTACGAGAGCAAGGCTTTTCCGGCTTCGCTCAAACAGGAGATGTACTCTTACCTGAGAACCAAGTGCGCGTCCGAGAAAAAAGAAGGCGAGACGGACGAGCAGTTCATCTACAAGACGAGGAAAAAGGCCTTCGGCCCGTTCAAGGAAAAGGTATGGAACATGCCGGAGGACAATAAAAGAAAAATCGGCGCCGAGCTCGAGGACAGATTCGACCTTATCTTCAAGAAGCTTAATTCCGTAAACACCGTGGACATCGTCAAGAAGCGGGTTCCCGGAGGAAAGTAGTCCTGCGGACGGCAACATGAATCAATAAACCCGTGTCGGTTGGCATAGCATATAAAGTAAGTCGAAACATTATGGGTCAAGGGCTCAGCCCTTGCGTATTGGCCTTTTTTTTGATTTCATGTTAAAATATTTTGTTAAAAATCCTTTGAAAGGAGCAACACGAGAATGCTTCAGGCAACACAGTTAAGGGTCGGAATGAAAATCCTTTTTAACGGAGAGCCTCATCTGGTGATGACCATCCAGCACCATACCCCGGGCAATCTTAGGGGCATGGTCCACGCCAAGATGAGAAACTTGAAGAGCGGCAGGAGCCTCGACCACCGTTTCAGTTCGAGCGACAAGGTCGAGAGGGTGGTATTGGAGACGCATGAACTCGAATACATGTACTCGGGCGACGGGCAACATCACTTCATGAATACCGAGAACTACGAGCAGGTTGCCATAGACGACGAGGCCATGGGCGGCATGAAGTTTTATCTTCTTCCGAACGTCAAGTTCGCGGTGGAGTACTACGAGGGCAGGCCCGTCGGCGTGACGCCTCCGAGGACCATAGAGCTTAAGGTCGTGGATACCCAGCCGAACATGAGGGGTGCGACCGTAACCGCGTCGCAAAAGCCCGCGACACTCGAAACAGGACTTGTGGTGAACGTCCCGCAGTTCATAGAGGTCGGCGAGGTTTTGAGGATAGACACGGAGGAAGGCAAATACATAGAGCGGGCGAAGTAGCGCGGCAGGGGCGATCCTTATACCCGCAATGTTTTAACTCCCCTCCTTGCCAAGGAGGGTTCGCCTCAGGCGGAGGGGGAGGTTGCCGTGTACGCAGTTATGCGCGCCACAGGGGTTTATTGATTCATTACGCCGTCTCGCAGGACAGACATGACACTCGAGGACGATATAAACTCCCTTCCCTCCTTACCCGGCGTTTACATAATGAAGGGGGAGAGGGAAATCCTCTACATAGGCAAGGCAAAGAACATAAGGGTCAGGGTGAGGTCGTATTTCCGGACGACACGCGCTCATGGCGCGGGTGCCCCGGGCGACGGGCGATACGCGGTCAGATACCTCGCGGGAAGGGTAAAACGGATTGAGTACATAGTAACGAAAAACGAAAAAGAGGCCCTCATCCTCGAGGACATCCTCCTGAAGAAGCACAAACCCCGCTACAATATCCGCCTGAAGGACGACAAAACCTACGTAAGCATAAAACTGACCGTCCGGGAAAAGTTCCCGCGCATATCGGTCGTAAGGAGAATAAAAAACGACGGCAGTCGGTATTTCGGCCCTTACGCGTCTTCGCGCGACGTGAGGGATATCGTGAAGTTTCTGAGAAAACTATTCCCCCTTTGCTCCTGCTCGTTGCGCGAGTTCAAGAACAGGGTGAGGCCGTGCCTCGATTATCAGATAGGCGTATGCAGCGCGCCTTGCGTCGGGCTTATAAGCGAGCAGTCCTACGCGGAACTGGTTCAAGAGGCGATATTATTTCTTGACGGGCGTAACCGCGAGGTCGCCTCGAGGCTCAAGAAAAAGATGTTCGAGGCCTCCGGCCGCGAGGACTATGAAGACGCCGCCAAATGGAGGGACAGGTCCCTTGCCGTGGAAGGCATGCTCGAGGAGCAGAAGGTCGCGGGGCGGCCCGGCATCGATTCGGACGTGTTCGGGTTCTTAAGGCATGGCGGGGACGCGGTGATACAAATGCTTTTCGTGCGCGACGGGAGGATAACCGGCGCGAGGGATTTTTCTTTCCGTAAAGTCGAGTTGCCCTCGGAAGAAATCATGAGTTCTTTCCTCTCGCAGTTATACGCGGCCGGGAGGTTTATCCCTGATGAGGCGCTTCTGCCTTTTCCGGTTAACGACTGCGCGGCCATTTCGGAATGGTTGAGCGATAAAAAGGGCGGGGTACCCATCCGGAGGATGGGTCGGAGCGTCAGGGTCTATGTCCCGAAGCGCGGAAAAAAAACGAGGCTCGTTTTAATGGCGAACGAGAACGCCAAAGAGGCGTTAAAGAGGCTTCTTCTTAAGGACAGGGAAACGCCGCAGGGGCTCGTTGACTTGAAGACAAGGCTCAGGCTTCCTAACCTTCCGTCCGTCATCGAGGCCTTTGACATATCCAATATAGGCGGAGACATGGCGGTAGCGGCGATGGTCGTGTTCGTTGACGCCGTTCCGGATAAGACCCGGTACCGCTTATATAAGATACGTTTGACCGAAGGGCCGAACGACTACGCCATGATGCATGAGGTTCTTTCAAGAAGATATAAGGACTCGTCCGGCCATCCCGGCCTGATAGTCGTTGACGGCGGCAAGGGACAGCTTTCGATGGCGCTTAAGGTGCTGGACGGGATAGGGGCTAAAACTCCGGTCGTTGCCATAGCGAAAGAAAAACTTACGCAAAGGCCCGGCGGAAAAAAGACATTGAAGGGCGAAAGGGTGTATCTTAATGGCGCGAAGGATCCGGTTTTCCTGAAAGAGGGTTCGCCGGGAGACCTGCTTTTAAGGCGCGTAAGGGACGAGGCGCACAGGTTCGCCATAACCTATCACAGGAGGCTCAGGCGCGGCGCTGTTACCTCTATTCTCGAAACCATACCCGGCGTGGGGCCTAAAAAGAGGTCGGCGCTTTTCGAAAGATTCGGAGACCTTGAAGGCGTTAAAAACGCCTCTCCCGGCGAGCTTACCCGGGTGCCGGGCATAACCGAAAAGCTCGCGAACGACATCAAAAAAGAACTTTCACGGTAGAATAAAGAGGATTATCCGTTGATGCGCCTCCGCCCGATAGCGCCTCTTGCGATAGCTTTTATCGCGGGGCTTGTCTTCGCCGGATATTCCGGCCTCCCGGGTTGGCAATATGCCAGCCTGCTTTTTCTCTCCCT
>DASRUI010000024.1:0-6750 GCA_035655515.1 Thermodesulfobacteriota bacterium
TGGGCTCGTCCAAAACCCTCTCCTCGACGTTCAAACTCGCCATCTTATAGAAGTCCTCGAACATCTCCTCTTCTATGACGTCCACTATGTCGTCTATGGTTATGCGTCCGACGAGCCGGTTCTCTTTATCGACGACCGCCATGCTTATGAGGTCGTACTTCTGGAATATCTTCGCGACCTCTTCCTGATCGAGGTCGGTCGTAACCTTCGCGGCGCTCTTGTCCGCGACGTCCTTTATGAGCGCGCCCTCGTCCGCGAGTATGAGCTTATCGAGAGCCACGGTGCCGAGGAATCCGCCGCTTGAATCGACCACGAACACAGTCGAGATGTTTTCCATCTCCTTGGCCTTTTTCCTTACCTCCTCGATGGTCTGCCTTACGGTCAAACCTTCCTTTACGGCGACAAGCTCGGCCTGCATCTTTCCGCCGGCAGTGTCGTCCGGGTACTTGAGGAGTTTTTGAACCTCTATGGCATCCCCCGCCCCTATGCCTTCCAAGACCTCGATGGCGTCCGCCGAAGGGAGTTCGGAGATGACGTCGGTCGCGTCGTCGGTTTCCATCTCCTCTATTATGTCGACGAGTTCTTCCTTGGAAACGGACGAGACGAGAAGCTCCCTTCTCGCGCCCTCGATTTCAAGCACGACCTCGGAGGCGGTCTCGTTATCGAGGAGGCGGAATACAGTCACGGCCTCGTCTTCCGTAACGCCTTCTATGAGTTTCGCTATGTCCGAATGGTGGAGCGGAGACAGAAGGGCGCTTACGCCGGTGAGGTCGTTTTGTTCGAGAAGTTCTTTAAGTTTCTTAAGCGGAAGTTCTTTGGCTTCGGCAGTCATCGCCGTTCCGTCCGGAAAGCGGATTTAAAAAATTGCTTTTTAAAAATTAACACACAAGCGGGAACTATTCAACAGGGAATGTAGGGAGGCGCCGGGAAAAAACCTACGGAAGGAAGCCGTTCGCCCTTCGATAGTTCGACGAGCTCACTACTCAGGGCGAACGGTAAATAAAAAGGGGCGAGAAAATAAATATCGCCTACCTCTCCAGAAAGAAAGGCCCTTCGATGGAGCGCATGACGTATTCGGTGGTCGAGCCCAGAACCATCTCCGCGACTTTGGAATGATGTGTGGCGCCCATGAAAAGGATGTCGTGGTTATTTTCCGCGTAATAGCGCTTTATGCCTGCGGCCGGGTCATCCTTAATCGCAACGAAGTTCACCTTTATGGCGTAAGGTTTGAGATAACCCTCGGCCTCTTTAAGGACGCTGTCGGAAGGCTCTTTTGACGCGTGAAGCACGGTAAGGGGCATGGAAAGCGTTTTGGCGAACTGAGCCGCCGAATGGATGACCTTCGCCGCGTTAGGGCTTCCGTCGTAACAGAGAAGCGGATTCGAGGGAACATAAAACCTCTCCGGAGTTATGAAAACAGGCGCCGGGGATTTTCTTATGACGCTCTCCGCGACGGACCCGAGAAGGCCGTAATCGAACTTCGCGTTTACGCCCCGCCTTCCCAGCACGACAATATCCGCGAGCCGCGCCTTTTCGCATATCTCGTTAGACACTATGCCGCAGGACATCGCGGTCTCGGCCTTGATGCCGCTCGTCCCGCACTCGTCCTTAAAGGAGGCGAGGATGCTTTTACCCGAGGCCTCGAGGGCTTCCCTCATCCTGGACGAAAAATTCAAAAACGGCTCGAACCCGACCGACCCGGAAAGGTCGTGGAGGAAAGGCCCCTCCAAGAGCACTATGTCCACGGCGTGAAACCCCGAAAGTTTGGCGCCGAAGTTTTTCGCCAGCCAGATGCCGTACTTTACCGCGACGTTCGAATAGTCGGAACCGTCCAGAGCGACAAGAATGTTTTTTATCACGAATTTCCTCCGGAAAAATGATTTTACGGGGATATTCAATCACGGCATGGCAAACTAATACCCCTACACCGCTCCGCCTTAGGCGGACGCCGCGGACGCGGCCTCTACTAAGACCTCTCCGTCGCGAACCGAAACGCCGAAGAAGTCCGATTCCTTCCACTTAAGCGTTATCGGAACCTTCACCATATCGTCTATCGCCCTCTTTAAAAACCGCGCCCCGTATTTCGAACTGAATCCTCTCTCGACAAGGGCGTCAACCGTCTCGTCGCTTACGGAGAGGTGCTTGCCCTGAGCGAACATCTTGTCCTTTATCTTGTCCAGATGCATGACGGCGATTTTTCTTACCTCCTGCCTCGTGAGAGGAGAAAACACGCAGACGTCGTCTATCCTGTTTATGAACTCGGGGCTTAAGGTGTTCTCCACCTCTTTCATGATGTTCTTCTTAAGGCTCTCGACCTTCTGCTTTTCGCCCTCGGCTATGAACCCTAAGGTCTTCGTGAACTTCTTGAACTCGTCCGAGCCGAGGTTCGAGGTCATGATTATGACGGTGTCGCTGAAATACACCCTCTTGCCCCTGCCGTCGGTAAGCCAGCCTTCGTCGAATACCTGTAAAAACAGATTCAAGACGTACGGATGCGCCTTTTCCACCTCGTCCAATAAAATAACCGAATAAGGATTATCCTTCACCTGAGTGGTGAGTATGCCCCCGCGTTCCGAGCCGACTATGCCGCGCGGCATGCCTATGAGTTTATCCACCGAGATAGAGGAGTCCTTGTACTCGCTCATGTCGATCCTTATCATCTTCTTCTCGTCGCCGAAGAGAAATTCCGCGACCGCCTTCGCGAGTTCGGTCTTGCCCACTCCGGTCGGCCCGAGAAAAAGAAGCACCCCGTCGGGTCTCGAGTAATTCTCCTTAAGCGGGCCCTTATTCAGGCGAAGCCTTCTCGCGAGCGCCTTTATGGCCTCATTCTGCCCCACGACCCGGCTTGAAAGCGCGTCCTCCATGTCCTTGAAGCGTTCCGCGGTGTCCCTGAAAATCATGTCGCGCGGTATCTTCGTGTCCTGCGAGATGACCTCTACCACGTCGGCGGTCTCAACCTCGCCGCCCGGCCTGTTTATCTCGACCTTCACGCAAGACGTGTCCAGCCACCCTATGGCCTTATCCGGCATCTTAAGGCTCCTCATGTAGCGGCGGCTCATGTCGAGCGCCGTCTCCATGGACTCGTCCGAGATCTTGACGGAATAATTCTTCTCGAACCTCGGCCTTATGCCGTAGAGGATTTTCCTCGTGTCCTCCACGGAAGGCTCCTCCACGTGAACCGTCCGGAACCTCCTCGCCAGGGCCTCGTCCTCGGCTATGAACTCCTTGTACTCGGCGAGGGTGGTCGCGCCTATTATCTGCACCTCGCCCCTCGCGAGGGTTGACTTGAAGATATTGGCTGCGTCCGAGGGCACCCCCATCGCGCTTCCGGCGCCTATCAATGTGTGCGCCTCGTCTATGAAAAATATTATGTTCTTCCGTTCCTTTATCTCCTTTATTATCTTCTCTATCCTGTCCTCGAACATGCCCCTGAATATCGTGCCTGCGACGATGGAATTCATCTGAAGATTCACTATCTGCTTGCCCCGGAGCCTCTTGGGCACCTTATTCGGCTCGAGTTCTATCTTCCGGGCCAGCCCTTCGACCACGGCCGTCTTCCCGACGCCCGGCTCGCCTATTATCATCACGGAATTACTCCTCTCCATGTGACAGAGTATCTCCATGACCCGCTCTATCTCCCGGTCGCGGCCTATTATCGAGGGAAGCTTATCGTAACGCGCGAGCTTATTCAAGTTTACGGCAAAGTGCTTCAGGTTCGGCGGAAGCTCGTACTTTTTCTTGGTTTCCTCGTCGGTCTCTTCCTTGGCCCGGACGCGCACGGTTATGCGGCGCATGACGTAGTCGGGGTCAAGCCCGAAACTCCTGAATACCTTGGCCGGAAGGCTGTGGTTTTCCTGAAATATCGCCATAAAGAGGTCGGTGGAATCCACTTCCTCCCTGCCCCATCTCTTGGCTTCTTCCTTGGCGAGTTTAAAGACGTTTTTGGTGGCCGGCGGTATCTTAAGCCCGAGCCCTATGTACTGGCGGGAAATATTGAGGTGTTCGTTAAGGAAGTTCAAGACGTGGTAAACATCGAGGTTGAGGTCATCCATTATCTCGCGGAAGAACGCTTCCTCCGTCTTGGCGAAAGCTATGAAAAGATGCTCGACGCCGATATAGTAATGCTGGCGCCGCTTGCTTTCCTCAACGGCGGCATCCAGAATCCTCTGAGTTCTTTGACCGAGGTTTTCTTTTAATTCGTCGAGTTCGTTCATCTCTCCACCTCGCGGCGGGGTACCCATACGAAGTATGGGTCGTGCGCCTCTTTATTCTATCCTACCACAACCCGGCCCGGGGTTCATAGGGATTTGTTCTTTCGAACTCCTCGATAAGTTTTTTGCCCGTTTCGTCCACATGGGTCGGCATCTTTATGTTTAAAACGACATACCCGTCGCCCTTGGCTCCGCCGGCGAGCGAAGGCGCGCCCTTGCCCTTGAGCCTGAATTTCTGGCCGCTCTGGGTGCCGGACGGCACCTTTATCTTGGTGAACCCCTCTATGGTCGGCACCTCTATAGTCGCGCCCAATACGGCCTCGGAAACCGTAACAGGCACGTCCACGTATATGTCATCGTCAATCCTCTTGAGGTACGCGTGCGGCCTTACGTGCGTTACGATATATAAATCGCCTGCAAGCCCTCCGTCGGCCCCGGGACTGCCCTTTGCCTTGACCTTGACCCTCGACCCGTCCTTCACGCCGGGCGGTATCCTGACCTTGACCTTCTCGGCGGTATCGGTTCTCCTCAGAGTCAATTCCACCTCCGTGCCTTTTATCGCGTGCATGAAGTCTATATCGAGGGTGTACTCGATGTCCTTGCCCTTCCGGGGGCCGCGCTTCCTCTTCGCGCCGAAGACCTCGCTGAAGATGTCCTCTATGCCGCCCATGGATTCGTCGAAGTTTATATGCTCGAATCCCCCTCCGAACGGACCTCTCCCGCCGGGCCATCCCTCGGGCGCGCCCTCGAATGCGACCCGCTCTCCCAAGTCGTAGGTGCGACGCTTTCCGGAATCGCTTAAGGTCTCATACGCTTCGTTTATGTCTTTGAATTTCGCCTCCGCGGCCTTATCGCCGGGATGCAGGTCAGGGTGGTATTTTTTGGCGAGGCTTCGGTATGCCTTTTTAATCTCTTCTTCGGTCGCGGTCTTACTTACGCCGAGCAAGCCGTAGTAGTCCTTTTTAGGCATAGTGGAAGGGAACCTCTGAAGATAGCGCCGGTTACGGATATTTCGTCTTTTAAGACGAGATTGCTTCGGGAAACGCCCCTCGCAATGACAAAATAATGATAGTCATTGCGAACGAAGTGAAGCAATCCCGCCTTTACCGATAACCGTCCACCGATAACGGCTTACTGCTTATCCGACGCGCCGGACTTCTTGTCGTCCACCACCTCGGCGTCGACAACGGTATTCTCGGCCGTTGCGCCCGCTTCGCTGCCCTCGGGCGTAGCCGCCTGCTTATAGAGAATCTCCGCGACCTTGTGAGACGCGGCAAGGAGTTTTTCCGAGGCGGACTTCATCTCTTCGGCAATGCCGCCTTCAAGGGCCTTTTTCGCGGAAGCAAGGGCGTCTTCGGCAGCCTTCACGTCATGCTCCGGGAGTTTGGCGCGGTTTTCGTTAAGAGTCTTTTCTGTGGAATAGACGAGGGAATCGAGCTTATTTCTCTCTTCCACCATCTCTCTCTTCTGCTTATCCTCCTCCGCGTGCCCCTCCGCCTCCTTGACCATGCCGGAAACCTCGTCCTTACTGAGGCCGCTCGTGGACGTGATGGTTATCCTCTGTTCCTTATTCGTAGCCCTATCCTTTGCCGCGACGTGGAGTATGCCGTTCGCGTCTATGTCAAAGGCCACCTCTACTTGAGGCACGCCTCTCGGCGCCGGCGGTATGCCCAGGAGATTGAACTTCCCGAGCGTCCTGTTGTCCTTTGCCATGGGCCTCTCGCCCTGAAGCACGTGTATCTCCACCTGCGTCTGGTTGTCTCCGGCTGTCGTGAACGTCTCCTTCTTCTTTGTCGGTATGGTTGTATTTCTCTGTATGAGGGTCGTCATTACCCCTCCCAGTGTCTCTATGCCGAGGGAAAGCGGCGTAACGTCCAGAAGCACGACTTCCCTCACCTCTCCGGCCAACACTCCGGCCTGTATGGCCGCGCCTACCGCCACGACCTCGTCCGGATTTACCCCTTTATGCGGCTCCCTGCCGAAGAAATCCTTCACGAACTTCTGTATGGCGGGCATCCTCGTCATGCCTCCGACAAGCACGACCTCGTCTATGTCGGACGGCGTCAACCCCGCGTCCTTCATCGCCTGCTCGCAGGGCTTGTGGCTCCTCTCGATAAGGTCGGCGACGAGGCTCTCCAGCTTCGCCCTCGAGAGCCTGACCACAAGATGCTTGGGCCCGCTCGCGTCCGCCGTTATGAAGGGAAGGTTTATCTCGGTTTCGAGCGCACTCGAAAGCTCTATCTTCGCCTTCTCCGCGGCTTCCCTCAACCTCTGGAGCGCCATCCTGTCCTTCGAGATGTCTATGCCGTTATCCTTCTTGAACTCCTGCGCGAGCCAGTCTATCACGCGCTGGTCGAAGTTGTCTCCGCCGAGGTGCGTGTCGCCGTTCGTGGACTTAACCTCGAAAACGCCTTCGCCGACTTCGAGTATGGATATGTCGAACGTGCCTCCGCCGAAGTCGTAAACCACTATGACCTCTTCTTTTTTCTTGTCCAGCCCGTAGGCGAGGGACGAAGCCGTCGGCTCGTTTATTATCCTC
>DASRUI010000025.1:0-15107 GCA_035655515.1 Thermodesulfobacteriota bacterium
TCGCTGCGTCAGGCTTTCGCCCATTGCGCAAGATTCCCCACTGCTGCCTCCCGTAGGAGTCTGGCCCGTGTTTCAGTGCCAGTGTGACTGGTCGTCCTCTCAGACCAGTTACCCGTCTTAGCCTTGGTGAGCCGTTACCTCGCCAACAAGCTGATGGGACGCGGGCTCATCCCCAAGCGGCAGGTCCCGAAAGATCCCCGCCTTTAACCACGAAAAATCATTCCGCGGTATTATGCAGTATTAGCCCGTCTTTCGACAGGTTATTCCACACTCGAGGGTAGATTACCCACGCGTTACTCACCCGTGCGCCACTTTACTAACGGAGTTGCCCCCGCTTTCTCGTTCGACTTGCATGTGTTAGGCACGCCGCTAGCGTTCGCTCTGAGCCATGATCAAACTCTCCACTTATGATAAATGGATGTTACGGAATTGAACTCGGGTAAAAAATATAGGCTTGCTATTTAGTTTTCAAAGAACAGTTGTCCCCTTCAAAGCGCATAGCGAATCTTGAGATTCGCTACCGGTCAACCCGTATACCTTATGATGCGATACACGCGAAGGAAATATGCGACCTGAGATTTGTAAATTTATCCTATCCCGAAACCTTTGTCAAGGGTTTTCTTCGGGTATTTTAAAATATTTTTCAAGGGGGTTTTGGGCCGCGCCGCAAGGCAGGGACGCGGGCGCGTTCCAAAAGCCCGCTAAGCGCGGATTGCCCCTACTGTCCTACGTAACTCAGGGCTTTAGCCCTGATATAGTCGATACACATCAGCCCTTCCGCCTCAGGCGGAGGGAAGCGGGAATCCGGTTCTTTAAGAAGTCTTTAAAATAAAAAACTCTGGATTTTTGGATGTTTTTGGATGTTTCGGTGTGTCCGCACACCGAAACAATAACAATTTCGGTGAGAGGACTCACCGAAATATCAACAACGGAAGCGGGAATCCGGTTCTTTAAAAAGTCTTTAAAATAAAAAAACTCCGGATTTTTGGATGCTTTTGGATGTTTCGGTGTGTCCGCACACCGAAACAATAACAATTCCGGTGAGAGGACTCACCGAAATATCAACAAAAACAAAGAACTCTGGATTCCCGCTTTCGCGGGAATGACAAGATAAAAACAACGGCAAAAAAAACGCCATTCCCAAAATCCCCCATTTTGGATGTTTCGGTGTGTCCGCACACCGAAACAATAACAATTCCGGTGAGAGGACTCACCGAAATATCAAATCTCGTCTTTTATAAAAAGACTCTGGATTCCCGATTAAAGCCTCGGGAATGACAAAATAAAGACAATGACAAACAAGAAAAGCAATAAAAAACAGCGAGCCGACGTTACGTCGGCTCGCTGTTTTTGTAAATCACCCTGCCCCCCTCACCCTACCCTCTCCCATCCGCCTGAGGCGGAGGAGAGGGAATAAGAAAAAGGGGGGAAGAGAACATCATCCGTGTCATTCCCGCGGTCTTTTGAGCGGGAATCCAGTTCTTTCTTAGAAGTTTGCCGTCAACTGCACGTACATCCAATCCATGTCTTCGGTATCGGCAGCCGTATCAAGAACTGACCATTGAACCCTTTCTTCAAGACCGGTGCCGGCCATGAAACGGGAAACTCCGGCCTGAATGGCGATTGCGTCGCTATACTTGTAGTTGACGGTGAGGTCTATCTCAGTGCCCATCTGGTCGTCGCAGGTCGTGCAACCGTTGCGCACGCTTGTTCCGGTGGCGTTACCGCCGACTCCTGCCGCGCTATACCAGTCATCTGCTTCTTCGGCAACCGCGAAACTCCAGTAATCAAGCCTTACGCCGAGTTTGGCGGTGGGCTTGGCGCTTACGTTCAAGTTCCACGCCTTCATGTTCCTCCAGCCCTGCTGGTCCATGAACCCATACTTGTCGTGGTTCGTGGGATAGAGCTGGGTAAAGGTCTCTATATCATTGTCAGTCGCGTCGTCGTCGCCTGAGGCGTAGTCATACTCCGCGCCCACCCTGAGTCCGAGCGAGTTGTTCGGGATTGCGTAGCCGACCTTTATGGCATAGGCCAAGGCGTCAATGTCGCAAAGGTCCGCCATGCCGCAATCCGCTTCACCTGTCTGGAAAGGAACCTCGGCAGTGTAGTCAATGCCGGCAGCCTTGCCGGCGAGCCTTACGCCGTATGTCCTGAGGTCTGTCGCGATTTCACCCGATACGCTCGCGGCGCCGCCGTCCCTGTAAAGAAGGGCATAGACGTCAAGGGTGTTATTCGGGATTGACTTAATCGTGGCGTAGATGCCATAAAAGTCTTTGTCGTTATCGGCTTTACCTGCTGAAGAGTTGTTCTCGTCTATCTTAGAGGTAAAGGCGTCAACGTTCACCGTGTCGTTCGAGTACATGAGCTTAAGAGCGTCGAAACTTCTGCCGTTATTCGACCAGCCGGTGTGGCCTATAAGCCTCTGGTCTCCGTAAACGAGTTCCTGACGTCCAACCTTAAGGCTAATCGGAGTTCCGAAGAACTTGTTTATCTGGAGAAAAGACTCGTGGAGGTCAACAGTGTTGCATGCCGAGGTGTCGGTATGAGTATCCCCACCGCTGTCAGTAACAGTGGAGGAACACCCTGCATCCGTAAGACTTACCGCGCCTGTCTCGCCCCACGTCCTCGTGTCCTGAATGGTTATCTTTATCGTGGTGTCGTCCGTGGGTGTCGCCACTCCCGTGAGCCTTACCCTCTGGCCGTAATACGCGACATCGTCATCGTTCAAGGGGCTATTATCCCAAAAATCCGTCTCGTTCCAGTTTTCGGCCCTGAGCCTGTACTCTCCGCCGAACTTCACTTCGGCAAGCGCCGGAACCGTCCACACGACGAGCGCCGCCATTGCTATTGCTAATGCCCAGAATCTCTTCATCTTGTCGCCTCCTTGCGGTTTTTGTTTTCTCTGTCTTGTTGCCGTTCTTGTTGCTTTCCTTGTTGCTTTTCTTCTTACGTAGGGCAGCCCCCCGCTTAATATTGCGGGGGCAGGCTCTTTAGGTCTGCGTCTTTTAGACAGGCGAGACGCCTGTCCTACTTTACGGTAGGGGCACGATGCATCGTGCCCCTACTACTGCCCCGCCCTACCGTTGCAAGGCCGTTAAAGATAAAAAACCGCCGGCCTTTTAAAAATGCTTTTATCTTAATCTTTTGTCTTAATATAGTTAACTGCTACAACGAAGCGAACTTTCAAGCATACGCCCTATGGTTCGGGGAAGGGCAAAAAACCTTCGTGCCTTTAGCCTGCCTCACCTCCTTGTTGCGCAATTTCTCCAAAATCTACCACCTTGCAAAGGGCTTGTCAAGCGTTTTTTGAGAATATTAAAAAGGCCGATTATCCGCTATTATTGCCCCTGCGCTTCTTTGCCCCGCCCTTTGTAAAAGGACAAGGGTTTCTTCTTTTTTATTTTTGCAACTCAGCCCTCCGCCTGAGGCGGAAGGGCTGATACGCCGCCCCTTATTTTACCCCACCACTTCCCGTTGTTGATATTTCGGTGAGTCCTCTCGCCAAAATTGTCATTGTTTCGGTGTGCGGACACACCGAAACATCCAACCCCTTCCCCGCCTCATATCACCCCGCCCTTTATAAGGTCGTGGAGGTGTATTATTCCGGCCGGCTCTTCGGGCTTACCCTTCTTATGGGCAAAAAGGGCGGTAATGGAATGCTCCTCCATGAGCTTAAGCGCCGCCTCAAGCAAAGCATCCTCGCTTACGACCTTGGGGTTTCGCGTCATTATCTCTCCTGCCGTACGCTCGAAAACGAGCGGGCTTTTTTCCAATGCCCTCCTCAAATCGCCGTCGGTTATTATACCCACCAGCCTTTTGCCTTTTTTAACCCCCGTAAGGCCGAGTCTTTTTTGCGTCATCTCGAGTATGGCCTTCTTCATCGGCGTTTCCGGCGAAACCATCGGAAGGAATTTGCCCGCGTGCATGAACTCGGATACCTTTAAAAGTCTCCTTCCGAGACTTCCGGCCGGATGCAAAGCCGCGAAGTCCTCGGCCTTGAAGCCGCGCCGCTCCAGTAAAACCACGGCCAAAGCGTCGCCCATGGCTAACGCGGCCGTGGTGGACGCGGTCGGCGCGAGCCCAAGCGGGCACGCCTCCTCTTTTACTCCTATGTCTATCGTAACGTCGGAGTGCTTCGAAAGGGTCGAATTAAGCCTTCCTGTCATGGCGACGACCTTTACCCCGAGCCTCTTTATTGCCGGAAGCATCCTTATGAGTTCCTCTGTTTCGCCTGAATTGGATATTGCTATGAGGACGTCCCCCTTGCCGAGCATGCCCAAATCCCCGTGCGCGCCGTCGGCCGGGTGCAGAAAAAAGGCGCTCGTTCCGGTGGAGGCGAAGGTCGAAGCCATCTTCTGGCAGATGATGCCGCTCTTGCCCATGCCGCTTACCACGACCTTGCCTTTGGCCGAAAGTATCAGCTCTACCGCCGTAACGAAGTTTTTGCCGAGCTTCCGCTTAAGGGACGCGACCGCCCTTGCCTCTATGCCGAGCACCCTTCTGGCGATTTCGATTGTCTTTTTTTTGTTGTTTTTTTTCATGGTGGATTTACCGCTTGTCATTGTTTTTATTTTGTCATTCCCGTGAAAACGGGAATCCAGTCTTTTGTCCCTGCCCGCGCCCTTGTCATGACTTTTCCCGGATTATCCGGTCAAGCCAAGTCCTTATATAAATCTTTCCAATCCGGGTTTTCTTTTTCAATCAATTCGAGTTTCCATTTCCTGTTCCACTTTTTCAGGCATTTCTCTCTCTGTATGGCAAGTTCGACATCGCCATATTGTTCATAATAAACCAAACTATGTACGCCGTATTCTTTGGTGAAGCCGTTAACAAGATTGTTCTTATGCTCATACGCACGCCTGAGCAAGTCGTTGGTAACCCCTATATAAAGCGTGCCATTCCTCTTGCTTGCCAAAATATAAACATAATAAACTTTCATAAGGTCTGGATTCCCGCTCAAAACACCGCGGGAATGACAAATGGGGCAAACCGTCCGCAGGAATGCGAGACCTCGCCTGCAGCGGGCGGAAATGACAAACGCAAGCCCCCGCCTACCGCCCCTTCACGAACTCATCCAACTCCAGGAGGTCTTTCATGAACCTCTTCACGTCCTTTAAGGCAACAGAGTTCGGCCCGTCGGATAACGCCTTATCCGGGTTCGGGTGGACTTCCATAAAGATTCCGCTCACCCCTACCGCGACCGCCGCCCTCGCGAGATATTCTATCATGCCCCTGTCTCCGCCCGAGGAGGTTCCCTTTGAAGACGGCCTCTGGACGCTGTGAGTGGCGTCGAACACGACCGGAAATCCGAACGAAGCCATTATGGGAATGCTTCTGAAATCAACCACGAGGTTATTATATCCGAAAGACACGCCCCTCTCCGTGAGTATGACCGAGCCGTTCCCGGTCGAGAGGACTTTTTTAACGGCCTCTTTCATGGAGTCCGGGGCCATGAACTGGCCTTTTTTTATGTTTACGGGAAGGCCCGTCTTTCCGGCGGCCAACAATAAATCCGTCTGCCTGCAAAGAAACGCCGGTATCTGGAGGCAATCAACGGCTTCGGAAAGCGGCTTACAGTCGCTCACGCAATGCACGTCCGTAAGTATGGGCACGTTGTATCTTTTCTTAATCTTCTCGAACGTCTTTATGCCTTTTTTAAGCCCCGGCCCCCTGTAAGACTTAAGGCTCGTCCTGTTGGCCTTGTCGTAAGAAGCCTTGAAAACAAAACCCGCGTCGAGGCTCGCGGTAATCTCGATTAGGGTTTCGACAATCGTAAATACGGTCAATTCGTCCTCAAGGACGCACGGGCCCGCGATAAAAACAAGCGGCCTTCCGCCGCCTATGGGGATATTTTTTATTTTAACCGTTTTCATGATTAAAACGCCGCTTCACCCTCACCCTACCCTCTCCCCTCAAGGGAGAGGGAGAAAAAGATTGTTGGGTTACGCCGACCCACGCCGCTTGGCGTGGGTACCCCGAACCCAACCTACGCCTGCTAAAGGGCTGATCTACGTAACTCAGGGCTTTAGCCCTGATAACATACACCGTTAACCCTGACACTTATCAGCCCTAAAGGGCTGAGCTACATGAAAAAGACCTTTTAACGATCCCCTTTAATTCTCTCTCAAGCCCATCATTTTTTCTTCTTGCCCTTTTTCGGAGCCGTCTTTTCGTGCAATGCCGCCCTTACGAAATCCCTGAAGAGCGGATGAGGCGAAACAGGCCTGCTCTTGAATTCGGGATGAAACTGGCAACCAACGAACCACGGGTGATTGGGATACTCTATTATCTCCATCAATGCCCCGTCCGGGCTCTGCCCCGAGAACACAAGACCCGCCTTCTCCAGCTTGGGCCGGAACTTGGTATTGACCTCGTAACGATGCCTGTGCCTTTCGGATATGTCGAGCGTTCCGTATATCTTGCTCGCCTTGGAGCCTTTCTTTATGACGCAGGGATACGCGCCGAGCCTCATGGTGCCGCCTTTTTTGTCGATGCCCTTCTGGGACTCCATTATATGTATGACCGGATAAGGGGTATTGGGGTCGAACTCGGCGCTGTTGGCGCCGGATAGCCCGGCCATGTCCCTCGCTATCTCCACGACGCTCAATTGCATGCCGAGGCAGATGCCGAGAAACGGCTTTTTCTTTTCCCTCGCGTACCTTATGGCCGAGATCTTGCCCTCTATGCCGCGGTCTCCGAACCCGCCCGGCACTAAAACCGCGTCGCAGTCGGATAAAAGCGCCTCCGCGCCCTTTTTCTCGATGTCTTCGGAATCTATATACTTAAAGGACACGCTCGAGTTATTCGAAAGGCCTCCGTGTATCAAGGCCTCGTGAAGGCTTTTATAAGAATCCTGCACGTTTACGTATTTGCCGGCAATCCCTATCCTGACCTCGTGCGCGAGGGAGTGGAGCTTTTTCGCTATGCGCTCCCACTCGTCCAACTTCGGGGACCTCGCCCAGATATTAAGGGTCTTGGAGATTTTTTCGTCAAGCCCCTCCTGCCTGAAGATGAGCGGAACCTCGTAAACCGAGGCCACGTCAATCGCCGATATGACGGCGTCTTTATCCACGTTGCAGAAAAGCGCTATCTTGGACTTCAAGGACTGGTCTATGGGCCTGTCCGTGCGGCATATCAAAACGTCCGGCTGGATGCCGATTTCACGGAGCTTGTTGACGCTGTGCTGGGTCGGTTTGGTCTTGAGTTCCCCGGCGCAGCTTATGTAAGGAACAAGCGTCAGGTGCACGTACATGACGTTTTCCCTGCCGAGGTCGAACCTGAGTTGCCTTATAGCCTCCATAAACGGCAGGCTCTCTATGTCGCCGACCGTGCCGCCTATCTCGACTATGGCGACGTCTATCTCGTCCGAGAGGCCGAGTATCTTGCTTTTTATCTCGTCCGTAACGTGCGGAATTACCTGAACCGTGCCGCCGAGATAATCGCCGCGCCTCTCTTTGGTTATGACGGTGTCGTATATCTGGCCGGTCGTGTAGTTGTTCTTACGGGACATGCGCGCGGTCGTGAACCTCTCGTAATGGCCCAAATCAAGGTCGGTTTCCGCGCCGTCGTCCGTGACAAAGACCTCTCCGTGCTGGAACGGGCTCATGGTGCCGGGGTCGACGTTTATGTAAGGGTCAAGTTTGAGGAGCGTTATCGTAAGCCCCCTCGCCTCGAGCAAAGCCCCGATCGAGGCGCTCGCGATGCCCTTGCCGAGCGAAGACACGACTCCGCCGGTTACGAATATGTATTTCGTTTTCAGATGTTTTTTTACTTCGGCCATGGACGCTCTGTATTCGATAAATAGCAACTATTGCAAAGAAGCACGGAAAACCGTGATGCGTTATACGTAAAGGAATGTCATTGCGAGTCCGCCGTTATTATTGGCGGACGAAGCAATCTCGTGATTGTAAAGATGAGATTGCTTCGGGATAAAACCCCTCGCAATGACAATGAACGGTGAACCGCGGCAATTACAAAAAGAAATAATTCAGGCGCCGTCCCCGCCTACAAACCTTCCGCGAGCTTCCTCACCTTGTCGAGGTCTTCCTGCGTATCCACGGCCACGGAGGTATAAGGGGTTTCCACCACTTTTATGCTCATCCCGTTTTCAAGCGCCCTCAACTGTTCGAGGCTTTCGCTCAACTCGAGGCCGGTCTGCTTAAAAGCGGCCATTTTCAAAAGTGCGTCTTTTCTGTAAACGTAAATTCCGAGGTGCTTATAGACCTGCATGCTTCCCTTTTTGAAATAGTTCTTTGAATAAGGTATGGAACTCCTCGAAAAATAAAGCGCGAAACCGTCCTTGTCCGTTACGACCTTCACCACGTTCGGGCTCAAGAGTTCCGCCGGGTCGGTGAGTTTGGTCTTGGCCGTGCCTATGTCTATGGAAGGATCGGCGAGCATGGGAAGGACGATGCTGTCTATGAGGGCTGGCTCTATCAAGGGCTCGTCGCCCTGAACGTTCACGACTATGTCGGCCTCAAGCGACCTTGCCGCCTCAGCGACCCTCTCCGTGCCGGTAAGGCAACACTCGGACGTCATGACGGCCTTGCCGCCGAACGCCTCGACGGCCCTCACTATCCTCTCGTCGTCGGTCGCGACGGCGACTCCCTGGACGGTCTTGGCGCGCTTGACCCTCTCGTAAACCCACTGCACCATGGGCTTGCCTTTTATGTCCTGCAAAGGTTTCGCCTCGAGGCGGGTCGAGCCGTATCTGGCCGGTATGAAGGCTATAACTAACATCCACGCCACTATACCAAATCCACCGCAGGTGTCAAGAGAACGCGAGCGCGCGAAAAAGACATTTGAGGCTGTTAACGGTTGACTTGACCGGCGTATTACGTTAGACTAAAAAAAATTTGCGGCCTTCACTTTTCTATGACAATAAAAAAAGAAGCGATAGAGATAAACTGCTCCGGCTGCGGCGCGCGGTTCCGCCTATGGATACCGGAGGAACTCCTGTCCGGATGGGGCGGCGGCGAGGGAATAAACTGCGTTAAATGCGGGGCGCGTTTCCTCGTAAAGGGCGGCCCCTCCGGCGTAAGCGTAACAAGCGCCGCTCCGGCTCAAAAGGCGTCGCCCGCGCCGGAAACCTTTGCTCCGGCGGAAATCGAACCGGCCGAGGAAAAGAAAAAAGTCATCTTCGTGGACGACGACAAACTCGCCGTGGCCATAGCGCAAAACAGCCTTTCCGACCTTGACATTTCCCTTGTTACGGTAAAAAGCGGCGAGGAGGCTTTAAAGCAAATCGCGCTTTCGCGCTTCGACGTCATAGTAACCGACCTTCATCTGAAAGTCCCCTCGGATCCGAACCGCCAACTGGACGGCGAAGACGTGCTCAAGAGGGCCGCCGCGCTCGGGAAAGCCATACCCGCCATAGTAACCACGGGAAAAGACATCATAGACGACATCGCGCTCGACCCGAAATGGTTCGACCTCAAGGTAAGGGGCTTCATACAGAAAGGCAACCCCTTCTGGGCCGATGAACTCAAGACAAAACTCAAGGAAGTTCTGGGACTGGTCTAAAGCCGCTCAGCCCTTGGGGTAATCGGTTTCCAAAAAGGCGTAGGCGCTGTGATTGTGGATGGATTCGAAGTTCTCGGCCTCTATCCGCGCGCGGTAAAGGCCTTTTATCTTTTTGAGTTTAATCGCGACTTCCCGAACCACGTCCTCCACGAATTTTGGATTTTCGTAGGCCTTCTCGGTGACGTATTTTTCGTCCGGCCTCTTGAGTATCGAATAAACCGGACTCGACGCCGACGCCTCGATTGCCTTTATTATGTCCTCTATCCACACAAAGCCCTTAAATCTCGCTCCGACCACCACGACCCCTCTTTGGTTATGCGCCCCGTAACGGCTTATCTCCTTCGAGCACGGACAGAGGGTGGAGACCGGCACGGATACTTCCAGAACGAAGTCCATCCTGTCGGAAAGCGCGCCTGAAAATTTGCACCCGTACTCCATCAGCCCCTTCTTGCCGGAGACAGGGGCCCTCTTTTCCATGAAATACGGAAACTCGACTTCAAGGTGCGCGGTCGAGGCGCCGAACTTCTTTTTCATTTTCTTCAATATCTGCGGGAAGTTTTTTACGGTTATCTCGCCCCTGTGCTCGTTAAGGATTTCCACGAAGCGGCTCATATGAGTGCCTTTGAATTGGTGGGGAAGGTCAACGTACATGTTTATCGAGGCGACGGTGTGCTGGATTTTTTTCTTCTTGTCGAGGACCACGACCGGGTAGCGTATGCCCTTTACCCCTACCTTGTCTATGCCGATCTTTCTCGGGTCAGGCTCGCTCTGAACGTCTTTGAGGGTCTTCTTACTCATAATACGCGGCGGCGGCTTTTTCGGATTCCCATACGCGGACGAGGCTCACTCTTACGTTGCCGTCGTTCAAGACCTTGGACAACTCCGCATAAACGTATTTGGCGATATTCTCGGCCGTGGTGTTTATCTTGTCGAACGGCGGAACGTCGTTAAGGTAACGGTGGTCGAGGCGCTCCATTATCTTTTCCGTCTCGGCCTTGAACACCTTGAAGTCTATGGCCATGTCTATGGCGTTAAGCCTTTCGGCCTTTACGCGCGCCTCTACGCGCCAGTTGTGGCCGTGGAGCCTCTCGCAGGCGCCTTCGTATCCCCTTAGATTATGGGCCGCGGCAAAATGCGTCTCTACGGTGAGTTCATACATGTTGCTTAGTTTAGCAGGAAATCCTCCGAATGTGAAGGGCGGACAATGAAACTCTATTTCCCCGAAGCGGCAAGAGTCTCAATCTTATCCTCGCGCCACCCGATGACCTTCCCGATAAGGCTCCAGAGTAAAACCGTAACATACAGTCCGAAAATTCCCGTGACGAATCCGACCGCGAGAATAAAGACGGACGCGCCCTGAAGAAGGCTCGCGGGATTCCCTCCGAGCGACGCTCCTCCGACGATTCCCAGAAGAGACACGAGAAAAGCAACTCCCAATATAATCCCCTGACCGATTGTTCCCGTAAGAATAACCACTCCGAGGGAGGCGAGATACCATCCTATGGAGGCCATAACGGCCTTTACCACTACGGCCGGATGAAGCCTCTTGTAAATTGCCGCCATGCCCGTGCCCATCGGAACATAGAGGAGCGCGAAGACTATCGTAAGCAAAATAAGCGCCATGGGGATAAACGCCCCGAGGGAATCTCCAAGAAGGTAGAATAATATCAGGGCAACGAAAAACGGCGCCATGCCGAAAAACTGTACCGCCAGAAGATAGCCGAGGCTTTTAAACTTCAAACCCTTTTCCCTGTTTATAAGAACCGTATCCTGCTTTGAGGCCTGAATAAAGGCGATGCACCTGTCGGCGAAAATGGCGAGGCCGTAGACTACGGTAAGGACGTAAAGCGCGATAAATATCTTATACGCGTTCAGCGCGGCAAGCACCACCCCTGCGGCCAAAAACCCGACCGCGTAAACCGCCGTTATAATGGCGAGTATCAAGGCCTCGCCGAAAATCTCGTGCCGGAAGATGTTTGAAAAAAACTCCCCCGCGGACGGAGCCGGTTTTTTCGGCGCGTTCGATTCCGCAACTAAAATACCCGCCGCGCCGGCGGAAGGCGGCGTTACGATTTCTTTCGCCTGAATCTTAGACTCTTCAATCTTACGCGCCGCCGCGGCCTTGGAATAAACAGCCCCGCACTTCGGGCATTCGTGCCGCGAAACGAGCGGATGGGCGCCGGGATGCCTCTCATAGCCGCACTTCGGACATAAAAAGCTTACGGTTACGTCCTGCTCGGGAAATGATTTTGCGATAGGCTTGGATTTTTGAACGGGAGATTCCTGCGAAGGGGCGTTATCCGAAAGAAATATCTCTATGCCGTTGCCTTTTTTTACGGTTATTCTCGATTTGCAGGACGGGCAAACGCCGTTTATCGCTCCGGAGCGGGGAATCTTCGAGTCGTCCAAACCGCCGGCGCTTTTGCCGCATTTGGGGCACAAGATGTCTATCTGCATAACGGCATAAAGCTTAATCCATGCCTTGGAATAAGTCAATGCCTCCTATCGGAGGAAGACAACCTTCTTGAAAACCCTTTTGCCCGCCTGGATAAGGAGCGGCTCCTTTGTCGAGACCTCTGTTTTCTTGTCAGTTACCTTGTCTCCGTTTATCTTGACTCCGCCCTGCTCGATTAGCCTTTGCGCCTCGGACGTGCTCTTTACCGCCCCCGCCTCGACCATCACCTTCGGAAGCCACATCTTTTCACCCTCCGCCTTTACGACTGCTTCTTCCACGTCGTCGGGCGTTTCTTTTTTCACGAAGAGGTTTTTAAAACCCTCTTTTGCCTTTTCAGCCTCGGTTTCCCCGTGAAAGCGTAAGGTCAACTCGAAGGCCAAGGCCTCCTTGGCCTCTTTCGGGTGCACCGCGCCTTTTTTTATGTCCTCGATTCTTTCAAGAGAGGCGCCGCTCAAAAGAGAATAGTACCTGAGCATCAGTTCGTCCGATATGCTCATCACCTTCCCGAATATCTCCTTCGCGGGCTCGGTGATGCCGATGTAGTTGCCGAACGATTTGCTCATCTTCCGGTCCCCGTCAGTGCCTTCGAGTATGGGCATGGTAAGGATCACCTGCGGCTCCTGGCCTGATTCTTTTTGGAGGGTTCTCCCGACAAGGAGGTTAAAGAGCTGATCGGTGCCTCCGAGTTCCACGTCGGACTTCAAAACAACCGAGTCGTAACCCTGAACGAGCGGATATAGGAATTCGTGTATGGCTATGGGCCTGCCCTCGCGGTAGCGCTTTGTGAAGTCGTCCCTCTCGAGCATGCGCGCCACGGTGAACTTCGCGGCTATGCCTATCAACTCCACGGACGAGACCTTGTCCATCCATTCGCTGTTGAACACGACCTCTGTTTTGGTTTTATCCAGTATCTTAAAGACCTGCTCTTTGTAGGTATCGGCGTTTTTCAACACCTCTTCCCTCGTAAGGGGTTTTCTTGTCTCGTTCCTCCCCGTCGGGTCTCCTATCATGCCCGTGAAATCCCCTATCAAAAGAAGCACGTGGTGCCCGAGGTCCTGGAACTCCTTCAACTTTTGTATGAGCACGGTATGGCCGAGGTGCAAATCAGGAGCCGTGGGGTCGAAGCCCGCCTTTACGCGAAGAGGCTTCCCCGTCTCGAAAGAACGGGTAAGTTTTTTAAGAAACTCATCAATGCTTATAATATCGGATGAGTTTCTCTTTATTACTTCAAGCTGTTTTTGAGGGCTCGGGAATTTTTTCATTGCCTTTTCTTCCGATAAAATTTTGCGATATTTTACGGATAGGAAAGATTAACAAAAAAACCGAGGAAAGGCAAAAGGGAAATGGGCGGGGCTGACCAAAAGCCGTTCGTCCTGAGCCTGTCGAAGGACGAACGACAACCAAGAACAAAAGTAAAACATCCCGGGTGCAGGGCTCAGCCTTGCCTAAAATCTTATGAACTCATACCCGCATTTATCGCAATGCGTGACGTTGGCCCAACACATCTTTCCGCAATACATGCATCTTACGCGGCCTTGCCTGAATTTTAATATGACGGCATGAATGAGCGCGGGCGGGAAAAGAAAAGTCCCGTAAATCCACCACGCGAAAAAACTCCTGCCCGTGCTTCGGGCAATAGAGGCGGGGATTATGCCTAACGCGGCAAAGACAAGAGAATAGATTATAAGATAATCAAGCACAGTCGCACCTGTTTGGAAAAGCCGCGAACTATCGTTCCCACGCTCCAGCGTGGGAACGCAACCCTGGACGCTCCAAAGGATAGCAGAAAAATCGGAAAGAAGCGGATTAAAGGCCATTCACCCTTCGACAGGCTCAGGGCGAACGGCTCGCAATCATAAGTTAAGGCATTATCCCTGCATCCGCCCCTACTCTATCATCATGCAGTCGCCGTAACTGAAAAACCTGTATCTCTTTTCCACCGCCTCTTTATAGGCCTTCAGGATAAGGCCGCGTCCGGCAAAGGCCGAGACCATCATCAGGAGGCTCGACTTCGGAAGGTGGAAGTTCGTTATAAGGGCCGAAACGACCTTGAACTCGAATCCCGGAGTTATGAATAATCCGGTCTCGCCTTCCGACATCGGGTTTTCAAAGCCTTTTGAAAAAGCCGCCTCAAGCGCCCTCGTAACGGTGGAGCCTACAGCCACGACCCTTCTCTTTTCTTGCTTTGCCTTGATGATTTCCGTAGAGACGTCTTTGCCGATAATATAATGTTCCGCCGGAACCTTGTGCGATGCCATATCCCGAACAGGCAGAAAAGTGGCGGGGCCGGTATGAAGGGTAACGAAGCGAATTGAAACGCCTTTTTTTTTGATTTCTTCGAGTATGGCGTCCGTAAAATGAAGCCCGGCCGTGGGGGCGGCTATGGCCCCTTCTTGCTTGGCGAAAATCGTCTGATAGCGGGTTTTGTCAATCTCTTCCGCGTCCCGCCTTATATAAGGAGGCAGAGGGATTTTGCCGTGCCTTCGAATTTTTTCTTTTATGTCTTCGCCCTCAAGCCGGAATATCCAATAACCTGTTTCGCCTTTTTCAACGGCCTCGGCGAAAAAATCATCCGCGAAAAAAAACCTTGCGCCTGCCTTAATCCCCTTTTCCGGCTTTACCATGCAGTGCCAGAGTTCCGGCCTTTTATCCCCCGACCCATGCTCCGCATGGGTGCCCCGCCTGCCCTCCCCCATAAAGGGGGAGGGAGTGATAAGTTTATCATCCCCGCCCGACGGCGAAACTGCTTCCGCCCTCGAAATAAGAAGAAGCTCCGCCCTGCCGCCCGTTGATTTCTTGCCGACAAGCCTCGCGCGCATGACCTTTGTGTCGTTCAAGACCAGTAAATCGCCTTGTTTAAGATAGCCTGTTACGTCGGGAAAATTCTTGTGCTCTATGGCTCCGCTATCCCTATGAATGACCATAAGGCGGGATTCGTCGCGCCTCCCAGCGGGATACTGGGCAATGAGTTCTTCGGGAAGGAAATAGTCGAAATCGGTTATGTTCATATCACGCTTCCATGGCTATGCGATACGGAGCGTCAGAACAAAGCAGACCAAGGCGCCGGGGCACCCGCCCGAAGGGTGGGTCGGGTGAGGAGCGAGGCGTATTTTTACATACGCCGCAGCGA
>DASRUI010000026.1:0-7432 GCA_035655515.1 Thermodesulfobacteriota bacterium
TCTTCGTCCACCCCGAGGCAAATGCCTTTTATGGTTTTGGTAAGCCCCTTTACCGTTACAGGTTTGCCCTCTTTCATGAAGTAATCTTTCCAAGCCTTCAAGACCGGCGGGAGGCCGCTTTTGATGAATATTTTATACCATTTTTCGAGGTTGGAATAAAGAACCGTTGCAAGTTTGATTCTGTTCACGGGCGCGGATGTCTTTTCCGTTATGGATGTCGCGACGTTTTTTATCTCAAAAGGCGCGTCTTTGAGGGTCATGTTGGCGTTTATCCCGATGCCCACCACCATGAAGTTCACCCTGTCGGTTTCGGACGACATTTCGGTAAGTATGCCGGCGACCTTCTTCGAATCCAGAAGCACGTCGTTCGGCCACTTCACTTCCGCTTTTTTCCGGCAAAATGCCCCGATGGTCTCGGCGACCGCCACGGCGGAAACAAGCGTTATGGCGTGCGCCTTGTGGGGAGGGATGTTCGGCCTGAATATGACCGAGGTGTAGAGGTTTACGCCGCGGGGCGAGACCCATTTCCTTCCGAGCCTTCCGCGTCCCTCGTTCTGCGAGTCGGCTATGACCGCAACGCCCTCGGCCGCGCCGTTTTTGGCGAGTTCCATGGCGCGGAGGTTCGTGGAGTCCGTTGAATCGAAAAAGACGAAGGTCTTGCCTATGAATTTTGACGAGGAAAGGGCGATACCGAGCTCCGTCTTGTTAAACGGCGCGGCCTCGCTCTTAAGGACGTAGCCCTTTCTCGGGAACGCCTTTATCGGGTAGCCGGATTTTCTTAACGATTCGACGTGCTTCCATACCGCGTTCCTCGATATGCCGAGGCTGCGGCTTATCATTTGACCGGAGGCGTATGCCCCGCCGCTTGACCTCAAAAGCCCTATTATTTTGGATTCCGCGTTTCCCATGAGAACCATCTTTGTCATTGCGAGGGGTTTTATCCCGAAGCAATCTCGTTTTTACAATCACGGGATTGCTTCGCTTCGCTCGCAATGACGGTAATTTTAGTTTTCTGAAATCCTTTAATCCACCTCAAGGCTTATGTCCATTGCCCTCGCCGAATGGGGCTTAGCCCCTTTTCATGCAGTTTAAGCGAAAGCGGTTTTAAAATCCTTCAATCCACCTCAAGGCTTATGTCCATTGCCCTCGCAGAATGTGTCAGGGCTCCGATTGAAATATGCGTCGGCCCGAGGGATGCCAGTTTTTTTATGTTCTTCAGATTCACGCCTCCGGAGATTTCAGTCCGGGCTTTTTTGCCTATGAGCCTTATTGCTTTTTTCATCTTATTTATGTCCATGTTGTCGAGCATTATGACCTGAACGCCTAATTTAACGGCCTCTTTTACTTCTTCGAGATTTTTCGTTTCAACCTCGATGAAGGCTTTATTGCCGTGTTTTTTTCTTGCCGCCATAACCGCTTTTTCGATTCCTCCGGCTATTGCTATGTGGTTATCTTTTATGAGTATGGCGTCGAAGAGCCCGAAACGGTGGTTTAAGCCTCCTCCGGCTTTGACGGCGTATTTCTCGAATATCCTCATGCAAGGGGTGGTTTTTCTCGTGTCGAGTATCTTTGTCTTGGTTCCCTTCGTCCTCTCGACGAATTCGGAGGTCAAGGTCGCTATGCCGGACATCCGCTGGAGGAAGTTCAAGGCCGTGCGCTCGGCCTTGAGCACGGACGCGGCGCTCCCGCTTATCCTTGCGAGGACCGCGCCTTTTTTGACCCTCTCGCCGTCGTTCGCGAGGGAAGCGAATTTTATCCGTTTGTCAACGGCCTTGAACACCTTTTCGCTTATCAGGAGCCCCGCCACTACGAGCGGCTCTTTGGCGACGAGTTTTGCCGAGGCGATTTTATTTTTCGGAACTATCGCCTCCGTCGTTATGTCGCCTCCGTCTATGTCCTCGGCAAGCGCGGCTGATATGACGCAGGATACTATTTCTTCGTATTGTTTTCCCGAAAGAGTCACGTTACTCCTGTGCTTGAACGAGGTTTTCCGTCGTCAGTCTTGTCTTTTGTAGCTCAGGGCAGTTCGACAAGCTCACTGCAGGCTTTATAGCCCTGATATATATCAGCCCCCCGCGACCCATGCTTCTCATAGGTACCCCGATTTCGGGGGCAGGCTCTAAAGGGCCGAGTTACGTTAAAGGATGTTTTTCATCCGCTCTATCGCGGAATCGAGTTTGGCCTTTTTTTCGATAAGTTCGGATACGCGCTTTTTCTCTTTCTCTATCACCTCAAAGGGGGCCTTGGCAATGAAGGCTTCGTTCGAAAGCCTGTTTTCGACCGAGGCGAGTTCGTTCGAGATTTTATCCATGTCTTTCGAAAGCCTCTTTATTTCCGAGACGGCGTCTATGTTCCCTTTCAACGGCACGAACACCTCGATTGTTTGCCCCGCGAATCCGGCGTCAGCGACCGAGAAGGCGGAGTTTTCGGGTTTTTCTCCTCGTTCGAGCATAATGATGTCTTTAACGCGGGCGAGGGTTTTTATGTAGCCCTCTCCCTCTTTAATCGAGGCAAGGGCCTCTTTGCCGCTCGGAAAGCACGCGGCCTCCACCATGGAGCCGGGTGGTATGTTCATCTCGGTCCTTATGTTTCTTATCGTCTTTATGATGTTCATGACAGCGGTCATTCTGCCCGTCTCTTCGGGATAGCGTTGCCCCTCCTCCGGATAAGCCGACTTCATTATGAAGCCTTTGGAGCCCGGAAGATACGAATATATCTCTTCGGTTATGAAAGGCATGAAAGGGTGCAGGAGTTTAAGGGAATCTTTCAAGACTTTCAGCAATACCGCTTGAGAGGCTTTTTTTCTTTCCTCTCCGTTGTCGCCCCAAAGGTCGGGTTTTACGAACTCGACATACCAGTCGCAGAGTTCGTGCCACACGAAGGAATACATGCCCCCCGCGGCAACGTCGAACTGGTAGGCGTCGATGGCGCGCGGTATTTCTTCGACGTGAATGGATAACCTCGTCAGGATCCACTTGTCCGCGGAACTTAAGTGTTTTTCGTTTATTTCCATTCCGGCGTTCGCTTCGACGTTCATGAGCGTGAATCTCGCGAGGTTCCAGATTTTATTGGCGAAGTTCCTGTAGCCCTCTATGCGTTCTTCCGAGAGTTTTATGTCGCGCCCCTGTGCGGCGAAAGCCGCGAGCGAAAATCTCAAGGCGTCGGTGCCGTATTTATCCATCATCGTCAGAGGGTCTATGACGTTCCCTTTGCTCTTGCTCATCTTCTGCCCCTCGGCGTCCCGGACGAGGGCGTGGATGTAGACCTCTTTGAAGGGGACGTCGTTCATGAACTTGAGCCCCATCATCATCATCCGCGCCACCCAGAAAAATATTATGTCGAACCCCGTTACAAGGGCGGACGTCGGGTAGTAGCGGAGGAGTTCCTCTTTCGAGTCCGGCCAGCCGAGCGTGGAGAACGGCCAGAGCGCGGACGAGAACCACGTGTCAAGGACGTCGTTGTCCCTGAGAACTTCGCTTGAGCCGCACTTCGGGCATTCGGTTACCTCGTCCCTTTTGACTATGGGTTCCGCGTCCGCGCCGAATCTTTTTTCGCCGCGCACCTCCGTCCATTTGCCGGCGTTGCATCTTTCGCAATACCAAGCCGGAATCCTGTGCCCCCACCATATCTGGCGGGATACGCACCAGTCTTTTATGTTCCTCATCCATTCGAAGTAGGTGTTTTCCCACGACTTCGGGATGATATTAGTCTTTCCGCTCTCAACTGCTTTTGCCGCCTCATCGGCGAGAGGCCTTACCTTCACGTACCACTGAAGCGAAAGGTAAGGCTCGATGACGGTTCTGCACCTGTAACACCTGCCAATCGCGTGAGCGTGGTCTTCGGACTTGGCGAGGAATCCCTTTTCCTTCAGGATGTGGACGACCTTTTCCCTTGCCTTGTGGGCATGAAGACCGGATATTTCATCCATCACCTCGGGGCTTATGTCGGGCACGTCTTTCCTTACGTGGGCTTTTTCGTCGAATATGGCTATGCGCTTCAAGTTGTGTCTCATGCCCATTTCGAAGTCATTGAAGTCGTGCGCAGGAGTAATCTTTACCGCGCCGGTGCCGAATTCCCTGTCAACGGCGTCGTCGCCCACGACCGGTATGCGCCTATTGGTCAGGGGAAGAAGGATTTCCTTTCCTATAAGGCGATTATATCTTTCGTCTTCCGGGTGCACGGCCACGGCCGTGTCTCCGAGCATGGTCTCCGGTCTTGTGGTGGCCACTGTGAGGAACGCGCCCTCCGCGAGCGGATAGCGTATGTGGTAGAGTTTTCCGGCCGTTTCTTCGTGCTCCACCTCTATGTCCGAGAGGGCGGTGAGGCATCTCGGACACCAGTTGATGAGGCGCTCGTCCCTGTATATGAGGTTTTCTTCATGGAGGCGGACGAACACTTCTCTTACCGCGCGGCTCAAACTTTCGCTCATCGTGAACTGCTCTTTGGTCCAGTCGCAGGACGCGCCGAGGCGTTTCAGCTGATTGACTATCGCCCCTCCGCTTTCCTCCTTCCATTGCCATACGCGCTCTATGAATTTTTCCCTTCCGAGGTCGTGCCGCGTGAGGCCTTCTTCTTTGAGTTTTTTCTCGACCACGTTCTGCGTGGCTATTCCGGCGTGGTCCGTGCCCGGCACCCAGAGGACGTCGTATCCCCGGAGCCGCTTGTGGCGCGCCAGGATGTCCTGAAGCGTGTTGTTCAGGGCGTGTCCCATGTGAAGGGTGCCGGTGATGTTCGGAGGAGGTATGACCATCGAGAAGGGAGGTTTGCCGCAGGAGGGGTTCGCGGCAAAAACGCCTTCCTTGAGCCAGCGTTCCGCCCATTTCTTTTCTATCTCGGACGGAGAATAGACTTTTTCCGGAATTTTATCGATTGAGTCGCTCATTCTCTTTGTTATTCCCGTCCGCTCCGCCTGAGGCGGACGGAAGCGGGAATCCATTATCCTCAAAATTTTAAGAGGGGTTATAACGCAAGGAGAAATCCTCCAGAGTTATAGCCCCCTCTCTTTCGATAGTTCGACAAGCTTATTGCTCGAGACAGGCGTAATATGTTCCCTGACGAAGATTACTTCCCTTTGGTCATTGCCGCGCGCAATTTGTCCATGATTTCTCTTTTTATGAGTTCCTCGGCGAGTTCCGGCACGACTTCCCACGCTATCTCTTCCACCACCTGCCGGGCGACTTTTGTGATTATTTCCTCGAGTTTTTCCTTTGATAACGCGCCTAACGCTTCGGCCCCGGGGAGTTCTTCCGTTTTCGCGGGCGCTTCGGCCTTGAGAGGCGCGGGAGGCGTTATCTTTTGCGCCGGAGGCGGCGGAGCGATGAAGGGCTCGGCTTCGGCTCTTTTAAGTTTCTCCGGCTCGCCGAGTTCGAACATGGTTTCAACCGGAGCCGTTACCAATTCCTCTTCCGGTTCCGTGAGTTCAAAGGACGGCGTTTCAGGGGCATTGACTTCAGGCGGGGGTTTCAACGGCGCTTCCATGGGTTTTGGCGGTGGAGCCGGCTTTGCCGCTTGTTCCGCAAATCCCGTGTCCATGGAAGCCGTTGCTTCAAGGGCCTTTTCTTTTGCCCGGGGTTTTTCCGCGGGTTTTTCTTCGTCCAATCCGAAGAAATCGAATCCTTCGTCAGATACGCCTTCTTCCTTGGGGGCTTCGACTGTTTCTTCTTCGGGACCGCCGAGGAAGTCTCCCGCTTCCCAGATGTCTTCCGTTATGGAAGGTTTTGCTTTTTGAGGCGCGCCCGGCGGCGCGGGCGCGACGGGAATTTCCGGCATTGACGGCGCTGCCGCGACGGGAGCCGGCGCGGGTTCCTCCGGCTTCTCGAATTCTATTTCCGCGAGGGCTTCCTCTTCGGGTAAATTTTCCGTTGAAGGAGCCGCTTCCGCGGGACGCGACAAAAGGGCGCGGATTTTTTTTATGAGGTCTTCGGATTCGAACGGTTTTATTATATAGTCGTCCGCGCCGGCGGCCGCCATCTGTTTCGTGTCGACCGTTTCGAAGGTGCCGGCGAGAAGAAGCACGGGGGTTCCTTTGAGCGATGGATGGTTCTTTATGAAAGAAGAAACTTCGTAACCGGTTTTCCCGGGCATGGTTACGTCCGCGATTACGAGGTCGGGCCGCGTTTCTTCGGCTTTTTGCACGGCCGCTTCGCCGTCGCCGACTATGATGAGGTCATAGTCTTCGGAGGCAAGGGTAAGGGAGATGACTTTTTGTATGGTAATGCTGTCGTCGGCAAGGAGTATTTTTTTGGCCATTTCTCTATCGCCTTCTTGTTTGTCGTTGTAGCTCAGCCCTCCGCCTGAGGCGGAAGGGCTGATGTGTATCAGGGCTAAAGCCCTGAGTTACGAAAGACTAAAATCGGAGTTTGTCTTTGATAAGTAATTAAATATAATTATCATTTAATTATCGAATAAGTCAAGGGTTTTTTGTCCTGAGGGCGGTCCGCCTGAGGCGGATGAATCGATAAACCAACGCGGCACGCAACGTAAAAAGCCGTCCTTCGGTTACATCTCGACCCTTGTTATTACGCCGTGGAGTTTATTCGGCGGAAGTTTATAGAACTGCAAAAACGTCGGGGTCGTCCTTTTGATAAGCGAAAAGACCTTCCAGATTATATTGTCCGTCGCTATTTCCTCTATCCCGTAGAAGATGGTCTTCTCGTTTATTCCGACCGACTTAAGTATCGCCTCGACGTCGACGACCTCCATATAGCCCGATTCTATCTCGAATACGCGAAGCCCGGGGGCGAGGTCGGCCCTGAAATGCGACCTTACGCCGAAAGGTTCATCCGTCCTTACGATGGATATGATTATGTTGTCCTCATAGATGATATTATTTTTGAACATCGTGTGCACGATATACGGGGCGATGTCCGCCTGCGCCTTCGAGAAAAAGAGCGCGGTGCCGCTTATCTTCGCGAGCCCCTTGTATATCTGGTTGTAACTGACGAGGAAGGTGTCGAGATTCAAAGGCTTAAGCGTCCTGTAGAGCTTTTTCTGCCCGGAAGTGTATATGAGGATAAGCAGAAACGGGAATAGCGCGGCAATAATGGACCAGTAGCCGCCGTGCGGTATCTTGAAACTGTTGGCGAAGAAAAATATCATGGCCGCGACCGTTATCAGGAACGCGAACGAGGCGCGGACATAGCTTCTGCCTATGAGAAATATCCACGTCATCATGATGCCGGTGATGGACATCGTGCCGGTTACGGCAAAGCCATAGGCCGCGGCGAGGTTGGACGATTCCTTGAACTCGAACATGATAAAGATGACGCATATGAGAAGGAACCAGTTCACGAAGCCGATGTATATCTGGGTGCGCATCTCTTCGGAGGTGAAATCGACCTTAAAGAGCGGCATTATGTGCGTGGTTATGCCCTGATATACGAGGGAGAACATCCCGGTTATCATGGCTTGAGAGGCTATGACCGTGGCGGCG
>DASRUI010000027.1:0-11904 GCA_035655515.1 Thermodesulfobacteriota bacterium
TTAAAATAACGAAAAAAGGAGCCCCAAGCATATGGCTTTGATAAACGGCCATCTCTTGAGAAAAGATTATTCCCGCATCGGCAAGGTCGTTAACATACCCGACCTCATCGAAGTCCAGAAGAAATCCTTTAAAGAGTTTCTTCAACTGGACGCAAAGCCGGAGGACAGGAAAAATTCCGGGCTTAACGCCGTTTTTAAGGGCCTCTTTCCGGTAAAGGATTTCGGAGCGAACGCCTCGCTCGACTTCGTCAAGTATCTTCTGCTCGCGTCGAAGTACACTGTCGAGGAATGCATCGAGAAGGGGCTCACCTTTGCCGCGCCGATGAAGATTCTCGTCAGGCTCACCGTGTGGGATACCGACCCTTCGACCGGCGCCCAGAGCGTGCGCGACATAAAAGAGCAGGAGGTTTATTTCGGCGAAATACCTCTCATGACCGAAAACGGGAGTTTTGTCATAAACGGCACGGAGAGGGTCATAGTAAGCCAGTTGCACCGTTCCCCGGGGGTCTTTTTCGAGTATGAAAAGGGCAAGGGGTACGCGGGCAAGGTTCAGTACACGGCAAGGGTGATACCTTACCACGGAAGCTGGCTTGATTTCGAGTTCGACCAGAAGGACTGGCTTTACGCCCGCATAGACAAAAGAAGGAAGATGCTCGCGACCGTGCTCCTTAAGGCGCTCGGTTATTCCGTCGAGGAACTTCTTAACTTTTTCTACCCGAGCGAAGAGATTACGATAGACGGCAAGAAGCTGGAGAAGAGCGTTGATCAGGAATACATCGTCGGGCAGAAGTCCAGCCACGACATAAAAGACCCGAAGACCGGGGAGATTGTAGTCAAGAAGGACAAGAAGATTTCGCGTTTTCAGGCGAAGAAACTCGTCTCCGCCGGCATAAAACACATACAGGTGGAGGTCGAGGACATAATAGGGAGAATTGCCTCGCAGGATGTGGTGGATCTTAAGACCGGCGAGGTCATACTCGAGTGCAATCAGGTTCTCACGAGGGAAAAACTCGACGAGATTTCGAGGCGCGGCATAAAGCGTTTTAAGTTGCTTTTCATAGAGGCGCTCGGGCCGTCCCTGAGGGAAACCTTGCTCAACGACCGCATAGGCAACGAGGCCGCGAAGCAGGTTAACGACTACAGGGCCGCCAACCCGGACGACTCGACGACCAACATGACGCTCAACGCGAAGATAGACATCTACAAGAGGCTTAAGCCGGGCGAGCCGCCGACCGTCGTTATGGCGAACCAGAACTTCGAACAGCTTTTCTTTATTCCGGAGAGGTACGACCTTTCGAAGGTGGGAAGGCTTAAGATCAACAGGAAGCTCGGCCTTGACGCTCCCATAGAGCACACCACGCTCCGGAAAGAAGACATAATGGGCGTCGTGAAGTACCTCCTCGGCCTCAAAAACGGGCAGGGCACGGTCGACGACATAGACCATCTCGGAAACAGAAGGGTAAGGTGCGTCGGCGAACTCCTCGAGAATCAGTACAGGATAGGGTTGCTCCGCATGGAGAGGGCGGTAAAGGAGAGGATGAGTTTGGGCGAGATAGAAACCCTCATGCCGAACGACCTCGTCAATCCAAAGCCGGTTACCGCGGTCATAAAGGAATTTTTCGGCTCGAGCCAACTTAGTCAATTTATGGACCAGACGAACCCCCTTTCCGAGATAACCCACAAAAGGCGTCTTTCCGCGCTCGGAGCCGGAGGCCTTACGAGAGAGAGGGCGGGATTCGAAGTGAGGGACGTGCACGCGACCCATTACGGAAGGATTTGCCCCATAGAAACCCCCGAAGGTCCGAACATCGGCCTTATCGTGTCCTTGAGCACGTACGCGCGCATAAACGACTTCGGTTTCGTCGAGACCCCGTACAGGAAGGTCATAGGCGGAAAGGTCACGAACCATATACTTTATCTTTCGGCGCTTGACGAAGAAGACCACGTCATAGCTCAGGCGAACGCCCCGATAGACGAAGGCGGAAGGTTCACGGCGGAGTTCGTTTCCGCGAGAAAGGGCGGAGAGTTCGTGATGGCGAGGGCCGAGGACATAACGCTTATGGACGTATCCCCGAACCAGCTCGTCTCTATCGCCGCGGCGCTCATACCGTTTCTTGAAAATGACGACGCCAACAGGGCGCTTATGGGGAGCAACATGCAACGTCAGGCCGTTCCGGTCATGAGGACGGAAGCGCCGGTTGTCGGAACAGGCATGGAAAGCGTGGTCGCGAAGGACTCGGGCGTTACCGTCGTCGCGAAGAAGACCGGAGTAGTGGAAAGTTCGGACGCCGAGAGGATAGTCATAAAGTGCGCCAAGGGAGACGTGGACGTCTATAATTTGACGAAGTTCAGGAGGTCCAATCAGAACACCTGCATAAACCAGAAGCCTCTCGTGAAGGAAGGCGACAGGGTCGAGGCCGGAGACGTGGTGGCGGACGGGCACTCGACCAGCAACGGAGAACTCGCGCTCGGCCATAACGTCGTCGTGGCGTTCATGCCGTGGGGCGGGTATAACTTCGAGGACTCCATACTCATAAGCGAAAGGCTTTTAAAGGAAGACGTCTTCACCTCCGTTCATATCGAGGAGTTCGAGATAGTCGCGAGGGACATAAAGCTCGGAAGGGAAGACATAACGAGGGACATACCGAACGTCGGAGAAGAGGCGCTCCGGAACCTTGACGACAGCGGCATAATCAGGATAGGAACCGACATCCTGCCCGGAGACATCCTCGTCGGGAAGATTACCCCGAAGGGCGAGACACAGCTCTCTCCGGAAGAGAAGCTCTTGAGGGCCATATTCGGCGAGAAGGCGGAGGACGTAAAAGACACCTCGCTTCGCGTCCCGCCCGGCATCGAAGGGGTCGTGATAGACGCCAAGGTGTTTTCGAGGAAGGGCGTCGAGAAGGACGAGAGGGCCAAGAGCATCGAGGACAGGGAAGTGTCGAGGCTCACGAAGGATCGCGACGACGAGGTGAACATAGTCAAGACCACCGCCTACAATAAGGCGGAGAAGCTCCTTGTCGGCAAGAAATCCGGCGTCAAGATAGCCGACAAAAAAGGCAATACGCTCCTCCAGAAGGGCAAGGTCATCGCCAAGGACGACCTTCAAGGGGTTCCGAAAAGCAGATGGGGCGAGATAATCCCCATGGGCGACGACAAGGCCGAGAGGGAGCTTGACAACATATTCGCGAAACTCGCCGACGCCGTGGACGCGATAAAGTCCATCTTCGACGAGAGGATAGGCAGGATAAAGAGGGGAGACGAACTTCCTCCGGGCGTCATAAAGATGGTGAAGGTCTATATCGCCATGAAGAGGAAGGTGTCCGTCGGGGACAAGATGGCCGGACGCCACGGAAACAAGGGCGTCATATCGAGGATACTCCCGGACGAGGACATGCCGTTTTTGAAGGACGGCACGCCCGTTGATCTGGTCTTGAATCCGCTTGGCGTTCCGTCAAGAATGAACATCGGACAGATACTCGAGGCGCATCTCGGATGGGCGTCGAGGAATCTGGGCGCCGGCATCATGAAGATGGTGGAGACCCACTACAGCCCGAACACCATAAGGGAGAGGATGAAGAAGATATATTCGTCCCTCGATTTCAGCAAGTTTTTGAACTCTCTTTCGGACGACGAGGTCATTGAGGTGGCGAAGAGGGTGCGGAACGGCGTTTTCGTCGCGTCTCCCGTTTTTGACGGGGCGAGCGAGGACGAGATTAAAGACGCGCTCGCTCTGGCGGACCTCGACACGAGCGGAAAGAGCGTTCTTTACGACGGAAGAAACGGCGAGCCTTTCGATCAGGAGGTGACGGTCGGGCTCATGTACATGTTGAAGCTTCATCATCTCGTTGACGACAAGATACACGCCAGGAGCACCGGACCGTACTCGCTCGTAACGCAACAGCCGCTCGGAGGAAAGGCGCAGTTCGGCGGCCAGAGGCTCGGAGAGATGGAGGTCTGGGCGCTCGAGGCTTACGGAGCGGCCTACACTCTTCAGGAGTTCCTTACCGTGAAGAGCGACGACGTGCCCGGAAGGACCAAGATGTACGAGTCCATAGTGAGGGGCGATTATTCGCTGGAGCCCACCATGCCGGAATCGTTCAACGTGCTAATAAAGGAACTCGAAAGTCTGGGGCTTAACATAGAGCTTTTGAAACAGGACAAGTAAGAATGTCGCCGGTTGCCGGTTTTTGATTTTTACCGGTAACGGATAAACGATAACCGATAGATGGAGGTACGACAGTGGCAGTAGAAAGCCTCATGGCATTGTTTGAAAAACAGAAAAAGCCGTCTGATTTTAACGCCATAAGGATAACAGTCGCGTCCCCGGATAAAATCCGCGAGTGGTCTCACGGCGAGGTCAAAAAGCCCGAGACCATAAACTATAGAACCTTCAAGCCGGAAAGGGACGGCCTTTTCTGCGCCAAGATATTCGGCCCGGTGAAGGATTTCGAGTGCAATTGCGGCAAGTACAAGAGGATGAAGCACAGGGGCATAGTTTGCGAAAAGTGCGGCGTCGAGGTTATCCCGTCCAAGGTCAGGCGCGAAAGGCTCGGGCACATAGACCTCGCCACCCCGGTCGCCCATATCTGGTTTTTAAGAAGTCTTCCGTCTAGGATAGGCTCTCTCCTCGACCTTACGCTTAAGGAAGTCGAAAGGGTCATATACTACGAAAACTACATAGTGACCGACCCGAAGGAAACCGACCTTAGGCGCGGAGAACTTCTAAGCGACGACAAGTACCGTCAGGCGATAGAAAAGCACGGCGTGGATTCCTTTGTCGCCTCCATGGGCGCCGAGGCCATACGCGACATGCTCCGCAAAATCGACCTCGCGAAGCTTTCCGCCGAACTCAGGGCCGACTTGAAGAAGACTGGCTCGGACGCGAAGCGCAAGAAGTACGCGAAGAGGCTTAAGGCGGCCGAGGCGTTCTTGAATTCCGGCAACAAGCCCGAGTGGATGATAATGGAAGTCGTGCCGGTGCTTCCGCCGGATTTGAGGCCGCTGGTTCCGCTTGACGGCGGAAGGTTCGCCACGAGCGACCTTAACGACCTCTACAGGAGGGTCATAAACAGGAATAACAGGCTCAAGAAGCTCATGGAGCTTAACGCGCCGGACATCATCATAAGGAACGAGAAGAGGATGCTTCAGGAGGCCGTTGACGCGCTGTTCGACAACGGACGCCGCGGACGCATCATAACGGGACAGAATAAGCGCCCCCTTAAATCCCTGAGCGACATGATAAAGGGCAAGGGCGGACGCTTCAGGCAAAATCTCCTCGGAAAGAGGGTTGATTACTCCGGACGTTCCGTCATAGTCATAGGGCCGGAACTCAGGCTCCATCAGTGCGGCCTTCCGAAAAAGATGGCGATAGAACTCTTCAAGCCGTTCATATACCAGAAGCTCGAGGAAAAGGGCTACGCGACCACCATAAAGAGCGCGAGGAAGATGCTCGAGAAGGAAAAGAGCGAGGTGTGGGACGTTTTGGACGAGGTGATCAAGGAACACCCCGTGCTTCTTAACCGCGCGCCGACGCTCCACAGGCTCGGCATTCAGGCCTTCGAGCCGATTCTCATAGAGGGCAAGGCCATTCAGCTCCACCCGCTCGTCTGCACCGCGTTCAACGCCGACTTCGACGGAGACCAGATGGCCGTGCACGTGCCGCTTTCGGTCGAGGCGCAGACCGAGGCGAGGGTGCTCATGATGTCCACCAATAACATACTCTCGCCGGCGAGCGGAAAGCCGATTATCGTTCCGACGCAGGACATAGTACTGGGGCTATATTACCTTACGCGCGACAGGTTCGGCGTCAAGGGCGAGGGCAAGAAGTTTTCGTCTTTCGACGAGGTGAGGGCCGCGTACGAGGCCGGAGAACTGCATCTTCAGGCCAAGATAAAGGTCAAACTCGACGGCGAGATAGTGGACACGACCGTCGGAAGGGTCGTCTTGAGGGAGATAGTTCCGGCGGTGGTCGGATTCGAAGAGATAAACAAGGTGATGGACAAAAAGCAACTCGCCGAGCTCATAGACATCTGCTACAGGCGGGCCGGCAGCAAGGAAACGGTTCTTTTGGCCGACAGGCTCAAAGACATGGGTTACAAGTACGCGACCAAGGCGGGCATTTCGATAGCCATAGACGACCTTAAGATACCGAAGAAAAAGCAGGAACTCCTCGACACGGCGTACGAAGAGGTCAAGGAGATACAGAAGCAGTATAACGAGGGGCTCATAACCGACGGCGAGAGATACAACAAGGTCATAGACATATGGGCGCAGACAACCGAAGAAGTAGCCGATGAGATGCTTAAGGAACTCGGCGTGGACACGGTGAAGGACGAAAAGGGCGTTGAGACGAAGATACGGAGCTTTAACCCGATATTCATCATGGCGGATTCCGGCGCGAGGGGTTCGGCGCAGCAGATACGCCAGCTTGCCGGCATGAGGGGACTCATGGCCAAACCCTCGGGAGAGATTATAGAAACCCCTATTACCGCGAATTTCAGGGAAGGCCTGACCGTTCTCCAATACTTCATCTCGACGCACGGCGCGAGAAAAGGTCTCGCCGACACGGCGCTTAAGACCGCGAATTCCGGGTACCTTACGAGGAGGCTCGTGGACGTGGCGCAGGATGCCATAATATACGAGGACGACTGCGGCACCTTGGACGGCATCTACATGAGTTCTCTTGTCGAGGGCGGAGAGATAATCGAGGCCATAGGCGAGAGGGTTCTCGGAAGGGTCGCGCTCGAAGAAGTCGCGGACGCGTTCTCCAAGGAAGTCCTTGTGGACGCCAATGACGAGATAGACGAGGACGCCGTAAAAAGGGTGGAAGACGCCGGGGTGGACAAGGTAAAGATAAGGAGCGTGCTCACCTGCAGAAGCAAGCGCGGCATATGCGCCAAGTGTTACGGAAGAGACCTCGCGAGAGGCAAGCTGGTGGATATGGGAGAGGCCGTTGGTGTAATAGCGGCGCAGTCCATAGGAGAGCCGGGAACCCAGCTTACGATGCGCACCTTTCATATAGGAGGCACGGCGAGTAGGCGTGCCGAGCAGACGGCCCTTGAGGCGAGGCACGACGGCGTCTTGAAGTTCGGGGCAAAACTCAATACCGCCGTCAACTCGAGGGGCGAGACCATAGTGATGAACCGTAACGGCGAGATATCGGTGCTTGACGAGAACGGCAGGGAACGCGAGAAGAACTCCGTCATATACGGCGCCAAGCTTAAGTTAAAAGACGGCGACAAGGTGCGCGTGGGCACCGTTATCGCCGAGTGGGACCCGTATACCATTCCGATAATAACCGAGATGGGCGGTATCGCCAAGTTCGGCGATATAGAGGACGGCAAGACCATGAAAGAGCAGGTTGACGAAGTGACCGGCCTTTCGAGCAAGGTCGTAGTCGCCTACAAGGACTCGGAGATGCGTCCGAGGGTTTCGATAAAGGACGAGTCCGGAAGGACGCATAAGGTGTCGGGCACGCATCTTCCCGCAAGGTATATATTGCCGGTAGGCGCCATAATCACCATAACCGAAGGCAACGTGCTCAAGGCCGGAGACATGATAGCCAAGATTCCGAGAGAGACCACGAAGACCAAGGACATAACCGGAGGTCTTCCGCGGGTCGCCGAACTTTTCGAGGCTCGGAAACCCAAAGAGTGCGCCGTGATAAGCGAGATAGACGGGATAGTGTCTTTCGGCAAGGACACCAAGGGCAAGAGAAAGGTCGTCATAACTCCGGAGGTCGGAGAGCCGAAGGAGTATCTCATACCCAAGGGCAAGCACGTGAGCGTGAGGGAAGGCGACTCCGTGCGGGCGGGAGAGCCTTTGATGGACGGTTCCGCGAACCCGCACGACATATTGAGGATACTCGGAGTCAAGGAGCTCGCGAAGTATCTCGTGGACGAGGTGCAGGAAGTCTACAGGCTTCAGGGCGTCAAGATAAACGACAAGCACATAGAAGTCATAGTGAGGCAACTCCTTAAGAAGGTGAAGATTACGGACGCCGGAGATTCCGCGTTTCTTTCGGGCGAGCAGGTGGAAAGATACGTGTTTGAAGAGGAGAACGAAAAGTTGCTTGCCAGAGGCAAGGCCCCGGCTTCGGCCGAGCCCCTTTTGCAGGGCGTCACAAAGGCCTCGCTTTCGACCGAGAGTTTCATATCGGCGGCGAGCTTTCAGGAAACGACGAAGGTCTTGACCGGCGCCGCGGTCGAGGGCAAGGTGGATTTTCTGAGGGGGCTCAAGGAGAATGTCATAATGGGCAAGCTGATACCGGCCGGAAGCGGTTTCGAGAATTATTTAGGGATCCATGCCGGCATCGACACGAGCGGTCTTCCGGATGAAGAGGAAGAGGAAATCGAAGAAAATAACGAAGAAACTCAAATAAGTCCTTGACAGGTCGAGGAGAAGTTGTTAGAGTAGTTGAATTTGGTCGGGAGAGCCGAGGAGAGATAGAAAATCTATGCCTACAGTCAATCAGTTAGTAAGGAAGGGCCGGCGGAAGCCTTCGTATAAAACGGCGTCGCCGGCGCTCGCGAGGTGTCCGCAAAAAAGAGGCGTTTGCGTGAGGGTTTACACCACAACCCCGAAGAAGCCCAACTCCGCGCTCCGCAAGGTCGCGAGGATAAGGCTCACGAACGGCATCGAAGCCACGGCGTACATACCCGGCATCGGACATAATCTGCAGGAACACTCGGTCGTCCTCATAAGGGGAGGAAAGGTGAAAGACCTTCCCGGAGTAAGGTATCATATAGTAAGGGGCACCCTCGATACGACCGGGGTTGAAAACCGTAAGCAGGCCCGCAGCAAGTACGGAGCAAAGAGACCCAAGTAAGAACCGGTGGCGTTTCCGCCTGAATCAGGGCGTATGCTCACCGGATTTCGTTTTTGTAGGTTGGGTTAGTGAGCCGAAGCCCCCGCAGGCATTAAGCGGGGGGAAGCGCAACCCAACAATAATATAAATGTAGGACAGGCGACCCTTCCCTTCGGGTGGGTACCCCGCCTGTCTTTAAACGGCGATAAAAGAGGGAGATTTTGTAATGGCTCGCAAGGGAAACGCACCGAAAAGAGAAGTCCTGCCGGACGCGAAATACAACGACCCGGTTATGACCAAGTTCGTGAATAAGGTCATGATACAGGGCAAGAAGAACACAGCCGAAAGGGTGTGCTACGGCGCGTTGGATCTCGTGCAGGAAAGAACCAAGGGAGACCCGACGAAGGTTTTCAAGAAGGCGCTCGACAACATAAAGCCCATTCTTGAGACTAAGAGCAGAAGGGTCGGCGGCGCGACGTATCAGGTGCCGATAGAGGTCGCTCCGGACAGGAAGCTTTCTTTGGCGCTTCGGTGGCTTATAGGATACGCGAACGACCGGGCGGGGAAGAGCATGAAGGATAAGCTCGCCTCGGAGATAATAGACGCCTCGAACGGCAAAGGCGGAGCGGTAAAGAAGAAAGAAGACACGCACAAGATGGCCGAGGCCAACAAGGCGTTCGCTCATTACCGCTGGTAAAAGGGCAGGGAAGGTAAAAGTAGGGCAACCCTTTAGGGTTGCGGTCTTTACGCAGGGCTAAAGCCCTGCCCTACGAAAAACAGCAGGGAAAAGGGAATAGGGAAAAACCAAAAAAGATAATAGAGCGTAAGGAAAGAGGATAGTTTTTATATATGCCAAGAGCAATACCGTTAGAGAGACACAGGAATATCGGCATAATGGCCCATATAGACGCCGGTAAAACCACGACCACGGAGAGGATACTTTTCTACACCGGGGTTACCTATAAGATAGGAGAGGTCCACGACGGCACCGCCGTCATGGATTGGATGGTACAGGAGCGCGAGAGGGGCATAACGATCACGAGCGCCGCCACGAGCTGCATGTGGAGGGATAACCACATAAACATAATAGACACGCCGGGGCACGTGGACTTCACCATAGAGGTCGAAAGGTCTTTGAGGGTTTTGGACGGGGCGGTTGCGGTATTTTGCGCCGTAGGCGGAGTCGAGCCTCAGAGCGAGACCGTGTGGCGCCAGGCCAATAAGTACAAGGTTCCGAGGATAGCCTTCGTAAACAAGATGGACAGGACAGGGGCTGATTTTAAAAGGGTCGTGCACATGATGGAGGACAGGCTTAAGACGCGTCCGGCGGTATTGCAGCTTCCGATAGGCGCTGAGGAGACCTTCCGCGGTGTCGTTGACCTCATAAAGGACAAGGCCATTGTTTGGGACGATATTACCATGGGCGCGAAGTATCAGGTCGAGGAAGTGCCCGAGGCCATGAAAGCCGAGGTAAAGGAATACAGGGACAAGCTCATAGAGACGGCGAGCGACTTTGACGAAAAACTCATGCAGAAGTATCTTGACGGCGCTCCCGTAACGACCGAAGAGCTTATGTCAGCTTTGAGAAAGGGCACCATCTCGATGGGCATAACGCCGGTGCTTTGCGGCGCGTCGTTCAAGAATAAAGGCATACAGCTCATTCTTGACGCGGTCGTGGATTACCTCCCTTCGCCCATAGACATACCGCCGGTAACCGGCGTGAATCCGGACAATAAAGAGGAAATAATAACAAGAGAGACAAAGGACGACGCCCCTTATTCGGCGTTTGCCTTCAAGGTAATGACCGACCCGTTCGTCGGGCAACTTACCTTCTTCAGGGTTTATTCCGGTTGCATAAGTGCCGGCTCTTACCTTTATAATTCTACGAAGAATCAGAAGGAAAGGCTCAGCAGAATCGTAAGGATGCACGCCAACAAGAGGGAAGAAGTAAAAGAGGTTTACGCCGGCGACATAGCCGCGGCCGTCGGGCTTAAATATACGGTAACAGGCGATACCCTTTGCGACCCCGACCATGCGGTTTTGTTGGAGACTCTCGAGATACCCACTCCGGTCATGAGCATAGCCATAGAGCCTAAGACGAAGGCCGACCAGGAAAAATTAGGCATATCATTGCAAAAACTCGCGACCGAAGATCCTTCTTTCAGGCTAAAGACGGACGAGGAGACCGGTCAGACCATAATCTCAGGCATGGGAGAGCTGCATCTCGAAATTATCGTGGACAGGTTGCTGCGCGAATTTAAGGTTGACGCGAACGTGGGAAAACCTCAGGTCGCGTATAAGGAAACCATAGTCAAGAAGTCCTCTGCCGAAGGCAAGTACATACGTCAGACCGGCGGACGCGGCCAGTACGGACACGTTTATCTGGACGTCGAGCCGAACGGAACAGGCAAAGGCTTTGAATTCGTGAATAAGATAATCGGCGGCTCCATACCCAAGGAATTCATATCTCCCGTTGAAAAGGGCATTATAGAGGCTTTGGAGAACGGAACGCTTGCCGGATATCCGGTGGTGGACGTCAAGGTAACGCTCACGGACGGTTCGTATCACGACGTTGATTCGTCCGAAATGGCGTTTAAGATAGCGGGGTCCATGGGCTTCAAGGAAGCGCTTAAGGGCGCGGGACAGATACTGCTCGAACCGGTGATGAACGTGGAGGTCGTGGTGCCGGAGCAGTTCATGGGAGACGCCATAGGGGATTTGAGCTCGAGAAGAGGGAAGATCCACGGCATGGACTCGAGGGGCGGTTTTCAGGTGGTGGATGCCAAGGTTCCTCTCGCCAACATGTTCGGTTACTCGACGGATTTGAGGAGTCTTACGCAGGGAAGGGCGACCTTCACGATGCAGTTTTCTCACTATGAGCAGGTGCCCAATTCGGTGCTGGAGACCATTACGGCAAAGGCGCAGGCGAGATAAGCCGGTATATAATTTTAAACACAAGCGGAGGACGATTTTATGGGTAAAGCGAAATTCGAGAGGACAAAGCCCCACGTCAACGTCGGCACCATAGGCCACGTCGACCACGGCAAGACCACGCTTACGGCCGCGATAACGAGAGTATTGAGCACAAAGGGCGG
>DASRUI010000028.1:0-19071 GCA_035655515.1 Thermodesulfobacteriota bacterium
AGACCATACCGAAGGTGGATAAGATAGTGGGGCCGGGCAACATATTCGTCGCCACGGCGAAAAGGCTCGTCTTCGGCGTTGTCGCGATAGACATGGTGGCAGGGCCGAGCGAGATACTCATATTAAACGACGGAAGCGGCGACCCGGCGTGGCTCGCATCCGACATGCTCTCACAGGCCGAGCACGACGAACTCGCCTCGAGCATACTTATCACGACGAGCCACAGAACGGCGAGGACCGTAAAAAAAGAGATACTCCTCCAACTCCGCTCACTCGAAAGAAGGCGCATCATTGAAGCGTCTCTCGAAAAATACGGCCTCATAATAATCGCCAAGGATTTGGAGGACGCGCTCAGGATATCGAATACGTTGGCGCCGGAACATCTGGAACTCTGCGTCAGGAGGCCAAAAGAATTGCTCGGAAAAATCAAAAACGCCGGGGCCATATTCCTCGGTCACACGACGCCCGAGGCCTGCGGCGATTATCTGGCCGGCCCTAACCACACGCTCCCCACGGGAGGCACGGCGCGATTTTCGTCGCCCCTTAATTCGACTGATTTCGTGAAACTCTCGAGCGTCATGGAATTCAGCGAAAAGGCGTTGAAGAAACTCGGCCCTTCCATAGAAAGATTCGCGGAATTGGAGGGGCTTATTGCTCACGCTAAAAGCGTGGGGATAAGGCTCAAGGAATTGTAATTATCCCCCGACCACTACCCCTCACCCTGCCCTCTCCCACAAGGGGAGAGGGAAAAACTACAAGGAAAAAGAGAGGGAAAACAACAAGGAGGCAAACATGCCGAGGTCAGCCGCCATAAAAAGAAAGACGACCGAAACCGACATAACGGGTTCCCTGAATCTGGACGGAAAAGGTGCGGGCGACATAAAAACCGGCATCCCCTTCTTTGACCACATGCTCACGCTTTTCTCAAAGCACGGGCTCTTCGACTTGAAGGTTAAAGCAAAAGGCGACATAGAAGTTGACTTCCATCACACAGTGGAAGACGTGGGCATCTGTATCGGAGAGGCGATAAAAAAAGCCCTTAAAGACAAAAAAGGCATAAAACGCTACGGAACCTCGGACGTTCCGATGATGGACGCCCTCGCCACGGTTATCCTCGACATAAGCGGACGGCCTTATCTTAAATTCACTCTTCCCAAAAATTCTTCTTTAGCCGCGAGCCTCGCGTTTCGCAGAAAACACGAGGCATTCGACTTGGGTCTTGCAAAGGAATTCCTTACCGCCCTCTCCAACACGGCCGGCATTGACCTTCACGCAAGACTTCATTACGGAGAAGACCTGCACCACTCGATAGAGGCGATATTCAAGGCCCTCGGAAGGGCGTTACGGATTGCGGTCGAAAAAGACAAGCGCGTTAAAGGAGTGCTTTCGACCAAAGGGAAATTATAAGAAATACACAGTCGTTACAAGCCGCCGTTCGACCCTTCGATAGTTCGACAGGCTCACTACTCAGGGCGAACGGCGCTGAAACAGTCTCCGACTTAAATTTATGATAGCCGTAATAGACTACGATATGGGAAACTTAAGAAGCGTCGAAAAGGCTTTGAAACACGTCGGCGCGGACCCGGTTGTCACGAGAAATCCCCGAAAAATCCTCGATGCCTCGGCGGTGGTGTTGCCGGGCGTCGGCGCGTTCAAAGAGTGCATGAGAAACCTCGAAAACTATGGCCTCGTGGAGCCGCTCCTTAAAAGCATCTCATCGGGCAAGCCCTTCCTCGGCATATGCCTCGGCCTGCAACTCCTTTTCGAAGAAGGAGAAGAAGACGGCCCTTGCAAGGGGCTCGGGGTCATAAAGGGAAAAGTCCTTAAATTCCCGCAGGGCATGAAAGACGAAGGCCGCGAACTCAAGATACCCCACATGGGATGGAACGACGTAAAAAAAGAAAAAGAATCTTCGTTCCTGAAAAACACCGAAGACGGAACTTTTTTCTATTTCGTTCACTCCTACTACGCCTCGCCTGACGACAAAACAGTCACCCTCACCACAACGTCCTACGGAACGGAGTTCGCAAGCTCTATTGAAAAGGATAACGTGGTCGCCTGCCAGTTCCATCCCGAAAAGAGCCAGAAGGCAGGGCTCATGCTTCTTAAAAATTTTATCGAGATGAGATAACGGAATGCTCATAATCCCGGCCATAGACATAAAAGAAGGGCGTTGCGTAAGGCTTTGCCAAGGCGTGATGAGCGAAGAAACGGAGTACTCGAAAGACCCCTCCGGCGTCGCCAAAAGATGGGCGCACGAAGGGGCCGAACTCATCCACATAGTCGATCTCGACGCCGCCATGGAAGGCATGCCTAAAAATCTCCTCGCGATAGAAAAAATCGCATCCGCTGTTAACGTGCCTCTTCAAATCGGCGGCGGCATAAGAAACGAAAAAACAGCCGAAAGATACCTCGAAATAAAAGGCGTAGCGCGCGTAATAATAGGCACCCTCGCCTTGAGCGAGCCTCATGTCGTTGAATCTCTGGCAAAGCGTTACCCGGGGCGCATAGCAATCGGCATAGACGCGAAGGACGGCTTCGTCGCGATAAGGGGCTGGGTCGAGGTGACGAAGACAAAGGCCGCAGACCTCGCGAAAAGATTCGAGCACATGGGAATCGCGGCCATAATCTATACCGACATATCCAGAGACGGCATGCTGGAGGGGCCGAACGTCCCCGCGACGAAGAAACTCGTTGATACGGTAAATATACCCGTCATAGCGTCGGGCGGGGTATCCAAAATAGACGACATCGCGGCGTTAAAAAAAATCAAGGCGATCGGCGCGATAGTGGGCAAGGCCCTTTACTCGGGCGCGATCGATTTAAGAGAAGCGATAAAAACGGCGAGGGACTAAAGCGCGATGCTTACGAAAAGGATAATCCCCTGCCTCGACGTTAAGGACGGCAGGGTCGTAAAGGGAATCGGCTTCGTCGGCTTAAGGGACGCCGGAGACCCTGTCGAGGCGGCCAAGGCCTACGACGCGCAGGGCGCGGACGAACTCGTGTTCCTCGACATAACCGCGTCCCATGAAAAAAGAAAAACCATACTTCAGGTCGCGGAGCGCACGGCCGAAGAGGTCTTCATGCCAGTCACTATCGGCGGAGGCATAAAGACGATAGACGACATAAGGGAGATGCTTCGCGCCGGGGCCGACAAGGTCTCGATAAACACCTCGGCCGTGGAAAATCCGGAATTCGTAAGAAAGGCGGCAGAAAAATTCGGAAGCCAGTGCGTGGTCGTCGCCATAGACGCCAAGAAAAAAGGCGGCTCGTGGGAGGTCTATACCCACGGGGGAAGAAAAGCGAGAAGCCTTGACGCGGTGGAGTGGGCCAAAAAAATCGTCTCGCTCGGCGCCGGAGAAATACTCCTTACGAGCATGGACAGAGACGGCACAAAGGACGGCTACGACATAGCCCTCACCAGAAGCGTCTCCATGGCAGTTACGGTGCCTGTCATAGCCTCGGGCGGCGCCGGAAATTTAGAACACCTCCTCGATGCCTTTACCCAAGGCATGGCCGACGCGGCCCTTGCCGCGTCCATCTTCCACTTCGGGGAGCATACCATAGGGGAAGCCAAGACGTTTCTCGCCGGAAAGGGCGTGCGGGTAAGGCATGGGTGAGACAAAAAAAAGGGGGAAATTCCTCAAGGTAATAATCGTCCAGAAGTTCGTTACCGGCATAATCGAAATAGTTCTGGCCTTCGGCATCCTGAGGTTCGCGGGAAAGGACTTGGCTGAGATAGTCCGCCACGCGGCCTTTTACCTCGGAGTGGCCGAGGAAAACAATTTCATTCAAGGGACTCTCATGAAAGCCGAAGCCCTGCATACGAACACCATCCTCGGCGCCTCACTGAGCCTTTTCCTCTTAGGCGGCCTCGCGCTCTTCGAGGCATACGGTCTTCACATGAGACAGAAATGGGGCGAGTGGCTCACCGTCATATCCACCTCTCTTTTCATACCTTACGAAGTCTGGATACTTATCGCGCACCCCTCTATAATAAAACTATCCATACTCGTGTTCAATTGCGCCATAGTCTACTACCTCGCCAAGCACAAAGAACTCTTCAAAAGAAAGAAGGCCTGACGGACAAGCCTCCCCTCCCCTTGCCCAGCACCACTTTTCGTTGTTGGCGCGCACTGTTTAGGCGATAATATTTGTTACAGGCATACGTATTACCGGTGCGTTAATATTGAAAAATGGTGCTGGGCTTGACATTCGCCGTTACTGCGCTATAAATCTCTATATGGATATAACCGCAAAATAAGGAGGACTGCCATGGCGTATCAAGCGAAAAAATTCGAACTGAAAAATCTCGAAGGCATCTCGGAGAACCAGATATCCCAGCACAGGGACATACTCTACGCCGGATACGTGACGAAACTCAACGAGATAGAAGAAAGACTAAAGACAGTGGATATTAGCAAGGCAAACCAGATATTCAGCGAGTTGCGCGCCCTTAAGGCGGAAGAATCCTTTGCCATGAACGGGGTGCTTCTCCACGAACTCTACTTCGAAAATCTCGGAGGCAAAAATGGTCAGCCGGCCGGGGAACTTTCAAATCTTATCGCGAAGGACTTCGGCTCCTTCCAAAAATGGGAAGCCGAGTTCAAGGCCTGCGGCATGGCCGCGAGAGGATGGGTGATACTCGCGTTTTGCCCGGTTGACGGAAGACTGCACAACTTCTGCCTTGATTCTCACAATTCCAACGTCGCGCCCATGGCCCCTCCCGTCCTCGTGATGGACGTGTACGAGCACGCCTACATGATAGATTACGGGGTGAAAAGGGCGCCATACATAGACGCGTTCATGAAAAACGTCAATTGGAAAGTCTGCGGCCAACGGCTCTCCGAGGCGCCGAAAGGCCTTGTCGAAAAGGTTGCGGCAAGTTAGAAACTGTTATCAGTGGACGGTTACCGGTTATCAGTTATTTTATCTTTCCCGGTAACCGTCCGCCGATAACCGATAACCATCACTTGTCATTGCGAGGGGGCTTTACCCCGAAGCAATCTCGTTTTTATAATCACGAGATTGCTTCACTGCGTTCGCAATGACAAACTGATAACCGTCCGCCGATAACAGATAATCCCCCTCAAGCACTCTCTATAAAAAGAAGCCCCGGGTCTTCGAGATAACTTATGACGTCGTTCAAGAACCTGCCGGCCTCGCTCCCGTCCGCGACCCTGTGGTCGAACGTGAACGAAAGATGAAGAATCTTCCGGACAACTATGGCGTTGTCCTTGACCCACGGCTCGTCCTTAATCCTGCCCATGCCGAGTATCGCGACGTCCGGATAATTTATTATGGGAGTGGCGTAAGTGCCGCCTATGGTGCCGTAATTGGTTATGGTAAAGGTCGAACCCTTGAGTTCCTCTATCGAGAGTTTTCTCTCTCTCGCCTTAAGTCCCAGTTCGTGTATTTCCGAGGCCAAGGCGATTATGGTCTTTTTATCCGCGTCCTTGACGACAGGCACCATGAGCCCGTCCGGCGTATCCACGGCGACTCCGATGTTATAGTACCTTTTAATTACTATCTCCTCCGTCTCCTCGTCAACGCTCGAGTTGAGATAAGGATGCTTCATCAGGGCGTGCACGGCCGCTTTCACGAAAAACGGCATAAGGGTAAGATGCACGCCTTTTTTGTCGGCGCCGGTCTTTTCGCGCGCCTTGAGATTCCACAACTCGGTTATGTCGGCGTCGTCCATGCCCGTGACAAAGGCCGAATTTTTCTGCGACAAAAGAAGATTTTTGGCTATGGCCTTTCTTACGCCTTTTATCGGCACCCTCTCTATTGAGCCGTGCCTGTCCGTTGTCTCTTTCTTCACGGACTGCGCGGCGGAGCGGACGTCCTCTTCGGTTGTCCTGCCTCCCGGCCCGGTGCCTTTAATATCAAGCAGGTCTATTCCGAGCTTCTTCGCGAGATTCCTGACCATGGGGGTGGCGAGCACCTCTTCCTCCATGGGAAGGCTTCCGACAACAGAAAAAGACTTCTTGGCTCCCTCATCCGCGGCCTCGCCTTCTATATCTATTACGAGGAGCGTTTGCCCCGTTTTCACGGTCTCGCCTTCGGCCGCGCTAAGCTTAACCACTTTGCCTTTTTTCGGAGACGGCACCTCGACGATTGCCTTGTCGGTTTCCACCTCCACGACGACCTGATGCTCCGTAACCTCGTCGTTATCCTTTACCCGCCACTTCACGACCTCGCCTTCGGTTATGCCTTCGCCGAGGTCTGGCAGTTTGAATTCGTAGAGCATCGACGCACCTCTTCTTGTCATTCCCGTCCGCCAATCAGTAAGGCGGACGGGAATCCGGCTTTCAGTATTTCATGACCTCTTCAAAGGCCTTTCTTATCGCTTCCTTGGACGGCACGTAATAATCTTCGAGCCGGGCCATTGGAACGACGGCATCCGGAGCCGTGACGCGCACAATCGGCGCCTTAAGATGCATCATGGCCTCTTGCGCCAGAAACGCCGCTATCTCGGCGCCGAGGCCGCAATAACCCGTGGCCTCGTGCGCTATGACCACCCTTCCCGTCTTTTTCACGGAATTCAAAACAGTCTCTTCGTCAAAGGGCTTGAGCGTCATCAAATCTATTACCTCGCAATCGAACCCCTCTGTCGCGTCGAGCGCGTCATGGAACATCCTGCCCCACGCTATGACCGTTATATCCTTGCCTTCCTGAAAGACCTCGGCCTTTCCGAGCGGAATTGCGTAGGCTTCTTCCGGCACCTCCGCCTTTATTGACCTGTAGAGCCTCGAAGGCTCCATGAATACCACCGGGTCGGGATCCCTTATAGCCGATGCCAAAAGCCCCTTCGCGTTATAAGGGTTTGACGGAACGACCACCTTAATGCCCGGCATGTGGCAGAGGACTGCCTCGGACGATTCGGAATGAAGCTCAGGCCCCTTTATGCCTATGCCGTAAGGGGTGCGTACCACAAGAGGACAGGAAAAACGTCCCCTCGACCTCGCCCGGAACCTCGACGCGTGAGAATACAATTGCTCGAGCCCTTCATAAAGAAACGCCATGAACTGTATCTCCACTACGGGCTTAAGCCCGTAGGCGGCCATGCCCGCACCCGCGCCAACGAGCGCAAGCTCGGAAAGAGGCGTATCAATGACGCGCTCCGGGCCGAACTCGTGAAGAAGCCCCTCGGTAACCCTGAATACTCCTCCGTCGGCTCCGACGTCTTCGCCAAGCACGATAACGTCCTTGTCGCGAGTCATCTCTTGCCTCAAGGCCATGTTAATGGCCTCGACCATGTTTATCCTTGCCATCCGCGGTCCTTTAATTCCTTAATCTGCCTTTGGCTGAGCTCGGCGTTGGTGAAAGCGATAATGTCTTTGGGTTCGGACGGCCTGAATGTTTCCTCTTCCGTTATGGCGGAGTCAATGGCCTCCGTTGCCTTTTTCATAATGCTCTCTTCGTAGGCCTCGCTCCACATGCCTTTTTTTCGCATGAAAAGCCTGAGCCTTATCATGGGCTCCTTAGCCTCCCACGCCTCGACATTTTCTTTCTTCCTGTAACGGGAGGCGTCGTCCGAGGTGGTATGGTCGTCGAGCCTGTAGGTCAGGCACTCTATGAAGGTCGGGCCGCCTCCGGCCTTGGCCTTATCGAGGGCGTCCTTCGTGGCCTTGTAAACCGCGAACACGTCGTTCCCGTCAACCTGCATGCCTTCGAACCCGTAGGAAAACGCCTTCTGCGCTATGGTCCTGGACGCGGTCTGCCTTTCCCTCGGAACGGATATTGCCCATTGATTATTCTGGCAGATGAATACCGTCGGGGTCTTCAAGACGCCGGCCATGTTGAAGCCTTCGTGGAGGTCTCCTCTCGACGAGCCTCCGTCGCCGAAGTAGCAAACAGCCGCGCTCTTTGCTCCTTTGAGTTTCATGGCCAAAGACGCGCCGACCGCGTGGGTTATCTGTGTGCCGACCGGAACGCTCATGGGAAATATGTTTAGCCCCTCCGGACATTTCATGCCCCTCTCGTCCCCTGCCCAATAGCGGAACATGAGCCACGCCGGATAACCGAGGGTCAGGTTCACGGCGGTTTCCCGAAACGAGGGAAACACCCAGTCGTCTTTCTCGAGTGCGAGGGCGCTCCCTATCTGCGAGGCCTCCTGCCCGTAGATTGAAGCGTAGGTGCCGATCCTGCCTTCCCTCTGAAGGCTTATGGCCCTCGAGTTGAACGTCCGCGCGAAAATTAAGGTCTCGAAAAATTTTTTTATCAGGTCTTCCGATATGGGCGGCATGAGGGATGAATCCGCGTTACCGGACTCGTCCAATATGCTCAGTAATTTTACCTCGAACCTCTCGACTATTGTCTCAGGCATATGAAGTGAAGTTTAGCAGGTAAGCCGGTAAGCGTCAAGGCGGGGAACGACTTGCCGGCAGCCTGCTAAAACGCGTACCAAAGAATCGCTATTGCGACTGATGCGAGCGTTACCGGTATCCCGGTTTTAGCGTGCTCCCAAAAACCTATTTTTACGTTAAATACCCTCGCCTGCCAATATTGCCGAATCCATAAGCCTGTCAATGGATATGCTGTAATACTCTGCGTAAGATTTTTTCTTCTTTCCGATGCGAACAGTCATTCCGTAAGGTCTGAGCGCCAAGAACGCATCTTCGTCGGTAACATCATCTCCAACATAGATAGGCAGACGTTTAGGCGCAAATCTTTTCCACATCCACAAAACTGCCTTTCCTTTGTCCCACAAAAGCGGTCTTACCTCCAGCAGCATCTTGCCGCCTGTCAATAGAAATTTGTACCGCTTAAGCCACGGCTCAACGACTATCCGGACTATTCTCGCGGCTTTTTTGCGATGTTGTTTTTTTACGCGCCTGAGGTGAACAGCAATGGAGAGGCCTTTATTTTCTAGATAAACATTCGGGATTTCCGACAACTCTCGTATCAATATTTTTTCGAGGCTTCTAATCGGTCTTTTGTATATGACGCCTTTTCTCAACAAGAGTCGCCCTCTGTAATAAACCTCCATGCCGTGATTGGAAGCGTATACGATATTTCTTAGACCCACCCTTTTCCTTATGTCTTTAAGCGACCTGCCCGTGACGATAGCGATTTTATAGTTCTTGTCTTTAGAGAGTCTTCTAAGCCAGCCTTTCACCTTATCCGGAATAAACGCCTCTTCAGGGTTCTCGACTATCGGCGAGAGGGTGCCGTCAAAATCGAGAAAAAGGAATATCTTTCTCATCCTTTCCGGATCTGCGCAAGATCCGTGATGATATCCGCCGCCCATTTGTAGATATTGTTCTCCCTTATAACCGCCCTCATTCTCTTCATCCTGAGCCCCTGTTCTTCTTTGTCCATTTCGATGGCGACCTTTATCATATCAGCCACCTGCTCCGTGTCATAGGGATTAACGAGGAGAGCGTCCCTCAGTTCCCTTGATGCGCCGGTGAACGTGCTCAGAATCAATACTCCCTGTTCGTCTTCCCTTGAAACCACGAACTCCTTTGCCACAAGGTTCATGCCGTCGTGAAGCGAAGTTACCATGCAAAGGTCGGCGCGGCGGTAATACGGCTCTATCTCCGCGTGAGAAAAGTGCCGATGCTCGAATACGATGGGTCTCCAGCCGCCTGATTGGAACCTCCAGTTGATGCGGTCTGCCTCGGCCCGCGCATCTCCGGCAAAGTCATGATAACTTTTTATATGCTCCCTGCTCGGCGCGGCTATCTGCACAAACGTAAAAAGCCCTCTGTATTCCGAATGCTTCTCCAGAAAGCGTTCGATGGCCCTGAATCTCTCGAGAATGCCCTTTGTATAATCGAGTCTGTCAACGCCGACACCCATGATGGATGCCTTCACGCCGAGATCTTTGAATAATTCCTCCTTGCTTTGGATCTCTCTGTTAAAGGGCGGAGGCGTAAAATCAACGCTTATGGGAAAAGGCTTCACAATGGTGGTATGTCCCATCCGCGTTACGGAGAACCGCTCCCAGTTCGTGCGGCACTCCAGGGTTCTATCAACCGTCTCAAGAAAGTTGTTGCAGTGGAACTGGGTATGGAAGCCTATGATGTCCGCGCCCAACATCCCATGGAGTATCTCGCGCCTCCACGGGCATATGCTGAAGGCCTCGGGGTTTGGCCACGGGATGTGCCAGAAAAGGGCTATCTTCGCATTAGGGTGCCTTTCCTTTATGATTCTTGGAAGTATGGCGAAATGATAATCTTGGATAAAGATATACGTCTCGTCTTCGACGGCGTCTTCCAGAGACCTGGCGAACTTCAGGTTCACCTCCTGATAGCGAGCCCAATCGTTTATTCTGAAAACGGGGCGCACATGCGAGATATGGCATAAAGGCCACAACCCCTCGTTGGAGAAGCCGTAATAATACCCTTCTTCCTCTTCTTGAGTGAGCCAAACCCTCTTCAGGTCATACTGGGGATTCTCGGGCGGAACACGTACCATGTTGCGCCTGTCCACGGTTTCTTTGTCGGCATTCCCCGAACCGTGCGCAAGCCATAGCCCGCCGCATGCCTTTAGTATCGGGTCAAGCGCCGTTACGAGGCCGCTTGCGGGGCTTACGCATTCAACCGCCTTTCCGCGCCGGATATGCATAAACGGCTCGCGATTTGAGACGGCTATCAGATTCTTGCCCCCGAACTTGGCGCGCACGTGCGCCTTCAGGCGTTCAGCCGTCCAGACGGCCTCCGCGTGGCTGCGGAGCATTGCCTCTTCCTCTGCCCTGGCATGCGCAAGGGCAAGGCTTTTGGCAAGACTCGAAATCTCTTTGGATATCGGCGCAAAGATGTCTTCCTTTGGCATTTTGAATATTTCGTCGAACCTGCCGCTCCTTAGACTTCCGATCCATTCCGACATCCGGGCTATGGGCCCCGTTATGCTCCATCGCACGACCAAAAGCGTTATGACGGAGATGAGAAAGGCATTGGCAAGAATTCTGAGAAAATTCCTGCGCCATATGTCGAACAGGTATTCATCTATATAAGAGGCGTCGCTGAATATGACGACCGCGCCCGTCCGCGCGCCTTCGTCATCGTATGTCGGCACGGCGTAAAGATAAGTCCGTTTTGACGCAATCACCTCGTACGCGCCCTTGCCTTCATCTCCTTCGGATTCCTCGAACAAAATATTAAGACTTGACGGCGATATGGCCGGCAGTTCCTTGGAAATGGCGACGCTTTGCCCTGCGGCATTATAAACCGCCATGCCCATAATCTGCTTGCCTGCGCCGATTTTTTCCACAATCATGTCGAGTTTTCGCGACGGCCCCTTCAAAACGAGCCGGCCTACCGACTCTTTAAGTCCTTCCGATACAAGCCATGCGCGGTGTTCGAGTTCGGAGGTCAGCCTTGCCTTTTCGGATTGGACGGTGAAATAAGAAGATACGCCGGCAACGCCGGTTACCGCGAGTATAAGGGCAAGTATGAGCCTTAACGTAATCTTCATAGATATACCATATCCTCGGTTTCGTAAAGAGACAAGAAAAGAAGCAGATAATCTTTTAAATGGCGCGTGAGCAAAAAGTTCCGTCGAACGTGCTCCTTGCCGTTTTCGCCGAGCCGCCGCGCATATTCGGGATTTTGAAGAATCTGTTTTATCGCGAGGGCGGCGCCGTCCACGCTATGGCATAAAAGGCCGTGATGCTTGTGTCTTATCTGTGCCGGAATGCCGCCCACGGCCGACGCCACAACGGGCTTCTCCTTCCATAGCGCCTCGGTAACGGTAAGCCCGAAACCTTCTCTTACGGACTTCTGCAGTATCACGGCCGACGCGCGCTGAATGGCGTTTACGTGAATGTCGTTTTGCGGCATCAAGAGCACATGAATGTCCGGGTCGCCCTCAGCCTGTCTTTTTACTTGCTCGAAGACCTCTACGGACTCCGGGTCGTCGGCGGCCGTGCCGCCCGCGAGTGTCAACTGGCAGTCCATGTAGCGTTTGACTTTTCTATAAGCGTTTATCACGCCGACCGGGTCTTTAAGGCGGTCAAAGCGCGAAACCTGCGTGACAATGGGCTTGTCGCTCTTTATCCCGTAAGCCGCCAACACTTCTTCCACGACATTGCGGGGGAGGTCTTTATTCTTGTCGCTCAGCGGATCGAGGGAAGGCGCTATCAAAAACTGCCTGAGCGGGAGTGTCCTTGCAAACGACGGAGCCGAAAAAACCGCCGCATCATACCGGATAATTTGCCCCCGCAACGCGTCAAAGACCCGTTCTTGCGCGTGGGATATGTCTATATGACACCGCCATATCCACTTATTTCGCCTCCCGTCCTTCTGATTCACCATGGCGATAGGTTGAGGGTCGTGAACAAAAACTATATCGGAGGCGCACGGAATCTCTTCGGAGTTGCGTTTGCCCGTCTCCCAAAAGATATCCCACATATCTCCGCTTATCTCCTCGTCTGCTCCATGAAGGGCGTTATGAATCTTCTTCGTTGCGTTGAAGAATTGCTCGCCGCCCTTTATCACATCCCACCTCGCGTCAACGCCGCATTCCCTCAGGAGCGGAACCATCCTATTCAGTATCTCCGCAACCCCGCCGCCTACGGCAGTAGAATTGATATGCTGAACAGACCTTCCCTTCAAGCGTTCCGCAAGAAGCCTTATTTCGCCGATTACGCCTTTGCCGGCTATGGGTTCATACTCTTCGAGTTTTACCATCTATTATTCCTGAGCCGTGGAATGGATATCGGCGAGGGCCTTAATCCTTCTTTCGAGTATTCTCAATATTGTCGCCCTTATGCCTTCGCCGGTCTGCGTATAGGGGTCTATCCTTGCGATATTAACCGCCGATCCCTCCTCCCCGAGCGAGGTTGCGAGCCAATTTGAAAAATCATTAGTCGGCCGTTCGAGTCTTAACCTTGCCTCGAACATATGGAAGTATATGGAATCGAGGCTTACCAGCCGCAAACAATCCGAAAATTCGCCGAGGGTATGCGCTTTGTAATCCGTCGGAAATATGAAACTTATCGACTTAAGAAAGTCGAATTCCTCGCCCTCCGGGGCGGTTAAATTTTTCAGGCGGGGACGTTCCCCCAATGCGCGCTCGATTGTTGAAATCAGCGCCTCCCTTATCGAACCTATGCTCGGATAGGCCATTATGTCAATTGCCGAAAGGGCCTCTCCGAAACGCTCATCGCCGAGCACATCGGAAACCCAGTATGCGAAGTCGTTCGGCGGCTCTGGGCTAAGATAAAGATGCTGTCTCACAAACTGGTGCGTGTGATGGTAAATAGAGGATGCGCCTATCGCGCGGATATGTCCGGCAAGTTCGGCCAATGAGGCCGCCTTAACCCCCGTAAGTTCCACCAGTTGCAGGCTCGAGTAGAATATGAATGGTTCGTTGGCTTTAAAAGTCATATTCTAACACCTTATCACGGTAGTTAGTCTTTGACAATCCCTTGACAAACGCCATAAGCCTATCCCCATCGTCAAGACAAAAACAGGGCTGTATTTGGCGTAGAGAAGCTCCGCCTAAAACGCATACCAAAGAACATCTATGCCGGCGAGCATTACGGGTATCTTCGCCCTTTAATCCATTATCAAACAGTTCGCCTCCCAATCGGTATTGACAACACTCGACGTATTATTATATCTTGAGAGGCGATGGTGAACGCGATTGAGATAAAATTTTCTTCGCACGGCCTTATCCCGGCCATAGCTCAGGACGCCGTATCCGGAGAGGTCTTGATGTTAGCCTACATGAACAAAGAATCCCTCGACAAGACCCTCTCGACCGGAAGAGCCCACTACTTCAGCAGAACGCGCGACAGGCTCTGGCTAAAAGGCGAAACGTCCGGGAACTTTCAGGAAGTCATCGAGATTCTTTACGACTGCGACGCGGATACCTTGCTTCTTAAGGTCAGGCAAACCGGAAACGCCTGCCACACGGGCGAGAGAAGTTGCTTTTTCAGGCGTCTCGACGCGGGCCAAAAGGAAATCAAAGACGCCTCCGTCATAGCCGAACTCTTCCGCGTCATAGAGAAAAGAAAAGAGGCGGAGCCTGAAAGTTCCTACGTGGCGAGCCTCTTTTCCAAGGGTGTGCCCAAGATAGCCGCGAAAATCCACGAAGAGGCGGCTGAGCTTATATCCGCCGCCAAACGCGACGGAAAGAAAGAAATTATTCACGAGCTATGCGACCTCTGGTTCCACACCCTCGTACTACTCGGACACAAAGGCATAAACATAGAAGACGTGTTCAAGGAACTCTCGAGGCGCTCCGGCACCTCGGGACTGGAAGAAAAGGCTTCAAGGAAAAAAGAAGATTGATAAACCCCCACCCATTCGACTTCGTCCGCCTCGGGCGGAGGCAGGCTCTACCCTCCCCCATCCGCCTCAGGCGGAGGGAGAGGAGATAAAAAACACAGGGAGAAAAAAAGGAATAAAGAAGATGGACTGCGTATTCTGCAAAATAGCCGGAAAGAAAATTCCCGCCGACTTCATTCACGAAACCGAAAGGTTCATCGCGATAAAAGACCTGTTCCCTCAATCGCCGACCCATCTTCTCGTAATCCCCAAGGCCCACTACTCGAGCCTCATGGAATGCGACGACGAAACGCTTCTTCGCGATATGATGATTACGGCAAAGGACGTCGCGAAAAAAATCGGCGTCGGAGAGAGGGGTTTCCGCCTTGTCATAAACACCAACAAAGAAGGCGGCCAGACCGTGTTTCATTTGCACATGCACCTTATGGCCGGAAGGACTCTTTCGGGGGACATGGGGTAGGACTATGCGCCGCCATCAGTCTCGAATCCCTTTTGCTTAAGCCTTTTTCTTATCCTCTTCGCGTGAGAGTCGTCCTCTACTTCAAGAATTAACTCGACCTTGGTCATGCCGACGCTCACCTCGACCGCGTCCCTCATGTGGTTTACGTGGAGGATGTTGGATTTTAAACCGGCTATCTCGGAGGTCAATCCGGCCAAGGCGCCCGGCACGTCCGCTATCTCGACCGCGAGCCTCGCGACGCGCCCCTCTTTCAGAAGCCCCGTTCTTATCACCCTGTCGAGGGTGGTAACGTCTATGTTGCCGCCGCTTAAAACAATAACCGTCTTTCCATTCGCCTTTACCTTCCCCTCCATAAGAGCGGCAAGGCCGACCGCGCCCGCCCCTTCAACTACCAATTTTTTTCTTTCAAGGAGTTTCAATATGGCTTCGGCTATGGAATCTTCTTCAACCATAACCATATCGTCAACGTATTTCTTGATTACGAAAGAGGCCTTTTTGCCGATTTTTTTTATCGCTATGCCGTCGGCTATGGTCGCGGTTCCGTCTTTACGGCGCGCCCTTACGCCTATGACCTTTACGCTTTTTCTTGTCTCTTTAAGAACGGTAGCGATGCCGGATATAAGCCCTCCTCCTCCGACAGGAACGATGACGGTCGAGACGCCGGGCAAGGCCTCGATTATCTCAAGCCCGATTGTTCCCTGTCCGGCCATGACCAATTCGTCGTCAAAGGGATGGATGAAGGCAAGGCCTTTTTCACGGGCGAGCTCGATTGCCCTCGCGCAGGAGTCGTCAAAAGAACTTCCGTACGACACGACCGAGGCGCCGTAGCCCGCCGTAGCGACCCTTTTCGTTATGGGCGCGGTTTCGGGCATGACTATGGTTGATTTTATCCCGCAAAAAGAAGCGGCCCACGCCACGCCCTGAGCGTGGTTGCCGGATGAGGCCGCGATAACGCCCCTTTTCTTTTCTTCGCCGCTAAGAGAGCGTATCTTGTTATACGCGCCTCTCGGCTTGAAAGAACCGGTCTTCTGGAGGTTTTCGAGTTTCAGGTATATGTCACCGCCGAAAAGAGCGGAAAATGAAGTCGAATAAACGAGCGGGGTGGGACGTATGACGCCTTCAAAAGCGGCCTTTGCCTCGCGGATAAGCCCGGCCGTAAGGCCCGTCTTGAATCCGCCTGAGGCGGACGAAGGCCCCCTCACGAGAACCCCCTCTGCCGCCGAACCTCGAAAAGCGCGACCACTCCGGCCTGCGCCGCGTTAAGGGAATTAAGCGAGCCCTTCATGGGTATTTGCGCCGTGATGTCGCACTCTTCCCGGACGAGACGCCTTATGCCGCTTCCTTCGCTCCCCACGACTATGGCGATATCGGTCAACATGTCAACCGAGTAGAGGCTTTTGCCGCTCCCGGCCTCTATGCCTACTGTCCACACTCCCTCTTCCTTCAGGCCGGACAGGGTATTGGTTAAGTTAGTTACCCTCGCTATCATGACGAGTTCCGTGGCCCCTGCCGAGGCCTTTGTTACCGCGGGCGTCACCTGACAGGCCCTGTCCTTGGGTATGATGACGGCGTGGACGCCGGATGCGGCCGCGGCCCTTATGAGAGAGCCCAGATTCTGCGGGTCCTGTATCGAATCCAACACTAAAAAGAGCGCCCTTCCCCCGGAATCCTTCCACGCCTTTATCGCGTCCTCCATGTGGCAATAGGCGAACTCTCCCTTGAAGACCGCGACGACCCCTTGGTGTTTCTCGACTCCGGAAAGCTCGGTAAGCCTCTCCCTTGAAGCAATTTTGACTTTTATTCCCTTGCGCCGCGCGTCGTTCGCTATATCGAGAATGACCTTGTCCTCGCGCCTTTCCCAAACAAAGATGTTTTCTATGCCGCGCCCGGCGCCCGCGACCTTCAAGGCTTCCCTCACGGGATTTATTCCGTAAATGACCCTCATGGAATCGGCGTTACGGGAACGCCGGAGCGGAGGATTTTGAGTTTTTCCACCGCCTCGGCCGCCTCTTTCTTTTTATTCTGCTTTTCGTAGACTTCGAACAAATGGGTGTATATGTGGAGTTGTCCGCGCACGTCCGAGGGAGGCACGGAAGATGCGGCGTCTTTAAGATACATCTCCGCCGCGGAATAATTGGCAAGCAACGTGTTCGCGACGCCGAGCGTGTCGAGATAGATGTAGCGCCTTTCCATATCGAGCGCCATGCCTCTGTTGGCCATGCTCATGGCGGTAATAACATTAGCCGTTTCTATGTAAAGCCACGCGAGATTATTGTAGAAAGCGCCCTTCGAAGGGTCGAGCTCTATGGCCTTTTTGTAGCGCTCCTCCGCTTCGTCATAACGGCGCATCTTGAGATACACGTTCCCCATGCCGAAGTGCGCCCTCGCGTCCGTTGGTTCGAGATCCAAAACCCTCGAGTAACTCTTAAGCGCGGGCTCTAACATTTCTTTCGATTCGTATGCCATGGCGAGACGCAGTTCCTCTGCCCCCGAAAGAGGCCCGGCGTCCTGCTTCATGACGCGCGAGACCGGTGCGCAGGAAGACAACAAAAAAACCGCGATAACCGCGAATGCCCCTGAAAACGCCTTTAGCCTCATTGAATTGCCTTTCCCCCGTCAAGCCGGCCTTTCGGCGCAAGGAGTATGGTCGAATAACCCGTGCGTTGCCATATCTTTAAAAGATATTCGTAATCCACCGTCTTTTCCCTTTCGAATCCCCAATGCGCGACAACGACGCGGAGGGCGTCGCTGTAACCGAGAACTACTATGTAATGGCCGACCTTGTAATTGAACCAACCGAGGTCAACGAAAAGGATGAGAGGGGTTTTCTGTCTGAGCTTTTTTTTCAGGTCGTCGAGCCCGCCCTCGTAGTATGACGCGTCGAAGCCTTTTTCCTTGGCGTATATGACTATGTCTATGGGAAGCGTGCCTTTGAGTTTCCCCGTGTATACGGCGTCCGAAGCCTCCTTCAAATCAACGCCGCTTCCGTAATAATTCATGACGCTCGTGACTGCCGAGGGGCCGCACATGTACTTATCCTGCTTGTAAAAAGGCACGGCGTCAATGAAAACCGCCCTTTCCGGCTCCGCGCTCGACGAGCGTCTGACGTCCTCTACGCCGTACGCGGCGCAACCGGCAAGGAAAAGCGCCAACAAAACGGGCGACAAGCGCATGCGACTTATCGTCATCGCGTTATTTTTTCTTGAGTTCTATCTTATGGTCGGTCAACTGCAAAAGCAAAACAATAAGTATCGCTATTATGAGAAGCCCTATGAGCAACCCTATGCCGCCGTCCCCGCCGGAATCAAGGCTATCGGCGTTCATGGCGAATTGGTGCAAATCGGCGTCGCTCAACTTATCGAGCTTAGCCGTCGCCTCGTCCTTGGTGAGCCCTAACTCGGCAAGCTTGTCCTGCACTATCTTGGACTCCAATGCCCTCTGGACCTTATTCATGTCCTCCTGCCTCGACGAATACACCTCGATGCTTTCCGTCGCGTAGGCGTAAGTCTTCGCGGGAATTACCGCGGCAACGAATAAAAATACCGCGAGATACGATGCTATAACCCTGAACCAACCCTTCTTTACGGCCATGACGAAACCTCCTTAGAGTGTTTTAAAGAATAAAACACAAAAAAAATGCCGTGTCAACAGGCAAAGGCAGTCCGCGCCAAAGGCACTTGAATACCGCGGCGTTTTGTGTTTTAGTAGTCAACATATGAAACTCACCGTCGAACAGATAGAAAAGATAACGCTTCTTATCCTCGAAACCCTCGTCAAAAAAGAACTCGTCTCCCTGAAGACCGACAAAGCGAGCGTCTTAAAGAAAATGACGGACGTGTTCATTGCCGACATAAAGGCCGAGGAAGACCTCGACCGCGAGGTGGAGGGCATACTCCAGAAACATTCCGCGTCCATTGACACCGAGCGCGTGGATTACAGAAAGATGTTCACCATGATAAAGACCAAACTCGCGAGGGAAAGGGGCATAGTGCTTTGAGACTCTCGGAAGACAGGGTATCCCACATCTCGCACCTCATCGCCGACGGCGTGTGGAAGGACGACCTCGTTGACTTCGTTGACGACGAAAAGGTCCTTACCGAGATAAAGCGCGTAATCGCCGGGTATCTCAGGATAGAAGACGACGCCGACACCGTCGCGAGGGATAAGATACGCTCCCTTTCGAGAAACGTCCCCGAGGGAAGCCGCGAATGGGACGTGCTTTACAAAAAGTACTTCGAAGAAGAAGTCGCCAGGAAAAACTTCTGATCCGCCTTTCGCGGGCGCCCCGATGCCTTGATGCGGGGCGCTCCGTATTGAAACATCGGAGCGCCCCGCCCTCACGACGCTTTGACGGACTATCACAATGGA
>DASRUI010000029.1:0-4601 GCA_035655515.1 Thermodesulfobacteriota bacterium
CAGATACTGCTTAAGTCGGGAGAGGCGGTCGCGGTCACGACCGACGACGACATGAGATTCCTCGGCGTAACGAGTTTCGGCACTTACAGGATATTCGCCAAGAACATAAAAGAAATCTCGTTCGAATAATCCCGTGTCAAGAATTGCATATCCGACCGCGATTGGTTTTTTATGCGCGCTTCTTATCGCGGCAACGGCTGAAACCGCGCCGCGAAGCGTCGACGCAGGCGCGCCTCCGCCTGAGGCGGATGTATCGGGATACAAACCCGTCTTCATGCCCTTCGGCGACGGCGAAGGAATAAAAATCGCGATAAGGGAATTCGTAAGGAACGGCAAAAAACAAATCCTCTACGTTGACCCCGAAACATTTTCAACCGGCGTTTCGACATGGGACGAGGCAACCTTTGAGAAAAGGCCTCTTCCGGACGTTCAAAAAACCCCTTTTGCGAGAGCTATCGAAAAATACGATTCTCCTCCCATAACCCTTCAAAACCACGGCCTGAAAAAGGCGGAAAACGAGAAAAACGGATTTTTTTTGACAATTGACCTTTGCCAATCAAAAAAACCGCTCGACAAAGAAATCTTCGCGACTGCCATGGAACTGTCCCATGACGAAAAACCCGCGCCCATAGGCGTAGCAATAAGCGGAGAGTGGATTAAAAAACACGGAGAAGAATTCAGGTGGCTCGCGAAAGAAAAGAAACTCAGCGTAACGTGGATAAACCACTCTTACACCCACCCTTATTCCAAAGGCCTGCCTCTTAAAGAAAATTTTCTTCTGTCCAAGGGAGTTGACTTTGAAAGAGAAGTCCTTGAAACCGAAAAACTCCTATTGGAGAACGGCATAACGCCCTCGCCTTTTTTCCGCTTTCCGGGACTCGTCTCGGACAATGGCCTTGTCAAAAAGCTAAAAACCCTCTCGCTTGTGCCAATCGGAGCGCAAAGCTGGCTCGCGAAGGGAGAGGCCCCTGAAAAAGGCGGAGTAATCCTCGTCCACGGAAATGGAAACGAGCCTCAAGGGATAAAGAGGCTCATGGCGTTTTATAAAGAGAACGAAGAGGCGTTTAAAAAAGGAGAGCTTGAATTTTTCCCGATGGAAGAGGCGTTCGGGGGAGAATAGCCGCGCAGACCGGGCTAAGCCGCGTTGCAAAACCCTTATTTTTTAAATACGATTCTGTCAACCAAAAATTTTTCTATAGTATCGTAATCAAGCATGTATTTCGGCGGACGCGGCTTTCCATTGCTGTTACGTCCTTGATGATGGATACCGAGAGACGAAACATTTTTTGAGTTCACCACAAGAAATAAAATTTCTTGTAATTTTACGTTGGTCTTTCTATACCGAGAAACGCTTGTTCTTTGTTCTCGATCAATTTCGTACTTGGATTTTCCGCCTTTCAACTTTTGATGCCACTTCTGAAAAGTCCTGTTGATGTCGTTGTACTCAACATCGCACAAAGCAATTATCAAACCATGTTCGCCATACTTCTCGATACTCCAATTCATTGCTTCGGTATCATTCAATATGGAACGATGGTCATCGGATTTTATGGCCTTCGCTTTCAAATCCCAATTGATCGAACCTTTTATGTCAAAACACGCCGTTCTTGCTTTCCCGTAATTATCGCCGGGGATCGTGAAAGAATTTTTCAACCTTTGACGACACAGAAACTCAAAATAAAATCCCCACCATTCCATTTGTCGCCAATTAAAATCTGCCTTTTTCAATTCCAAGACGCTTTTTTTGCCATCCCAATCGACGGGTAAATCAGAGAGGAGTTCTTTGGCGGTTTGAATATCTTTCTTAGGCGTCATGGACAATCCTAAAACATGCGTTGTTGTTCGGGCTGATATTCGTTCTCAATGCGTTTTCTGGCAATTGTGCAATACTCATCGCTAACTTCTATACCGATATACCGGCGGTGATTGATATATGCCTTAACGCAAGTTGTTCCGCTTCCGCACATCGGGTCAAGCACAATTTCATCAGGCTCTGAAAAGCATAAAATTAAATCTTCGGCTAATTTATCCGGAAAAGTTGCCGGGTGTTGAAGCTTTAATCTATTCCCTTCGGTATTACTCGTTGAATACTGCCAAACTGTGCCGCGACATTTCATCGGATTAACGGCTTTTGGCTCAATCGTCTTAAAACCGCCGTTCGTAAGTCTATCAGTCCCTGAATAAATTTTCCCCGCATGTTTACTCGGAATCATCAGATGCTCTTTGTGAAATGTTTTAGGGCGATTACCTTTGAAAAACATCAGGATATATTCATGGTCAACTCTAAATCGTTGTGTCCACCATGCCCCGGGATTCCCGTCTCTTTTATAAATCACAGTTTCAAAAAGTTTCCAGCCGATTTCGTCAACCCAACTGACCGCCAGCCGAAAAGATGTAAGAGATTTGGCAAAGTTCTTTGTTCCATCGCCAACGACAACAACGGCAACTCCGCCGTCTTTCGTTACCCGGTAAAGATGTCTGCCCAGTGCCACAAAATCAAACAACCAATTATTTTTATAATCTCTAATGCCGTCGTAAGGCGGCGAGAAAACAGTAAGGTCTATGGAATTATCGGAAAATGACGATAATTCCTCTAAACAATCCGAATGAATAATTTGGTTCAATCTTGAATTTGCCATATTGCCACCAGTCATTTTATCTCAAAATATTTTGACGCGCCGTTGTCCATCCGGCCTTTTGGAATTTTCTTACGGCCTCCGCGCCGGAGCAGAGTTTCGGATTCCCTCCCATTACACGGCGAGCTCTACGAGACGGCTCGGGTCAACCCCGCGTTTTCCCTCCATCACCTCAAACCACCCCTCCACGGCCTCCCTTACGTTAACAAGCGCTTCCTCCCTTGTCTTCCCCTGAGAAAGACATCCGGGAAGCGCCGGCACCTCGGCGACAAAATATCCCGCTTCGTCCTGTTCAATCAAGACATGGAGTTTCATTCGTCCCCTCCTTTTGGAGCGTTGGTTTTCAATTCCAATCTATCACGAAAAAACAGCCGGTGTCAAAACACGTCCGCTAAAGGTTGATAGACAGGCGGGACGCCTGTCCTACCGGTATATTTCTTAAAAGTACCGCAGCGGCTGCCCTCCCTGTTATATCTCTATCAATTCGTATTTTCTTTTTCCTATGCCGAGCCTTTCGGCATGTTCGAGCTGCACTGTCCAGTCTATGTTCGGATGCACGCCGCGGAATTTATCTTCGCCTTGATTAAAGCCGCTCGCAAGGGCTGTGTCCTTTATGCCTTCCTTGGCATTAACGAGGTCAACGGACGCTTGATCTATTGCCACAGGGTCAATAGAGGCGAGGATTCCTATGTCACCGACGATGGGAGCGTCGTTATGGCCGTAGCAATCACACGCTGGGGATATCTGGGTCAAAAAATTCATGAAGGCGCATTTTCCCTCTTTGCCGAGAAGCGCGCCTTTTACGTGCTCAACCATCTTTTCCTGTATGTTAGAGGCAAGTTCGTTCCATTGCACCTCTATCGCGCCTTCGGGGCATATCGCTATGCAGTAGCCGCACCCTACGCAGTCCACGTCCTTTATCACGGCCTTTTTCCCGACCTCTATTGCCCCGGAAGGGCAACTCATCGCGCAATCGCCGCAGGCCGTGCAGTCGTCGGGATTTACCTTTGGGGCGCATTTCGAGTGCTGGAGGAGTTTGCCTTCTCTGCTCGCACAACCCATGCCCATATTTTTTAACGCCCCGCCGAAGCCCGTGAGTTCGTGGCATTTGAAATGCGTGAGGCATACTATGCCGTCGGAAGAAATAATCTCTTTCGCAATGATTGCCTCTTTAAGATGTTTTCCGTTCACTTCCACGCGCGCGGAGTTTTCTCCCCTGAGCCCGTCCGCTATTATTATCGGAGTTCCGGTGACTGCGTAGGCAAAGCCGTTCGCTATCGCGGTATCGATGTGGTCCACGCTATTGGTTCTGCTTCCGAGATAAAGAGTGTTGGTGTCCGTCAAAAATACTCCCCTTACCGATTCTTTTATCCGCTCCGCGATCCTTCTTACGAACACCGGCCTTATAAAAGAGGTGTTCCCGGCCTCCCCGAAGTGGAGTTTTATCGCGATTATGTCGCCTTTTCCGTATTTATCGCAGACGCCCGTTCTATTGAGAAGCTCCCCGGCCTTGTCAATAAGGGAGCGATTGGGGTTTGTGCGGAGGTTCGTGAAATATACCTTAGGCACGTCTTTCATAGCTCTATTATGAGAGGAAGTATGACGGGCTTTCTGTCGAGCGTCTTGTTGAAAAACCTCCTGAGCGCCCTCCTTACCTCTTCGTTGACCTCCAATATTTCGCTCTTTGCCTCGGTATTTATGGCGTTAAGCGTCTCGTTCACCACGGCCTTGGCCTCGAGCATGAGGCTTCCGCCTTCTTCCTCGAAGATAAGGCCGCGCGTTATTATGTCAGGCCCGTAAACGACCTCTCCCGTATTCTGGTTCAGGGCCACTATGGCTATGACCATGCCGTCCTGAGAAAGATGGCGGCGGTCCTTCAAGACCATGTCGCTCACGTCGCCGACGCCCTTTCCGTCAACGAACACCTTGCCGCGCTCGACCTTTTCTTTCATGCCCGCGCCTTTT
>DASRUI010000030.1:0-4821 GCA_035655515.1 Thermodesulfobacteriota bacterium
CGAAAATCGGCGGAAGGGTTTTAGGGTCGTACTTTTTCGTGAAAAAGCGGGGGTCTTTGGTGGCGAACATGCCTTGCTTTATGACAGGCTCCGGCGCGTCCTCGGGCGTGAAATGAACCGGTATGAAAAGGCGCGGCTTTACTATTTTTATCGCCTCTATGATGTCAGAGGGTTTTATCGCTCCTATGTTGTCGCAGATGGACACTATGGCCGCGTCTATGCCGGTTAAAGCCTCCATCTCTTTTATTTTCGCCGTGTCGCCCGAAAAATAAATCCTCTGCCCTTGGAATTCGATTACAAACCCGCACCCCTCGCCCTTTATGTGAAATCCTCTCGATGCGTAGGCAGGGACGCCGGTTATCCTGACGCCCTTGAGTTCGATTGTATCCCCTATGCCGATTGCCCTTACTTTTTTTATGTCCCGAACGCAGTGTTTGAGATAGCCCTCTTTATAAGCGGCAACGGCCGTGTCATCGCCGCGCACCTTTAGAACGCATTCGGGAAGGCAGTGGTCAACGTGGTGGTGGGTTATGAGGATGAGGCCGGCCTTTGGCGGAGCGTCGTCGAAGATTACAGGGTCGGTGTACAGGGTAAAGCCGTTCGGCCACGTTATCCTGACGGTGGATTGACCGAGCCACTCGTATTTTACGCCATCGAGCATGATAAAGGTTTTTTCCGCCACAGGCATAATCAAAAATATAGCACGCTAACTTGCCGGCCGGAAGGTTATTTATCCGAATTCAAAAAAATGTTTCGCGTGGTATAATCTTTCGCCAAGGAGGCGCTTATGAATAATATCGCGATATTGGCAGGCGTAGTCATTGCGGCAGTCGTCATAGGGTTTTTAATAAATAAAAGAGGGAAGCCGGTAGAGCCGCGGCAAGGGGAAGCGAAAGCCGGGAAAAAAGCCGAAAAGAAACCGGGATTCGAGCCTTGGGCGGATAAATATGAAGGAGTGGAATATACGGTTGAATGTCTCGGGGATTACGACGGCGAGCCGTTCATAACGGTTTGGATAAAGATAGATAAGCCCTTGAAACAGAGTTTCGAGGTGAACGCGAGGGAAAAGGCTCCCGCCATTCCGCCCGAGCCTGTTGCGCCGCACGTAAGGGAACTTCTCGACATGGGCGTCAATTACATCGACATAGGTTATAACACCGATTGGATAGCGGCGGAGGTGAGCGAAAAAACCGCTACGGTCGACAGGGACATGGCAGAGCGCATAGTAGGGCTTCTCGTAAAGATAAGGGACTCGGCAAGATAACCGGAACGGAAAAAATATGGCGCGCCCGGAGGGAGTCGAACCCCCAGCCTGCGGATTCGTAGTCCGACGCTCTATCCAGTTGAGCTACGGGCGCACAAGCGATTAATGGCCTAAATATATGGCGGAGAAGGAGGGATTCGAACCCTCGGTAGAGTTACCCCTACAACTGCTTAGCAGGCAGTTGCCTTCGACCACTCGGCCACCTCTCCTCCGTATGAGCGCAGGGCCTGCCCCGCAAGTATTGAACGGGGCTCAGCCATGCAAGATAATATTTTTATCACGATAGGGGCGAATAATCAAGTTATCTTTGTCCTTTTGTTTTTCTTGTCGAACAAAAATATCAGCACAACCCCTGTTGCGAAGCCTCCTATGTGCGCGTACCAGGCTATGCCTCCTCCCGCTCCGATATTGAGAATCTGCGTCAAGAACCAGATGCCGAGGAAGATAATCGCCGGAATCTTCACCACCTGCACGAAGAAGAAGAAAAACAGGAGCGTCAAAATCTTCGCCCGCGGATAGAGCACGATATACGCGCCGAGTATCCCCGCTATGGCGCCGCTCGCGCCTATAAGAGGTATGGCGGAGTCCGGGTTAAGGGCGACGTGAGCCATGCTTGCCGCGACGCCCGTAAGAAGATAAAAGATTATGAATTTGATTTTGCCGAGCCTGTCTTCTATGTTGTCGCCGAATATCCAGAGAAACAGCATATTCCAGAAGACGTGAAAAAATCCGCCGTGCACGAACATGGAGGTAAGAAGCGTGAAAGGCGGCGGAAGAAAGTTTGCCGGAGAGACGTCCTTAAGGCTCATAATCTCGTAAGGAATGGCCGCTGTCTTGAGTATGAAGACTTCTTTTATCTTCGGGCCGAGGATTGTTTGAAAGACGAAAACCGCCGTGTTAATCGCTATCAAGGAGATGGTCGCGTAAGGAGTCTTGCGAACGGGGTTGTCGTCCTTTAAGGGTATCATGGAATGATTATACTACGCTCGTCGTTATTGACAAAGCGGGTTTTTGCGCTAATGTTTATACGTGAGCCGGGGCGATAAGGTTTCGGCCAAAGGCATTTTAAAAGGAGGCGTCCATGAAGGTTTTGGTGGTTTTTTATTCAATGTACGGCCACATATACAAGATGGCCGAGGCAATAAAGCAGGGCGTAGAGGAAGTAAAGGGGGCAAGGGCGGAATTAAGAAGGGCGCCCGAGACGCTTCCGGAAGAGGTATTGAAGATGATGGGGGCGACCGAGGCGCAAAAGCAATTTGCCCACGTGCCTGTTTGCGCGGTTGACGAACTCGGAGAGGCCGACGCCGTGATATTCGGCACTCCGACCCGCTTCGGCAACATGTGCGGCCAGATGCGCCAGTTTCTGGACGCCACGGGGAAACTCTGGATGAAGGGCTCGCTTGTCGGAAAAGTCGGGAGCGTATTTACGAGTTCCAACACCCAGCACGGCGGACAGGAATCAACCATACTGAGTTTTCACGTAACCCTCCTGCATCAGGGCATGGTGATAGCGGGGCTTCCTTACGCCTTCGCCGGACAGATGAGGATGGACGAGATAACCGGAGGATCTCCGTACGGAGCCTCGACCGTAGCGGGGGAAAACGGAGCGCGCTCTCCGAGCGAAAACGAGCTCAACGGAGCGCGGTTTCAGGGCGCTTACGTGGCGCGGTTGGCGCTTAAGCTTTCCAAATAGCGCGAAGGAGGATTTATGGAACGCAAAGGCGTTGTTACTTTCAAAGGAAAAGGCATGACCCTCGCGGGTCAGGCCGTCAAAGCAGGCGACAAGGCGCCTGAGTTCACCTCGCTCGATAATAATCTGAATGAGGTAACGCTCAAAGACTTCAAGGGCAAGGTAAAATTAATCTCGGTAACGCCGTCTCTCGACACTCCGGTTTGCGACGCTCAGGCACGGAGGTTCAACAGCGAGGCCGCGAAATTACCCGATTCGTGCGTCGTCGTAAACGTAAGCATGGACCTGCCTTTCGCCATATCGAGGTTTTGCGCGACTGCGGGCGTTGAAAAGGTAAAAACCCTTTCAGACCACAGGGACGCCTCTTTCGGCATTGCCTACGGCGTATTGGTCAAGGAACTCAGGCTCCTCGCCCGTTCCGTTTTTGTCATAGACGCCGAAGACAAGGTGAGATATGTCGAGGTTATACCCGAAATCACAAACCATCCTGATTACGAAAAGGCGCTCGACGAGGCGAGAAAACTCCTCGCGATAAGGGCGTAGAGAGATGATATTCAGGCCGGGCAGAGTTTTGGATTTCGCAAAAGGCCGCGAAGGATATTCTCGGCCCTCTTTATTTGCCCTGTCCGCTTGACATACCGCTTGCGTGGGATATACTCGATTCAGAGCAGGGGAAGGGTTTCAAAAGAGGGAAGAAGGCGCAGGGGTGACCCCTGCACCCATAATGTTTTAACTTGCTTTATGGTGTGCGTATTGCAGGGGTTCATTTATTCATTGCGCCGTCCGCGGGACAGGGGAGAATCCTTGAACGGCATTTCTTATTTTTTTACGCCTCACTTGTTCCCCCCCGGAAGACTCCTTGTCATTGCGCTAACCCTGTCTTAACCGGCAACCCTTAAACAGCAAGAGGAGCGTATCATGGGGGAAGATTCCAGAATCACTTTAAGCGTCATCAAGGCCGACGTCGGGGGTTTCGTCGGGCACACGAGCGTGCATCCCGACCTTCTCGATACGGCGAGGGAGAGGCTCCAGAACGCGAAAGACAAAGGCAAGATTTCGGATTACCACGTCTTAAGGTGCGGCGATGATATAGAGCTCGTCATGACGCACGAAAAGGGCAAAGACAACCGCGACATACACGGCCTCGCCTGGAGCGTGTTCACGGCCTGCGCCGAGGACGCCAAAAGGCTTAAACTTTACGGCGCGGGGCAGGATTTGCTAAAAGACGCCTTCAGCGGAAACGTCAGGGGCATGGGGCCCGGCGTCGCCGAGATGGAATTCATCGAAAGAAAAAGCGAGCCGGTGCTTATATTCATGGCCGACAAGACCTCTTCCGGCGCGTGGAACCTTCCTCTTTACAGGATGTTCGCCGACCCTTTTTCGACGTCAGGCCTCGTCATAGACACGACCATGATAGAGGGTTTTTCTTTTACCGTTCTTGACGCCAAGGAGGGCAAGACCATAACCCTCAAATGCCCCGAAGAAACCTACCGCCTCCTTGCCTTGATAGGCGCTACTTCGAGGTATATGGTGCAGTCGGTTTCGAGGAATTCCGACGTTGAGCAGGCGGCCGTTGCCTCGACCCAGAAGTTGTCTCTCATAGCGGGCAGGTACGTCGGCAAGGACGATCCCGTGGCCATAGTCAGGTGCCAGTCCGGGTTTCCGGCGGTCGGGGAGGCATTGGAGCCTTTCGCGTTTCCGCATCTTGTCGACGGATGGATGAGGGGCTCTCATACGGGGCCTTTGATGGCCGTGCCTTTTTACGAGGCTAACCCCTCGCGGTTCGACGGGCCGCCGAGGGTCATATGCGCGGGTTTTCAGCTATGCGAAGGCCGTTTGATAGGGCCGCACGACATGCTCGACGACC
>DASRUI010000031.1:0-9816 GCA_035655515.1 Thermodesulfobacteriota bacterium
AGGATAAAGCAATACCTCCTCGAAGTTTTTAAAAGACCCGCCGCATATTGTTCCGGTAACAACGGCGCCGAAACCCTTTACTATAAAAGACCTGTCAACCGGAAGCCTCGCGATACCCTTGTTCCCGGCTCTTTTTATGAAGGATGAGACGCGGCACATTTCTTTTTTAAGCTCGTCAATGCCCTCGCTGGTAACAACCGACGCCTCTATTATAAGGGAACCTTTAAGGGGACTCTTTTCGATAAGCGACTCTATGTCGCGCCTTACCGTTGCCCGCCTCTCGCTTGAGGCGAGGTCTTTCTTTGTTATGACGAATATCGCCTTTTTTACGCCCAACAAATGAATGATTTCGAAATGTTCCATTGTCTGAGGCATTATTCCGTCGTCCGCGGCAACGCAAACTATGGCACAGTCTATGCCCGTAACTCCGGCAAGCATGTTCTTTATGAATCTGTCGTGACCCGGCACGTCAACCACCGCGGCCCTTCCTTCCCCGGGAAGGTCAGTGAAGGCGAAGCCAAGGTCTATGGAAAGACCCCGCGCCTTCTCCTCCTTCAAGGTGTCGGTCTCCATGCCCGTAAGCGCCTTAACGAGGGAGGTCTTACCGTGGTCTATATGGCCTGCTGTTCCGAAGGTGACCGGCATAATTCCTCGGAATATAAGATATAATCGCAAGACAAAAAAGTCCAGAGTAAAGGCGCGGGAACGAGCCATGCCCGGCGGTTTACAGCTCTGTCTTTTTCTGATATGCTTTATAAAAACAGAGACAAAAAAAGGCCCTATGACACAAGCAGCGGCACCTCCCAAGAAACCGAGACTCGCGTTCTTTTCCTTCACCTGCTGCGAAGGCTGCCAGCTGACGGTCTTGAACTGCGAAGACGAATTCCCGGACATAGCCGAACTCGTGAACATAGTAAACTTCAGGGAAGCGATAGACGAAAAATCCGACGACTACGACATAGCCTTTGTCGAGGGAAGCATAAGCAAACCCGAAGAAATAGAAAAACTCAAAAAGATAAGGACGCTGGCCAAGGTCTTGGTGTCTTACGGCGCCTGCTCCACCGGCGGGGGCATAAACTGCCTCAAGAACCGCTTTCCTATCGAAGAGGTAAAAAGAATGGTTTACGGCAAGGACGCGGCCTCGCACAAGTTTATAGACACCATACCGGTAATGCCCGTCGATTCCGTCATAAAAGTTGACCACTACATCTACGGATGTCCCATACTCAAGAAGGACTTTCTCCACACCCTGACCTCCCTCCTCCTCGGCAAAAACCCGGAGACGCCGAACTACCCGGTCTGCACCGACTGTAAAAGGGCCGGCAATATATGCGTTTTCGAGCGCGGCATGACCTGCGTCGGGCCGGTTACGAGGGCCGGATGCGAGGCCATATGCGTAACCTACGGCGCGATCTGCTGGGGGTGCAGGGGGCTTGTTGACGACCCTAACGTGAACGCCCACGCCGAAACCCTTAAACGCCACGGCCTTTCGGCCGAAGGCGTTACGCGCAAGTTCGACCTCTACGCCTTATGCGAAATGAAAAAACTCCGGGGTAAGGAATAAAATGCACAAAGACCACAATATAAATATTCACGAGATTACCCGTGTCGAGGGGCACGGCAATATCGTCATTGACGTGAAAAACGGCGTGATAAAGGAACTCAAACTCGAGATAATAGAATCTCCGAGGTTTTTCGAGGCCATGCTCGTCGGACGCAGGTACGACGAGGCCCAGCACATAATGAGCCGTATTTGCGGCATATGCGCCGTAAGCCACACCTCCGCCTCGCTCAAGGCAGTTGAATCGGCCATGGGAATGACGATATCCGCCCAATCAAGGTGGCTCCGCGAATTGGCGTTCGCCGGAGAAACCCTGCAGAGCCACATACTTCATCTTTATTTTCTGGTATTGCCGGATTTTCTCGGCCAAGGAAGCATACTGCCCCTCATAAAATCTCATCCAAAGGCGGCCAAACTCGGATTGAATCTCAAAAACCTCGCGAACGAAATCTGCAGAATCGTCGGAGGCCGGCACATACACCCGATATCCCTGTGGCCGGGCGGGGTTCTGCACACGCCTAAGAAAACGGAACTCAGGCAACTCAAAACCAGACTCGTCTCGTCCCTCGCGATGCTCGAAGAAACAATCGAGATGTTTGCGGGCTTCAAGGTGCGGGAATTCAAAAAAGACCGCGAATACGTCTCTCTTAAGGCAAAAAAGGGCTACGCCCTCTACGACGGAATCCCGTACTCGAGCGAGAGCGGCGGAATAGGCGCTGACGAATACGCGAGAGCGGTAAAAGAGTTCATGGTTCCCCACTCCGCGGCCAAGCACGCCAGGACAAAACGCGGCACCTACATGGTCGGCGCGCTGGCGAGGCTCAATAACAATTTCAACCGCCTCTCCCCTCGCGCCAGGGCCGTCGCCGAAAAGCTCGGAGTAACGGCTCAATCGAATAATCCGTTCCTGAATAATCAGGCCCAGCTCGTGGAATGCGTCCACGTTACCGAAGACGCCGCGGCTATTGTCGAAAAACTCCTCGCAACGGGGCTTAAAGAAGAAAATCCGGTAAAACCAAAGACCTGCGGCAGAGGCGTCGGGATAGTCGAAGCCCCGAGAGGAACTCTCTTCCATGAATACACGATAAACAAAAGCGGTCTCGTGGAAAAGGCGAACTGCATAATACCGACGGCGCAAAACCTGCGCTCCATGGAAGACGACTTGCGCGAGTTCGTCCCAATGATACTCGACAAGAGCAAGGTCGAGATAACCGCCGCGATTGAGGCCCTCGTCCGCGCCTACGACCCGTGCATATCCTGCTCCACGCACATAATGAACGTCAAATTCGCGTAAAACGACACGGAGATTGCCATGCCTGTTGCCAAGAAGGCCCTCATAATAGACGACGACGCGGACCTCATCGAGGCGTTGAAACTCGTCCTCGAAAGCAAGGGCTACGAGGTGCATTCCGCGCCCGAAGGCGAAAGCGGGTACAAGAAGGCGGAGGAAATAAAACCGGACGTCATAATATTGGACGTCATGATGAAGACCAAAGACCAGGGTTTTCAGGTAAGTTACAGGCTCAAGAATAATCCCTCGCTCTCTCATATACCCATACTCATGCTCACTTCGGTCGGCAAGGAAACCGGGTTCGTCTTCAGCAAAAACGACGAGGATTACCTCATGGCGGACGATCTGGCTCAAAAACCGATAACCCCTGCGGAACTTATCTCTAAAATCGAAAAACTGGTCAAAAAGTGACAACCACCGCGGTCACGGGATTCGAAGATAAACTCAAGTGGTACGTCAGGATGAGATGGCTTACCGCGGCGGCGCTTATCGTCGCGGCTATTCCGGCAAGATATGCCTTTTCGATAGACCTGCCCTCGGGTAAGATTTACGCGATAGCCTTAATCGTAGCGTCCTACAACCTCTTCTTCGCCTATTGGCCGGAAACTCCGAAAACCCCTCACGCGGCAAAGACCTTAATACTCATACAGGCCTATTTAGACCTCTTCTCGCTTCTCCTCCTTGTCCATTTCACGGGAGGGGCGGAAAATCCAATTCTTTTTTACTTCATATTCCACACCGTGCTTACGAGCCTCTTGCTCGAAAGACGATACGCCTACGTTCAGGCCTTTATCGCGGTGTCCGCCGTATTCCTTCTCTTCGCCTTCGAATATTCGGGCATCTTGACGCACCACCATCTGGGCGGCTTCATTAAAGAAGAACTCTACAATAACCCCGGATACCTCGCGGCAATATGCACGGTGTTCGCGTCGTCGGTATTTTTCACGGCATACATATCCGCGTCGGTCGCGGAAAGGCTTAAATCGCGGGAGAAAGAACTTTCGGAAAAAGACCGCATGAAGTCCGAATACGTAAGGATCGTGGCGCACGACATAAAATCCCCCCTCTCCTCGGCCTTGAGCCTCATGGACGTCGTATCAGAGGGCTACTCGGGCGGGATTACGGACAAAAGCAAGGAAATGCTCTCCCGGGCCAGAAAAAAAATCGAATTCGCCCACTCCTACGCCGAAGACCTGCTTAACCTTTCGAGGCTGCGGAGCGCCGGCACGCTTCACCTCGGCCCGGTGGACGTAAACTCCTTGATAGACGACGCGTTGGCGCTTACCTCGGGAAAACGCGAGGGCAAGGGCATGGAAATAAGCGTGGATAAAAGAGAGTTCCCCTCTTCCATTACGGCCGACAGGGAGTGCCTGTTGCACGTTCTCACGAACCTCATCTCAAACGCCGTTGAATACACGCCCGAAGGCGGACGCATAGCCGTGCGGTGCGCGTCATCGGACAATAGGCTCATACTCATTGTGTCCGATACCGGGGTAGGAATACCCGTTGACGACATACCGAAGATATTCGACGAATTCTACCGCGGAAAAAACGTGGAAAAGACCACGAAAGGCACGGGACTCGGACTTTCGCTCGTCAAGTATATCGTCGAAACGCACGGCGGCTCGATAACCGTCAAGAGCGAACTCGGGAAAGGCTCCGAGTTCACGGTCAGCCTCCCGGTGGAAGGTCCGGCGGGGTATCCATACGAGGCATGGGTCGGATAGATTTAAATATGTCTTGCAATAAGAACGAGAAACCCTGTATATTGAATCAGACCTGTTCGAAGAGGAAAAATGCGCATAAACATCGCCGCAGACGAGATAATCACCCGGATACTTCAACGTAAAAAGCGGCATGAATTAAGCCCGGAAGACGTTGACCTCAAGGAAATGCTTACGAGCATCATGGAACGCGCGAATGAATTCGTGCCGTCCGAATCGGGCTCGATCTTCATAGACGACCCTGTTCTTGACGAAAGCAGAAAGAAACCCGGGAAGCTCTACTTCGTGGCCTGCTACGGCAAGGGCTCGAAAAAACTCGTCGGCGACTATATATCCGCGGACACCGGAATAGTGGGAAATTCTTACAGAAGCGGACGCCCCTACATAAGCAAGCGCACGGAAAAAGACCCCCTGTTTTCCAACCATATAGACAAGAAAACGAAGTTCAACACAAAGTCCATAATCTGCATCCCCATAAAGATACGCGGCGTCACGGTCGGAGTTCTGGAACTCATAAACCGCGTGGGATGCGTAAGCTACTCGGATAAAGACCTGGACCTCCTTAAGATATTCGCCGGCTACACCTCAACCCTCATACAGAATTCCCTCGACGCCAAGCGTTTCGCCGACATGGCCATAAACGACAGCCTCACGGGACTCTTTAACGACAGGTACTTCTACCTGCGCCTTTCGGAAGAAATCGCGAAGGCGCGAAGGTCCGGCAAAGACATCTCTCTTATCTTCATGGACCTCGACAGGTTCAAGGAGGTCAACGACACGCACGGGCACTTGGCCGGCAGCCAGCTCTTGCGGGAGGTGGGCAGCCTGCTCGCCATCTTTTCCGAACATAACGACTGCACGCCCGTAAGATACGGCGGAGACGAATTCACGGTAATACTCCCGGGACGCGGGACCGATAAAACGAGGCTTCTTGCGGAGAAACTCAGGAAAACAATCGAAGGATTCGTGTTCCTCAAAAAAAGAGTATCCAAAGAGATACCGGCGCTTAAGATTAAAAATATAATAACCATCAGCATGGGCGTCGCCTCGCTTAAGAAAAACGTCAAACAGAAACTATCCATGAACCATACTCGCGACGCCATCATAAAGGCCGCCGACCAAGCCATGTACGAATCCAAGCAGAGCGGCAAGAATACCGTAACTGTCTGTCAAGGAATATTTCCTAAAGAATAACCTATAACACCTTGTTTTAATTGACTTTTCCCTCGCAGGCCAAAGCCTCTTCCTTGACAAACTCCGATTCGGGATTATAATGAAATTATGGAAGGCGACTTCCTGACGAGGCGAATAGGACTAATGGAACAAACGAGAGGAGTGTGAGTTATATGAGAGCCATAAGAAGATGGGAACCTCTCTCGGAACTCTCCACCCTGCATAAAGAAATGGACGAGTTCTTCAAAAAGACCTTTGGCGGCGTTGCGCTCGGACACGCGAAACTCGCGCCATACCCGGCGATTGAATGCTTCACGAAAGAAGGCAATGTCGTCGTAAAGGCCGACCTTCCCGGGATGGACGTCAAGGACATAGAAATCTCGGTGACGGGCAACATGCTCACTGTCAAAGGCGAAAGAAAAACCGAAAAAACGGAAAAAGAAGGCGAACACTTCTACTCCGAAACCTCCTACGGCGCGTTTGAAAGGACGATAACGCTTCCGGAAGGCGTAAACGCCGACAAGGCGCGCGCCTCCTTTAAAAACGGCGTTCTCGAAGTAACGCTACCGGTGAAAGCCGAGGCATTGCCGAGGAAGGTGACCGTGGAAGTGGAAGGCGAAAAAGCCGGCAAAAAAGCGGCCTGACGCCAATACTCGGAAATTCCCTCGTCGCAAAGACCGGACAACCGGCAAACGGCGGTCCGGTTTTTCATTTACCCTGTTTTCGAAGCAACAAGTAGGGGCACGATGCATCGTGCCCCTACTTCCCGTAAAACTCCCTTATGCTCCCGGCCACGTAAAGCAATTCTTCTTTTTTAAGTTCCGGATATATCGGCAAAGCTATGGTCTCCTTGGCCGCGGCCTCGGACTCCGGAAAATCCCCCTTCCTGTAGCCGAGATCCTTGAAACACTTCTGCATGTGAAGAGGAACCGGATAATATATCTCCGAGCCTATGCCCTTGGAATCAAGATGGCGCCTCAGGGCGTCCCTATCCTTGACGCGCGCCACGAACTGGTTAAAGACCATGCGATTTCCTTCTTCCACGTAAGGAAGAGTAACGAGCCCCTGAAGCCCCTTAAGGGAGGACGAATAAACCGCCGCGTTCTTCGCGCGGCTTCCTGCCCACGCGTCCAGATACCTGAGTTTTATCCTTAAGACCGAGGCCTGTATCTCGTCCAACCTCGAATTAAAGCCCACGAGTTCGTGATAATACCGAACCTTGCTCCCGTGCACCCTGAGCATGCGCGCGGTATCGGCTATGGATTTGGCGTTTGTGGTTATCATTCCGCCGTCGCCGAAACAACCGAGGTTCTTTGTAGGATAAAATGATAAACAGCCGGCGTTTCCCATGGAACCGGCATTGCGTCCCTTGTGGGCCGCGCCTATGGCCTGAGCCGCGTCCTCTACTACGAATATGCCGTAGCCACGCGCCACCCTGTTGACGTTCGTCATGTCCGCGCACTGCCCGTAAAGATGCACCGGCATCACCGCCTTGAATTCCCCGCGCTTTTTCTTTTTAAGCAACTCCTCCAGCGAAGCGACGGAGATGTTGTACGTGCGAGGGTCTATGTCAACGAAGACCGGCGTTGCGCCGAGAAGGGATATCGAGCCCGCGGTGGAAAAAAACGTGTAGGGGGTCGTTATGACCTTATCGCCGGGACCCACGCCGAGGGATTTCAGGGCAAGCAGTATGGCGTCGCTCCCGGACGCCACGGCTACGGCGTATTTTACGCCGCAGTACGCGGCTATCTCGGTTTCGAGCGCAACGACGTTATCGGCGAGTATATAGCGCTGCGAATCGCAAACCGCCTTTATCGCGGAAAGCGCTTCCTTCCGTATCTTTTTATACTGTCCCGACAAATCAAGCAACTTTACCTTCAAAAATCAGACCCTCCTTAAAAAAAATCGCCTCACAAGAGGCACGTCATTGCGAGGAAGCGCAGCGACCGAAGCAATCTCATATTTTTATTTTCCGCATAAAGACAAGATTGCTTCGCGGAGCCTGCCCTGAACTTGTTTCAGGGCTCGCAATGACAATATCGACAAAGGCTTGGATTAAAAACCGCGCAACCGCGCACTGCGGCCTTTTATTGAATAGCGGCGTTCTTCTTTTTCAAAACCTTATCCCTGGCTATCTTGTCCAAAACCCCGTTTATGAAGGCCGCGGACTCGTCCGACGAAAACTCCTTCGCCAGCTCGACCGCCTCGTCTATGGCGACCTTATACGGCACGTCGTTCCTTATCGTCAACTCGTAAACGGCGAGCCTCAGGATGTTTCTGTCCACGACCGCCATTCTCTCGATTGTCCAGTTTTCCGAATACTCTTCCATGAGGGAATCTATGAGGGAGACGTTATCCACGACCCCTTTGAAAAGCGCTTCCCCGTAAGCGACGGACGCCTTGGCGAGCCCGGATTCGTCCATATCGAGCATACCCGAAAGGCTCCTCCCCTTAAGCCCCGCCATAGTTTCCCCTGAAAGTTCAGCCTGATAAAGGGCCTGCAACGCGGCCTCGCGGGATTTTCTTCTCTGCATGGGTCAGCTCTTTTTCATGGACCGCAAAAGATTCGCCATCTCTATCGCGGTAAGAGCCGCGTCCCTGCCCTTGTTGCCGCTCTTCGTGCCGGCCCTCTCTATGGCCTGCTCTATGGTGTCGGCGGTTATCACGCCGAAGGCTATTGGCACGCCGGATTCAACCGATGCCTTGGCTATGCCCTTCGCCGCCTCTCCGGCCACGAAATCAAAGTGCGGCGTCGAGCCGCGGATTACGGCCCCTACGCATATTATGGCGTCGTGGGATTTTTTCCGGGCGAGGGTCGTGACGACGAGCGGCATCTCGAAAGTGCCGGGCACCTTGAAGACGTCTATGTCTTTTCCGTCCATGCCGCTTCTTAAAAGGGTGTCCATTGCCCCCTCGAGAAGCCTCTCGCCTATGAAGTCGTTGAACCTGCTCGCGACTATCGCGATCTTCAATCCCTTAGCCGAAAGATTGCCTTCGAAAACGTTTGGCATAAAGCCTCCTTAAATGAATTTAACGAAACCTGAATCCCCCCAGCCCCCTTTGAAAAAGGGGGTAACCTACTTTTTAACCGCGTCCACCTTCGTCAAAATATGACCCATCTTTTCTTTCTTGGTGCGAAGATAATGCACGTTCTTCTCTCCCGGCGCAATCTCTATCGGAACCCTCTCCACTACCTCTATCCCGTACCCCTCGATGCCCTTTATCTTTTTCGGGTTATTGGTCATAAGGCGCATCTTTCTTACTCCCAAATCGAGAAGTATCTGCGCGCCTATGCCGTACTCCCGGAGGTCGGCCTTAAAACCCAGACTCTCGTTAGCCTCGACGGTATCCATGCCCTGATCCTGCAGCGCGTAGGCCTTAATCTTATTTCCGAGCCCTATGCCGCGGCCTTCCTGATGCATGTATAACAATATCCCCTTGCCTTCCCTTTCTATCATCTTAAGAGAACCGGCGAGTTGCTCGCCGCAATCGCACCGCTCGCTTCCGAAGACGTCCCCTGTGAGGCACTCGGAGTGCACCCGGACGAGCACCGGCTCGTCGGGATTTATCTCGCCTTTAATAAGAGCGAGATGCTCGTGCGAATCAATCTCGTTCTCGTAAGCGATTGCCAAAAACTCTCCGGCGTGCTTTGTCGGCACCGGCGCCTCGGACACGCGCCTTACGAGATGGTCTTTCCTCAAACGGTATTCGATTATGTCGGCTACGGTTACTATCCTTATGCCATGCTCCTTTGAAAACGCCTCAAGTTCGGGCATCCTCGCCATGGCGCCGTCGTCTTTCATTATCTCGCATATAACGCCCATCGAAGGAAGTCCCGCGAGCCGCGCGAGGTCAACCGAGCCTTCGGTCTGCCCCGCCCGGACGAGCACCCCGCCCTTACGGGCGCGAAGCGGAAATATGTGGCCCGGACGCACGAAGTCAACGGGCTTGGCGTCGTCTGGAGTGGCCGCGAGTATGGTAACCGCCCTATCGCCCGCCGATATGCCGGTAGTGATACCCTTAGCCGCGTCTATGGATATTGTAAAGGCCGTCCTGTAAAGGGAGGT
>DASRUI010000032.1:0-4539 GCA_035655515.1 Thermodesulfobacteriota bacterium
GCGGTTTTTTGTTTTTTTGTTTCCGTAGGGCAACCCTCCGCATGAGGCGGAAGGGTTGCGTCTTTACGGTAGGGGCACGATGCATCGTGCCCCTACTAAAGCCTTGCCCTACATGCTCATTGTCCCCCGTAAAAGCTATAAATGTATTCCTTTCCTTTTACCGAGACAAGATATGATACGTTACCTATTTTTGAGGCGCGTTGACATGTCCCGATATGAGGTGTTATGATAACCGCACGCCGGTTAGCGAAATGCTTATTTCTATCGAGCCGCGACGTTAGGCGCGCGCGGTTCCCATGACTCATATGGGATTTCATCATGATTAGGATTTCATCATGTTAAACGGCATATTGTCTTTTAAGTCGGTCTATAATTCGCTTTGGGGCTTCCGCGGAAACGAGGCCTTCTTTAAAAGAATGAAGCGATTTATGGTAGGTTACGGCTTCCTTTGTACCGCTTTAATATTCTCTTCCGTAATCTTCGGCTCGGCCGAGGCCAATCTCTCGATATACTGTCTGGCTCTCGCGGGCATCGTTACCACCATGTTTCTAATCTTCATCTCTCCGAAGTGGCTTCCCACGCTTCTTCCGTTTTTCATAGTCACCTACATACTTTTTATACACGTCCTGCTTATTTATACGGGCGGCAGCGCGAGTCCATACGCGCCTATTTACTTTCTGCCCATAATACTCGCCTCATTGCTCTTCGGTTACGCCGGGGCAGTCGTGTCAATCGTCCTTACTTTAGCGTCCTACGCGGCAATGGAATTGTACGAGTCCGGAGAGGCGCCGCTGAACGTCTTTTATAAGTATTTTTTGACGGACGGCCTGCCGTTTTTCATAATAGCGGCGCTTTTGTCGCTCGTGGCCGTATTCGTCGCTGGCATGCTGAAGAACGAAATGGAGAACGTAACACGCATAAAAAACGAACTCGAAACAATTTTCGATACCATAACGGACATGCTTTCCATACACGATGCCGATTACAACATAGTGAGGATAAACAAATACGCCGCCGAAAGGCTCGGGGAGTCGCCGGAGCGTCTTATAGGAAGGAAGTGTTATGAGGTCTTCCGCGGCATGAACGAGCCGGCATGCGATTGTCCGAACAGGGAAACATTGGGCGAGAAAACAGCCAACACTGTCGAGATAAACGAGCCGCGTCTTCGGGGAATATTCGAGGTCGCCGCTTACTCGATTTTTGATGAAGACGGAGAGAGGCTTATAGGCTCCGTCCACCACATGAAGGACGTAACCGCGAGGAGGCTCGCCGAAGACGCCTTAAGAAAAGAACTCGACGTGACGAACGTGCTTCACAGAACAGACGTCGCGATTCTTTCGATTTCCGACAGAAGCGAGATACTGAATGTTTGCCTTGCGAACGTAAGCGCTCTGGCCAAAGTGGATTACGCCTCCATAGCGACGATTGACATGGAAAGCAACGTTTTCAAGACCGAGGCGCGGAGATTTTTCGACAAGGTGGTCGAGAGTTCGGCGTCCTCTCCGCTCGATTCCACCATATTGAAAACGCCGGTTTTTTCCGGCCGCTCCGTATATTATCCCGAGCTTAAGGGCGAAGACCTTCTTGACGGAGACGGGGAAATCCTCCGTTTCGGCGTAAAGAGCCTCTTTGTGGTGCCTCTTATCGAAAAGGGCGTCGCTTCCGGCGCCCTTACGCTCGGGAGTTTCAAGGAAGACGGTTTCGCGGCGGAAGAACGCGCGGCTCTCGAAAGATACGCGCTTCAGGTGGCGCTCGCGCTCGACAGGACAAACCTGACCGAGCGGATTCGAGGGATGTTTTTGAACACGGTACGTTCGCTTTCAGCGACGCTTGACGCCAAAAGTCCGTGGACAATGAATCATTCCGAATCCGTGGCCCGCTACTCGATGGCCATAGCGCATGAACTCGGGCTTGCCAACATCTTGGAGGAGCTTAATCTCGCCGTGCTTCTCCACGACATAGGGAAAATCGGCATAAGCGACGATATATTGAACAAGTCGGGCGCCCTTTCGGAATACGAAATGGCGATAATGATGGAACATCCCGTAAAAGGCGCGAGCATACTCGAGCCGGTAAAGGAGTTCAAGAATATAGTTCCGGTCGTCAGGCATCATCACGAGTGGTGGGACGGAAGCGGCTATCCGGACGGCCTTTCCGGCAACATGATACCTCTCGCGGCGAGGATTATAAACGTGGCCGACGCCTTCGAGGCCATGACCGCGGACAGGCCATACAAGAAAAGACGCACGAAGAACGAGGCGTTGGAAGAGATACGGAGATGCGCGGGCGTTCAGTTCGACCCCGATGTGGCGAATGCCCTTATCCGCGCCTTAAAATAATAATGAAGACTCAATAGTTATCTTTCGTAGGGCAGGGCTTTAGCCCTGCGTAAAGACGCAATCCTTCCGCCTCAGGCGGAGGGTTGCCCTACGTAAGCGCAGGCAGGTTTTTTTTGAATCTTTTTAACGCCGCTCCTCTGTGGCTCAGAAGATTTTTTTCTTCGGGCTTGAGTTCGGCCAAGGTTTTATTTTTTCCGGGCAGGAAAAACACCGGGTCGTATCCGAATCCGCCGCGGCCTTTGGGTTTGGCCGCGATAACTCCTTCGAGCCTTCCCTCAAAGGTTTTTTCTTTTCCGGACGGCAGAACAAGCGCAATGACGCAGACGAATGAGGCCGTTCTTTTCCCTTCAGGCACGTCTTTCATCTCTAAAAGGAGTTTCGCGAGGTTTTCTTCGTCAGTCGCGTTGTCCCCGGCATAGCGGGCCGAAAGCACTCCCGGCCTTCCTCCCAGAGCGTCAACGCAGAGCCCGGAATCGTCGGAGATTGCCGCGAGGCCGGTTTCCCCGGCGACGCGCGCTTTTTTCAGGGCGTTGCCTTTGAACGTGGAGCGGTCTTCCTTTGGAAGCGAAATCCCGGGAAAGTCATCGAGCGTCAATACCTCGACGCGTTGCCCTTTAAGAAGCCGGATTATCTCTTTTATCTTGCCCCGGTTTTTCGTCGCGAGGAGGAGTTTCACCGGGATCTTTTGCCGATGGCCTCAATCTGGATGGTCGTGAGTTTTTCTATGCCGCTTGAGGCGAGGATTATGAGCGAGTCGAGTTCTTTCCTTGAAAAAGGAGACCCTTCGGCCGTGCCTTGAATCTCGATTATCTTTCCGGTGCCGGTCATTACGACGTTCATGTCCACCTCGGCGGAGGAGTCTTCCTCGTAGTTAAGGTCCAGCACGGGAGTGCCGTTGACTATGCCGGCGCTCGTCGCGGCAACGGTATCCACGAGAGGGTTTTCTTCAAGTTCGCCGTCGTTTATAAGGGAGTTTATCGTGTCGGCCAAGGCGACGAAGGAGCCCGTTATGGAGGCGGTCCTTGTGCCGCCGTCGGCCTGTATGCAGTCGCAGTCCACGAAGATGGTCCTCTCTCCGAGTTTGGAGAGGTCCACGACCGCGCGGAGGCTTCGCCCTATAAGGCGCTGTATTTCGTGGGTCCTTCCGCCGATTTTTCCGGAGACCGATTCCCTCGGAATCCTCTTTTGCGAAGACCTCGGGAGCATGGCGTATTCGGCCGTAACCCATCCTTTGCCGGCGCCCGCGAGAAACGGAGGAACCCTGTTTTCCACGGTCGCGGTGCAGATGACGACCGTATCGCCGGTTTTTATCAAGACCGAGCCTTCGGCGAATTTGAGGTAATTCCTTTTGATGCTTACCGGACGCAGTTCACCGGGGCTCCTTCCGTCGCTTCTTCTCATTGCCTTAACTCCGAAGACGTGACGAGGTTTCTTCGCGGCGCATTGCGCGCCGCGTCATTTTTGAATTCGCTCTCGAACCCCATGACGCCCTTTAAGAGCGCGGTTGCCATGAGTTTCCGGGTCGTTTCCGTGGAAAGTTTTTCTTCTTCTTCGGGGTTTGATATGAAGCCCACCTCGACCAGGGCCGCAGGCATTGCCGCACCCGTGAGAACCATGAAAAGCGCCTGCTTTACGCCCCTGTTTTCGCCGTTTGACGCGGCGGAGGCGTGTTCGTGTATGAGTTCCGCCAACCTCGCGCTTTTGTGGTGCGTCGCGGCCCGGTCAAGGTCGAGGAGTATGGATTGGAGCGGGTCAACGGGGATTTCTTCTTCACGCGCGGAGGCGGAGTTTTCCCTCTCGGCCGTTGCCTCGGCCTCGTTGTCCGATGCCCTGAGGCTAAGGAAAAACGTCTCCACGCCGTTCGCGCCGGCCCTTAAAGCGGCGTTTACGTGGATGCTCAAGAATAAGTCGGCCCGCGCCCCGTTGGCTATGTTGGTCCTCTCTTTAAGAGATACATACGTGTCGTCTGTCCTCGTAAGGATTACCGACGAGTTTATTTCTTTCGAGAGTTCCCTTTCGAGGTATTTGGCTATGGAAAGGGTTATGTCCTTTTCCAGCAATCCAGAGGGGCCTATGGCGCCGGAATCGATTCCGCCGTGCCCCGGGTCGAGCACTATGACCTTCAAGGGGCTTTCCGGAAGGTACTCGGCTGTCGCGAGCGCGAAGGGATAAGCCGCTTTAACCGAAGAAAGAAAAAAGA
>DASRUI010000033.1:0-29965 GCA_035655515.1 Thermodesulfobacteriota bacterium
TTGGCGTTCAGCCAACCCCTTAATTATTTCAACGAAACATTGGCGGTCCCAACGGGATTCGAACCCGTGTTTCAGCCTTGAGAGGGCCACGTCCTAGGCCTCTAGACGATGGGACCGTGCCGGTATAAGCGCGATACTTTATCAATTTTGTCCTTCCTTGTCAATGTCAATTCATCTTCTTTTTGTCATTCCCGTCCGCTCCGCCTGAGGCGGACGGAAGCGGGAATCCGGTAAGTATTTTACCGTTAATCCAATATACACTTTGTCGGCTGTGTGGTATTATCCGCGCATCATGCAAAGTATCGTTAAAATGTCTTTGTTTTTCGCAACGCTTTTGCTTGCGCTTCCCTGCCGCACTCTTTTCGCGGCGGACGACGGAAAGGTTACCCTCCGGACGCACAAGCCCGTCTATTTTATCATCCTCGACAATAAGGACGCCAAGTTCCAGCTGAGTTTCAAGGTCAAAATCGCGAGCGGTCATGATTTTTATTTCGGCTACACGCAAAAATCTTTTTGGGATTTATTCGAGAAGTCCTCGCCCTTCAGGGAAAGTAATTACAACCCCGAGATTTTCTGGGAAATCCGTCCGCCTCAGGCGGACGCTTCGAAAGAAAACGGCTGGGGCACGGGGGAAACCATCGCGGGAGTCGAGCACGAATCCAACGGCATGGGAGGGGCGGAATCGAGGAGCTGGAACAGGCTCTATATCGAGCAGGGCGTTTCTTATAATCCCGCGTCTTTTGACAATAAATCAAAAAAGGATTTTCTGCTCCTCTCCCTGAAACTATGGCCCATGGTTCAGGCAGGAAGAGAAAACAAAGACATGACCGGTTATCAGGGCTACGGAGAACTCTCGGTCGAGATTAATGCCTCGCCAATAAGATTTTTCGTCACGGGAAGAAAAGGCACGCGAAGCGATGCCGGGAGCGTAGAGTCGTCTCTGGCCTTGGATATTCCGAGCCTGAATATCTATCCCTTTATTCAGTACCGGTACGGTTACGGCGAAAGCCTTCTTAAGTATGACGAGTTGGAGAGACGCTGGGGAATAGGCGTTATGATGAGGATGTAGGGGGAGGGGGTATAATTGGCTGGGGGACTAGGATTCGAACCTAGATACACGGAGTCAGAGTCCGTGGTCCTGCCGTTAGACGATCCCCCAGTAACGCGCTTTAGCCTTTCAAAATTAACAGATTTTCGGCGGGTAAGTCAAGGAGATACTTTTGTGTCCATCTGTCATTCCCGTGAAAACGGGAATCCAGTTTTTTCTTTGGATATTTTTTCTGGATTCCCGCTCAAAAGCTTGTCCCCGCAATCTTAAGCGGGGAACCAGATAAAAAGAAGGGGTCAGACCGCGGGAATGACAGAAAGAGGCGTGTTGACGGCACAGGCGATATTTTCAGTCCGTAAGCCTGTAAGCCACGTCTATCTCAAGCCTTATGCCTTCGTCCGGAAATGTCTCGGGCACCGGGCCGAACGGAGAGGCTTTTTTTATCGCCTCCGTTGCCGCCGAATCGAGCGCTTCGCAATGGCAGGGGCGCAGCACGTGGATGTCTTCGAATTTCCCGTTCTTCTTTATGGTAAATCCTACTCTTACGACCCCTTCGTAGCCTTTTTTTCTCGCCAACGGGGGATAGAATTTGGCTTTTTCTATCTTCTCCCTTACGAGGCTCAAGAATTGCGCGGTATGACGGCTTCCGGATGCCGCGCTTTTTACCCCCGAGTTGCCGTTACCTTCCGAGCCTCCATAATTCTCCGAACCTTCATAATCCCCCGAACTGCCGCTATCTTCCGTTCCGCCATGATTTTCCGCAGAAGGCATCGCGGCGGCTTCGAAGGTATTGCTTTCCTGCTTTTCTTCCCCGGCCATCGGATGTTCTTCAACGGTTACATCTTTTTCCAAAGGGGCGGGGAACTCATCCGCGGGGCGCCCACCCGCAGAGTGGGGCGGGGCAGCGTGAGAGGCCTTTTTAATTGACGCGCCCGGCGCCACTTTCTGTCGCCGACGCGCGTGTTGTTGTGCGGCATTGTAATGGAAAGTGGCGCCGGGCGCGTGTTTTTCCCCCGAAAGGCCGGCCTTATTTGTCAAGCCGGCTGTTGTAAGTTCTATGGTTATCGGCCCGGGCGCGCGCTTCGGAGCGGCCACCATCATCGCAAGAAACAATAAAACGACATGGAACGCGATTGATATCGCGGCGCATGCCTTGAGTTTCTTGTCAATGCCGTTCGATCCTTCGACAAGCTCAGGACGAACGGTTTTTTCGTTGTTCGTGTTTAGCATCTGTTTAATCGTAAGATCGTCCTTGAATTCAACATATCATGCTTAAGCCGTGACACTGAGACGTTTCTTGGAATTTTCGCGCCGACTCGTTGATTTAATTCTTCCCGAATAAGTATAACTTTATTGCCTGAGATTGCAAGAGAAGGATGAATCGAAGAAAAATAGGGGCGATAGGAACAGCGATTGTTTTATCAGACATCACCTCTCATCGAGAAGCGCTTGAATGAGCGTCTTTACTCCGTCTGAATTCCAGTCCCTTGGGCCTAAAGCCCTTGCGACGATGACGCCTTTTTTATTTACGAAGTACGTAACAGGCACGCCCCATGTCCAGTACTCTTCGCTGATATCGCCATCCTCGGCCGAATAGACGTCAAAGGTCGCGCCGAGGCCTTTCGCGTACGCGTCTATCTTCTTGATATCCGTGTTCGCGTCAACGGCAATCGGAAAGAAAACAACACCCTTTTTCTTAAACTCCCCATACATCTTTTCAAGGAGGGGGAATTCTTTTTTGCAGGGTTCGCACCATGTCGCCCATATATGTATTATTACGACTCTGCCGCGGCTCTCGCTTAGCGTCGTCCGGCGTCCTGAAGCGGACAGAAGCGTAAAGTCAGGGGCCTCCTCCGCGAGCGCCTGCGCGCCCGCGGCCGAGAGAAGCCTTTTATCAAGCCCCCGGCACTGCCCCGGCAAGAAAGCCAGGGCGGCCAGTATTATAAGTAATTTTTTCAATCGCCTTTATGCCCTTCTTAAAAAAGGTACGTAACAGCCCCGTTCGCCTTGTAGTTCTCGCCGAGTTGTTTTCCGTTAAGGTTGTGGTAAACCGCCCGATGGTACGATGCCTCAAAGACCCAGCGCTTCGCCATAACAATCTGCAGGCCCGGGGATACATAAACGGTATGCCCGCCGGAGTTCTTGTCCTCGACGCCTTCTTCTTTTTCCCTGTCTCTGAGCTCCCCGTTAACGCCGAGCGCAAGGAATATCCGCGGTCCCGCGGTCCCGGTTGTCGAAGGGTGAACCCTGTACTTCGCCGTAACGTCGTAGTTGAGCGAGTTGCCGAACTTGTGCTTGCTGTCTCCGGCCTTGCCCGTGGTTGTTATCGAGCCGAGCATGTTCGCGGAAAGCGAGAGTTTTCGCATCGCGTGGCTTAAGGAGAGGCCGAGGAGATAGTCCGTAGAGCCTGTGCCGGGTTGCAAGTGCGCGTCAAGGAACTCTCCGTCATCCGTCTTTCGGTCCGTCTTGCCGGTTGCGAACTTTATTCCGGCAAGCCCCGCCACGATTGTCGTCGTATCAAGCGTATGCCTTTTGAAAAAGGAATAGCGGCCGAGCGCCGTTATGTCGCCGAGCCCCGATACATTCCCTTTCATGTCGGAGTGAACCTCTGCCTCTCCGTCCGCGTGGACGTGCATGTGGCCGTCCATGCTCGTCTTCCTTAAAGGGACTGTTCCGATGAGCGTCAGGCTTTCGGTAATCCCGTAGAAGCCGGTGAGCTCGGTTGTCCGGAATTCCTCTTTTGCCTCAGGGTTCACGGTAATTCTTTCGGTTCCGTCGTAAACCTTGTTTGAAAGAGCATACCGGTGGTTTACGCGGATGCCCGAGCCACTGAGCGTTTCAAGGGGAGAGATACCCTGCGAGAGAAGGCAGAAATCGCATGCAAACGATATTGTAGGCGATGCGATAAAAAGCCCTGCGGCAAAAAGAACCGTTAAAGCGGCTCTCTTCACGGAGAATCTCCTCAATTTTTCAGATTGTTCGATTGCGGGCAAACTGGTTGTCATAATATTCCCTTTCCATAGCCGCTCATGCAGAGGGCGAGTTATTTTGGAAACCATTTCCGCGCTTCAGGGCGGCAAAGCGACGCGGGCGCGCGTGAACGCGACAAACACGCTGACGCTTTAGCCGCGTTCTGTCCTGTCATGCCTGAAGAAAAGACGTGGTTCGGGTATGTAGCTACGGTATCGAGATTTTACGCCCTTGGAGGCGTTTCGGGAGGAGAAAGGTATTGATTCGAATGAAAGGTTTTGTCCTCCAAAGATTTTTCCTTTAAATCCGTCCGCCAAGCAAGAAGGCGGACGGTCATTTGAGACGGCAGAGGGATTGTGTAAAGGCCGGAGTTTTTGTAATCTTTTTTGCAGTCGCATTTGTAAGATTTTTCGTTATCGCGGCCGTGGTGAGCGTTGTGGTGATGTTCGCCGTGCGAACGGTCAATGAGAGCCTTATCGTGATGCCGGTGGTGGGGGCATACGCCGCCGTGCGCCTGACAGACCTCGAAGCGGCCCGCGCCGATTGCGTATCTGGCGACGAAGTTCAGGTTGAACGTCGCGAAGGCTATTATGGCGATAAAGAAAAATCTTCTCATATTATTTTCCGTATATAAGATGGCGAAGCGGTCAATATTTTCGGGACATATCAAGAGTTTGCGGCTACCGGATGTTTTTTGGAATGATAAATGTCATCTCCGCGTCGGTCAAGGGCCTGTCCCCGCAATTTTTAGCAAGGAGCTCAGCCTTTGAAAGTTATTGACAATTGCGCTTAAAATCTTATATAATTTTAAATTCAGCGGCAGGGTTCCCGTTGCCGCGAAGCATTGCAACGGGAAGACTCATTGCGTTATGAAGATAAAAATAGACGATATCCCGGACGATGGGCTCAGCGTTAATATCAGCGAGGACGGGAAGGTAATTGAGAAAGCGGCCGGGCACCCTCCGTCCGCCTCAGGCGGAGCGGACGAAGGGAGAGTCGGGAGCGATTTTTCCGTAAAATCTCCGGTAAAGGCGCGGCTGAGATTTTACCGCTCCGGCGAGTTTATAGATATAGAAGGGGACATTGACGCGGCGGTCGTCATGACGTGTTCGATGTGCGTCAAAGACTTTGAGCAACGCGTCGCGGGGCATTTCACGAATCGGGTCATACTCGGCTCGGAAACGTCCAAGGAGAAGGAACTCTTCGAGTCCGACATGGAGGTCGAGTATTTTTCCGGGGACGAATTCGACACCTCCGTGATACTTTTGGAGAGGATAGCGCTCGATATGCCGATAAAACCGGTTTGTTCGGAAGATTGCAAGGGATTTTGTCTTTCGTGCGGAAAAAACCTTAACCAAGGGCCTTGCGGATGCGAAAAGAAAGAGCGGATTGATTCAAGGTTTGCAAAACTGAAGGAATTTAAGGTAAAATAACAGACACTAAACCGGCGGGCACGGCCTGCCCCATAAAGAAAAGAAAGGTGCAAATACATGCCGAATCCGAAGAAACGCCACAGCCGTTGCAAGAGAATGCAACGCAGAAGCCACGACGCCTTGAGCGCCCCGGCAATTTCGCTTTGCCCGCATTGCGGCGAGCCGAAACGCCCGCATTTCGTGTGCCAGAAGTGCGGCACGTACAAGGGCAGAACGATAGTCAAGACGGAAGAGAGCGTTTAACTTGCCGGGGGCAACCCCTGAGGTTGCCCTAACACGGCATAAGTTTCCTTTCATTTATTCCGGAGAGAACCTAACTCATGAAGATAGCTGTTGACGCGATGGGAGGGGATTACGCCCCGGCGGTAATTATTGACGGGAGCGTTCAGGCCGCCAAAGAGGGCGTTCCGATAGTGCTTGTCGGGATAAAGGACGAGGTCGAGTATCACCTGTCCAAATTCCAGACAAGAGGCCTTCCCATAACCATAAGGCACGCCTCCGAGGTCGTGGGCATGGAAGAAAGCCCCGTGACCGCCGTAAGGAAAAAAAAAGACTCCTCCTTGCGGGTATGCTTTGACCTCGTGAAAAACCACGAGGCAGGGGCAGTGGTGAGCGCCGGGAACAGCGGCGCGGCCATGGCCGCGGGAATGCTCGTTCTTAAAAGGCTCGAAGGGGTCGAAAGGCCGGCCATAACCGTTTGTTGGCCCACCATAAAAGACGGCATGGTCGCGATACTCGACGTCGGCGGCAACGTTGATTGCAAGCCCATACACCTCGCTCACTTCGCGATAATGGGCGATGTTTACGCCAAATACGTCATGGGCAAGGATAATCCGAAGATAGCCCTGCTCTCCAACGGCGAGGAAGAAGGCAAGGGCAACGAACTCACCCGCCTTACTCACGAACTACTCAAAAGGTCCTCCCTGAACTACGCCGGCTATATCGAAGGCAAGGAGGTGTTCAAGGGCGAGATAGACGTCGTGGTTACGGACGGCTTTGTCGGGAACGTCGCGTTGAAATTCGGCGAGGGGCTTGTCGAGGCCATGGTCGCGATGCTCAAGAAAAATATGCAGGAAAGCCTCATGGCGAAGCTCGGGTATCTTTTGGCGAGGGGAGCGTTCGCCAAATTCAAAAAGAAACTGGACTATGCCGAATACGGCGGCGCGCCGCTTTTAGGCATAGACGGCATATGCATCATAAGCCACGGCTCATCGAGCGCAAAGGCCATTAAAAACGCTATCTTCAGGGCAAACGAGTTCATAAAGTGCGGCGTCACGGCGCACATGAACGAAGAGCTCGAAAAGAATAAAGATCTGGCCATAGTCTCGGAACGGCAGACCGGATAGCGATTTCGCGGAACCCATGCCGTCATTATTGCTCATATCCCGCGAACGAGGGCAAAAGACCGAATGCATACTCTGAAAAGCAAATTCACGGGCTGTGGCAGTTACGTCCCTCCGACTGTAGTAACCAATCACGACCTCGCGAAACTCGTCGACACCACCGATCACTGGATAAGAGAAAGAACGGGCATCAAGGAGCGCCGCGTAACGAGCGGCGAGAAGACCTCGGACGCGGCGATAAAGGCCGGGAAGTTCGCCCTCAAGGCGTCAGGAATAAACCCGAAAGACATAGACCTTGTCATTACCGGCACGGTAACGCCCGACATGGTGTTTCCGTCCGTATCGTGCCTCGTTCAAAAAGAACTTGGCTTGACTCCGGGCATACCGGCGTTCGACGTTTCGGCCGCGTGTTCGGGGTTTCTCTTTGCCGCCGACATAGCGGATAAATACATAAAGAGCGGAACCGTGAAAAACGCCCTCGTCATAGGGGTGGACCTTTTCTCGACCATAGTGGATTGGAAAGACCGCTCCACTTGCGTGCTCTTCGGAGACGGCGCGGGGGCGGCCGTGCTTAGCGCCTCGCATGGCAAAAGCGGCATACTCTCGTCGCGCATACATTCCGACGGCCGTTACTGGGAGATGCTCTACGCGCCGGGCAAGTTTTCCTTTAACGCGTTCAACAAAAAATCCGTCGCCGAAACCGAGGCCCCTTACCTCAAGATGAAGGGAAACGAAACCTTTAAGATAGCGGTTCGCACCATGGGACAGGCGATAAAGGAAGTTCTCGCGGACAGCGCTCTCGCTCCTTCCGACGTATCTCTCCTCATACCCCATCAGGCCAACATGAGGATTATAAACGCCATAAGGGAGCGGCTTCTTCTTCCCGAAGAAAAGGTTTTTACCAATCTCGAAAAATACGGGAACACGTCCGCCGGGAGCATCCCCATAGCCCTTGACGAGGCCGTAAAAGAGGGCCGTATCAAGCAGGGAGACATCTTGCTTTTCGTGGCGTTCGGAGGCGGCCTTACGTGGGCTTCTCAGATAGTAAGGTGGTAACGGCCTTGTAGGGTGGGCAATGCCCACCAAAATATCCGCTACTCGCTCCTGTAAATGGTGGGCAATGCCCACCCTACAAAACTACAAAACTTTTTTCCTCTCTCCTTGAGGGAGAGGGTAGGGTGAGGGGTTTTCGGTTGAAAAAAACAGCCTTCATATTCCCGGGTCAGGGCTCTCAGGCGATAGGAATGGGTAAATCCCTTTGCGAGGTTTATCCCGTCGCGATGGATGTCTTTAAAGAGGCCGGAGACGTCCTTGGGATTGACATGGCCTCATTATGTTTCAACGGCCCCGAGGCCGAACTCAACAGAACCGAAAACACCCAGCCCGCCATACTTACTTCGAGCGTGGCGGCGCTCAGGGTTTTGAACGGCGAATATAAAATTATTCCTTCTTTTGTCGCGGGACACAGCCTCGGCGAATATACCGCTTTAGTATGCGCCGGGGTTTTGAGTTTCAAGGACGCGGTGCGGATAGTCAGGCTTCGCGGCAGATTCATGCAGGAAGCCGTGCCCGAGGGAATAGGCAAGATGAGCGCGATATTGGGTCTTACGCCGGACGTCGTGGAGGCAATCTGTAAAGAGGCCTCGACAGAAAACGAACCCGTGGTTGCCGCGAACATAAACAGTCCCGAGCAGGTCGTTATTTCAGGCGAAGCAAAAGCAATCGAGAGGGCCGGGAAACTCGCGTCCGAAAGAGGCGCGAAGAGGGTGCTTCCTTTGCCCGTAAGCGTTCCGTCTCATTCGCCTCTTATGAAGCCGGCGGCAGAGAGGCTTGACTTTGAACTCTCGAAGATTTCTTTCAACACGTTTTCTTTTCCTCTTATAAGCAACGTTGAGGCCACTCCTTCAAGCGACAGCGCGAAGGTGAGAGGGCTTCTTAAGCGCCAGTTGATAGACCCTGTAAAATGGGTTGACATAATAAAGAGGATGTGTGCCGAAGGCATAGAGGCCACAATCGAGATAGGGCCGGGCAAGGTTCTCTCGGGCCTCGTAAAGAGAATCGAGAAGGACATTCAAACTTTAAACTTTTCAAGTCCCGAGGATTTGGATAAACTTAAAGAGGTATTGGGATAAAAAAATCAGTCAAGGAGGCCATGATGATTTTTAAGGATAAAGTCGCATTGGTCACGGGCGGGGCGCAGGGCATAGGTAAGGCGATATGCATGAGGCTCGCAAAGGAAGGCGCGGACATCGCGGTCGTTGACATAAATCTCGATACAGCGCAGGCTACCGCAAAAGAGATAGAATCTCTCGGAAGAAAATCAATCGCGCTCAAGGTGAACGTAAGCAATTTTACCGAGAGCGAGAAAATGGTTGAGGACGCCGTAGCGTCTTTGGGAGGACTGCACATACTCGTGAATAATGCCGGAATAACGCGGGATAAATTGCTTCTCCGCATGACGGAAGACGAGTGGGACGCGGTCATTAACGTGAATTTGAAGAGCGCCTTTAACTGCACCAAGGCCGCGGTAAAGGTGATGAGCAAAAATCGTTACGGACGCATCGTAAACATCGCCTCAATCGTTGGCCTTATGGGCAACGCCGGTCAGGCCAACTACTCGGCCAGCAAGGCCGGCATGATAGGCCTTACAAAGACCGTTGCGAGGGAGTTCGCCTCGCGTAATATTACGAGTAACGCCGTCGCCCCGGGCTTCATCGACACGGCCATGACTCAGGCCATGAATGAGGCCGCGCGCGCCGCTCTCATAAGCCAGATACCTCTTTCAAGGCTTGGAACCCCGGACGACGTGGCCGACGGGGTGGTGTTTCTGGCCTCTGACGCGGCAAGCTACATAACGGGACACGTCTTGAGCATAAACGGCGGGATGTTCATGTAAGTAAGCGGTTTTTTTCGTTTTTAACGGATTGACTTTGTCAATGCAAGGTGTTATACATTCTTTTACGTCTTTTATCTTTTAAAAAAGCACTTAAACCTTTGAGGAGGGGAAGGAAATGTCTACGTCAAGCAGGGTAAAAAAGATCATAGTGGAGCAACTCGGGGTATCCGAAGAGGAAGTAAAGCCCGAAGCCTCTTTCGTCGAGGACTTGGGCGCGGATTCGCTCGACACAGTCGAGATGGTCATGGCGTTCGAAGAGGAATTTTCCATAGAGATACCGGACGAGGACGCGGAAAAGATAAAGAAGGTTCAGGACGCCGTGGAATACATCGAGAAGAAATCAGGCGGCAAGTAAAATTGTTTCCGGTTTTTTTCGCACCTTTCAGGGCTGAAGCCCTGAGTTACCAAAGACCCTTATCGCGCGGGCGGGTATATCCCGCTCGCCTTTATTTTAAGCCCTTGCGGACACAAAGCAAGTAAAGCATTGCGGGTGCAGGGAAGAACCCTGCCGGACGCGCAGTAAACGTAGGGCAGGGCTTTTGTAGGGGCACGATGCATCGTGCCCCTACGGTAAGGACGCAACCCCCCGCTCCGATGTTTCAATACGGAGCGCCCCGTATCCAGAGGCATCGGGGCGCTTAAGATTACGGGGGCAGGCTCTAAAAGGTTGCCCTACGATATAGCGAAGAGAAAAATTAAAAATGTGAATGCTGGGATCAGCCCTGTCCTTGCGGACGGCGCTATGAATCAATAAGCCTCGGCGGTTCGCACAACATAAAGGCAAATTAAAACAGTGAGGGTGCAGGGCTCAGCCCTGCTTTAATAAGGCCATGGAAAGAAGAGTCGTTATAACGGGCGTCGGCATAGTGTCTCCGCTCGGCACCGGCAGGGAGAAGACGTTCAAGAACGCCGTCGCGGGGCACTCCGGCATAAGGACCATAACAAAGTTCGACGCCTCGAATTTTCCCGTGCGCATAGCCGCCGAGGTGCCGGACTTCGACCCGGCCGGCGTCATAGAAAAAAAAGAAGTCAAAAAGATGGACCAGTTCATCCAGTACGCGTTTTACGCCGGACTTGAAGCGTTTAAGGATTCGGGCTTTATCGTAACCGAAGAAAACGCCGCCCGGGTCGGCGTGTACATAGGCGCGGGCATAGGCGGGCTTCCCGCGATAGAGCATTGGTCGAATGTCTTGAGGGAAAAAGGCCCTGATAAGATTACGCCGTTTTTCATACCCATGGTCATAATAAACCTCGCCTCAGGGCAGGTCTCCATACAGATAGGCGCCAAAGGGCCGAACAGTTGCGCCGTTACCGCGTGCGCCACAGGAACCCACTCCATAGGCGACGCCTTCAAGATAATCCAGAGAGGGGACGCGGACTGCATGATAGCCGGAGGCACGGAGGCGACCATAACGCCTCTTTGCGTGGCCGGATTTAACGCCATGAAGGCCCTTTCCGCGAGGAACGATTCTCCGGAAAAGGCGAGCCGCCCGTTCGATAAAGACAGGGACGGGTTCGTCATCGGGGAAGGCGCGGGAGTGCTTTTCCTGGAAGAACTCGAAAGCGCGCGCAGCCGCGGGGCGAACATATATGCCGAGGTGGTCGGATACGGCATGAACGCCGACGCCTTCCACATAACTCAGCCGGCTCCGGAAGGCGAGGGCGCGGCAAGGTGCATTGCCTTGGCGCTCAAGGACGCGTTGATGAATCCTTCGGACGTAACCTATATAAACGCCCACGGCACGTCCACCTATTATAACGACATGAACGAGACCAAGGCCATAAAGGCGGTTTTTGGCGAGCACGCCAAGCGTTTGGCGGTGAGCTCCACAAAGAGCATGACAGGACATCTCCTTGGCGCGGCCGGAGGGGTGGAGGCCGCTCTTACCGTTATGTCCATTAAAAACAAGACCATTTGCCCCACCATGAATTACGAGACCCCTGACCCCGAGTGCGACCTCGATTACGTTCCGAACGCCGCGAGAGATTCTTCGATAAACGCCGCCCTTTCCAACTCGTTCGGCTTCGGCGGAACGAACGCCGTGCTTGTATTCAAGAAGTTCGAGGGCTGAACAAATGGAAAAGGTGGCCATAGCGAGCGACCACGCCGGAACGGAACTCAAAGATGACTTGAAGGGTTTGCTCAAAGAACTCGGATTTGAGGCGATTGACATGGGCGCCAACGGCGACGAATCCGTGGATTATCCGGACTACGGGGCCGCGGTCGCGGCAAAGGTCTCTTCCGGAGAGATTTCCAAAGGGGTTTTGATATGCGGCACGGGCATAGGGATGAGCATAGTGGCGAACAAGTTCTCGAACGTGAGGGCCGCCCTCGTAACGGACGTCATGACCGCGACCATGGCCAAGGAACATAACGACGCCAACATACTCGTAATGGGCGCGAGGGTGATGAGCAAGGCGACGGCAAGGGAGATTTTAAAGGCATGGCTTACGGCGAAGTTCGCCGCCGGACGGCACCAGAGACGTCTCGATAAAATAAAAGAGTTGGAAAAAAAATAACGGAGACCAAACGAATATGTCTTTCCTTAAATCATTTGACCCTGAAATATTCGACGCCATAAGGCTCGAAACCGAAAGGCAGGAGTATAAGTTGGAGTTAATCGCCTCGGAAAACCTCGTAAGCGAGGCCGTGCTCGAGGCGACCGGCTCGGTCATGACGAACAAGTACGCCGAAGGCTATCCCGGAAAGCGCTATTACGGCGGATGCGAATACGTTGACATAGCCGAGCGGCTCGCCATAGAGAGGGCGAAAAAGCTGTTCAACTGCGAGCACGTAAACGTGCAGCCCCATTCAGGGTCTCAGGCCAACATGGCGGTTTACATGAGCGTTTTAAAGCCCGGCGACACCATCATGGGCATGAACCTCTCTCACGGAGGACATCTTACCCACGGAAGCCCGGTTAATTTCTCGGGTCAACTTTATAAGGTTGTCTTCTACGGCGTAAGAAAAAACGACCACAGAATAGACATGGATATGGTGCGGGAGTTGGCCAAGCAACACCGTCCGAAAATGATAGTCGTCGGAGCGAGCGCGTACCCGAGGATTATAGACTTTAAGGCCTTCCGCGAAGTCGCGGACGAGGCAGGCGCAATGGTGATGGTGGATATTGCCCACATAGCCGGGCTTGTCGCCACAGGGCTTCATCCGAGCCCCGTGCCTTTCGCGGAGTTCGTCACGACGACCACTCATAAAACGCTTCGCGGCCCGCGCTCCGGCATGATAATGTGTCGCGAGCAGTTCAAAAAAGAGATAGATAAAAAGATATTTCCCGGCATACAGGGCGGCCCTTTGATGCACGTCATAGCCGCCAAGGCAGTGGCGTTCAAGGAGGCGCTGGAGCCTTCGTTTAAGGAATACCAGAAGCAGGTGCTCGCGAACGCCAAGGCCCTTTCCGAGGCCCTCATGGAAAAAGGCTTTACGCTCGTCTCGGGCGGAACCGATAATCATCTTATGCTCGTTGACGTCTCTTCGATGGGCCTTACGGGCAAAGAATCCGAAGATGCTCTCGTTAAGGCGGGCATAACAGCCAATAAAAACACCATCCCGTTCGACACGCAAAGCCCTATGGTCACAAGCGGCGTAAGGCTCGGCGTGCCGGCGGTAACCACAAGGGGCATGAAGGAAAACGAGATGCGCGTCATAGCCTCTTTCATCGAAAGGGCGCTCTCGAACCGCTCGGACGAGAAGGAACTCGACAAGATAAAGAGCGAGGTAAAGGAACTCTGCCTCGGTTTTCTCTTCTATAAGACGAGGCTCAAGGGGTAATTGCCCTGAGTTCTTTTTCTCCCAATACGGCGGCTCATTATGGAATACCTGCTTGCCTTCGGTTCCACGCATAGGGTGTTAAAGGCGGAAAGCGTGCTAAAGGAAAAAGGCGTGCCTTTCAGGCTTAATCCGGCTCCGCCCTCTCTCGCGGCCTACTGCGACCTTGTCATAACCGTTTCCGCGGACTCGCTTCCCGATGCCAATGCCGTCCTTGCCGCCGTTAAGCTCAAACCAAAGGCCGTTTACAAGGCAGAGGGAGGGACGTATGTTAAGGTGTGATTTTTGCGGCCGCGAAAGCGAAAAGGTCGCGAGGGTGGCGCTTGATAAGGATTACGACAGGATTACGGAAAAGCACAAAAAAATGTACGCCTGTCCCGAGCCCTGAGTTTATCGAAGGGTCGAGAAAAAAGGACGAAGAAAGAAAAAAAGGGAGGAATAAGAAGGCCTGACGGCCATCGCCTATGTTGCGGCGTTTTTTGCCGGAAAGATTACGGAGGATATCCCATGCGGAAGATTTTAATATGTTTAATGGTTTTCGTTATTTTGAACGTCACCGCGGCATTTGCCGCTGATACTGAAATCACCATAGCCGGAGACCCCTGTAGCGTCCCTCTCGCGGAAAAACTCGGCGCGGCGTTCGCTCTTGAAAATCAGGGAGTCGATGTAACCGTGAAATCGCACCTCTGCATGCAAGGGGTTTATTTAGCGGCCGAAGGCTCCTTTACCATGGGGGTCAGCACGCAGAACGGTCTCTCGGAAAACCTTCCCCAAGGCGCTTATAATACGGTCATAGCAAAGTCCCCGATAGTGCTGGTCGTAAACAGGAAGAACCCCGTCAGCAACGTCACATCGGAGCAACTTAAAAATATCTTTTCCGGCAAGATAAAAAACTGGAAGGAACTCGGCGGAAACGATATGGAGATAAAAAACGTCATGCTCGAGCCGTGCGTCAAGCACACCATGGCTAAACGCGTGGCCCCGTACGGAGAGATTTCGGAACTGCGTCCCGAAGGCAAAGTTAATCCGGTTCTTTACACGAATAAACTCGTATCCGGGAACGAAGGGGCGATTGGTCAGCAGATATACGGCTACGAGGAGGGGGTAAAGACGCTTACGATCGACAATAATCTCCCTGACATGAATCCGGAAAGGTACAGGTTCTACCAGGACTATAATGTCGTTACAAGGGGCGCTCCTGAGGGGATGGTCAAGGAATACATAGAGTTCGCCCTAAGCCCTGAGGGAGGAAAGGTAATATCGGCGCTTAAGCACGTGCCGTTGAATAACTGATATAAATACCCGACAGGTTTTTAAAAGAGTAATCGCCTGAGGCGGTTGCCCTTCTTTCGCCATCGTGTTAGCATTGCCTCATGCCAAAAGAAAACGCCCTTGCCGTCATGCTCAAGGCTCCGGTTGAAGGGGAGGTAAAGACGCGCCTTATCCCGCCTCTTACGCCTAAAGAGGCCGCTATTCTTTACAAGGCTTTCATAAAAGACACCTTTAGCCGCTTATCGAAACTAACTGATTTGGCCTTATACGCCTTTTTTACGCCTTTTGACAAAAAGGCGTATATAGTTGATATTATTCCTCAAGAAATATCGCTAATTCCTCAAAAAGACGGCGATTTAGGCGAGCGTATGTATAGTGTATTTGAATGTCTTTTTAACTCAGGCCATAATAGGGTGGCGATTATGGGAAGCGACAGTCCGGATATTCCGCTCGAATACATTGAGACTGCCTTTTCAATGCTTAAAGAATCTCATGGAGGCCTTGTTCTCGGCCCCGCGACTGACGGAGGTTATTATCTGATTGCAATGGATAGGCTTATGAAAGCCCCATTCGAGGGGATAGGGTGGAGCGCTGACACTGTTTTGAAAGATACAATAAAAAATGCCTCTGCCTCGGGCATTATCGTAAAACTCCTTCCTGAATGGCACGATATTGACAGGCCGGAAGACCTTAAGTTTCTCGAAGATAACCCCGATGCGCCGGGAAGCTCGGCCTGTTTGGCGGGGATTAAAAAAAGGTAAGGCGCTTTGTGGGGCAGTCGTTTATATCCTTCCTTGAGAAAACAGCCTATTGTAATCAGAACGAGAAAATGCTATTTTTATAAGTCTGTAATAACTTCGATAAATTATAGAATGAGTAACCACATAACGGAAAATGCTAAAAAACCGAGGCTTCCGTCTTATCTGAGGCGCCCCCTCGGAAGACCGGCCGACCTTCATGCCATGAAGTCAATCCTGAGGCAAAGGGGGCTTCACACGGTCTGCGAGTCCGCGCGGTGCCCCAATATCAACGAGTGTTTCTCCAAGCCCACAGCGACCTTCATGATACTCGGAAACGTCTGCACGAGACGTTGCGGCTTTTGCAGCGTGGAGAAGACTGTTGAACCTCTCGCGCCGGACCCGGATGAGCCGAAAAACATAGCGATAACGGCCAAGGAGCTCGGTCTTAGGCACGTTGTGGTAACGTCCGTGACGAGAGACGACCTTCCATTAGGCGGGGCAGAGCAATTTGCCTTGACAATAAGGGCGTTGAAGGATAATAATACTAAGATTTTAATAGAGGTGCTGACGCCGGATTTCAACGGAAATACAGAGGCCATTAAGGCCGTGTTAGATGCCGGGCCGGACATATTCAACCATAACATGGAGACTGTAAAGAGATTGTATCCGCTCGTGCGGCCCAAAGCCGATTATTCGAGGTCTCTTTCGGTTTTGAGACTTGCCAAAGAGAAAGGCTTTTTAACTAAGTCCGGCATAATGGCGGGATTCGGCGAAACGGACTCCGAGGTAAAAGAACTTCTCGGAGATTTGGCCGGAGCCGGTTGCGACGCGGTAACAATCGGGCAGTATCTCAAGCCCGGGCGAGGGAACCTCGACGTAGTCGAGTACGTTAACGAAGAGAAGTTCAAAGAGTACGGAGACTACGCTAAAGCCATAGGCATAACTCACGCGTATTCAGGGCCTTTTGTAAGAAGTTCATACAACGCAGAGGAGATATTCGAAAGATAACGTCATGGAGGATTTTTACAGGATAAAGAGGCTTCCGCCTTACGTCTTCAACATCGTCGGGGATCTCAGGGCAGAGGCCCGGAAAAGGGGCGAGGACATCATAGACCTCGGCATGGGCAACCCGGACCAGCCGACACCGAAGCACATACTGGATAAGCTCGAAGAGGCCATACATAACCCCAGAAACCACCGCTATTCGGCTTCCAAAGGCATATATAAGCTCCGGCTCGCCATAGCGGATTGGTACAAAAGACGCTATGACGTCAATATTGACCCCGATACGGAGGCTGTCGTCACCATAGGCAGCAAGGAGGGGCTCGCGCATCTCGCCCTCGCGATAATCAGCCCCGGTGACGTCGTGCTTGTGCCGAACCCCACTTATCCGATACACGCGTACTCCGTAGTCATAGCCGGAGGGGATTTAAGAAGCATCCCGATGCTGAAGGGAGTGGATTTCTTTTCCGAACTCGAGAAGGCGACTAAAGAGGCGTGGCCGAGGCCGAAACTTCTTATATTGAATTTCCCGCATAACCCCACGACCGAGGTGGTGGATAAGGCGTTTTTCGAAAAGATAGTCGCCTTCGCCAAAGAACACGACATGATGGTCATACACGATTTGGCCTACGCGGACATCGTTTTCGACGGGTACAAGGCGCCGAGTTTTCTGGAGGTTCCCGGGGCCAAAGACGTAGGGGTTGAGTTCTTTACCCTCTCGAAGAGCTACAACATGCCGGGCTGGAGGGTAGGGTTCGCTGTCGGCAACAAAAAGATGATAAGCGCGTTGACGAGGCTAAAGAGTTATTTCGACTACGGCATGTTCCAGCCGATACAGATAGCCGCCATCATCGCTCTTAACGGCCCGCAGGAATGCGTAGCCGACATCTGTGACATGTATAAGACGCGGCGAGACGCGCTTGTCGATAGTTTCACTAAGGCCGGGTGGCCGATGGAAAAGCCAAAGGCGACGATGTTCGTTTGGGCGAGGATACCCGAGGCGTTCAGGCATCTTAAATCCCTCGAGTTCTCAAAACATCTTCTGAAAGAGGCCAAGGTCGCGGTCTCGCCGGGCATAGGGTTCGGCGAGTACGGGGACGAGTACGTGAGGCTGGCGCTCGTCGAGAACGAGCAACGTATCCGTCAGGCCGCGAAGGGCGTAAAAAGGGCGCTTGAGATGAAGCCCGCGAAGGCGTGACATACAATGGAAATTAAAGTCGGTCTCATAGGTTTCGGCACTGTCGGCACGGGCGTGGCCAAGGTGCTTTACGAAAACGCCGGAGTAATAAAGGCGCGCCTCGGATGCGACGTCATTCTTAAAAAGATAGCCGACAAGGACATAACCTCCAAGAGGTGCGTTACCGTGCCCGAGGGGGTTCTTACGACCGACGCCGATTCAATCATAAACGACCACGACATATCCGTCGTCGTTGAACTCATCGGCGGCATAGACGCGGCAAAGACCATAATCTCGAAGAGCCTTAAAAACGGCAAGCACGTCGTTACGGCCAATAAGGCATTGCTTTCGACCCACGGAAAAGAACTTTTTACCCTCGCGAGGGAAAAGAACCTGAGCCTCGGTTTCGAGGCGAGCGTCGCGGGAGGAATCCCGATAATCAAATCCCTCAAAGAGGGGCTTTCGGCGAATAACATCAATTCCATTTACGGCATAATAAACGGCACGGCAAATTACATATTGAGTAAAATGACGAGTGAGGGCGGAAAGTTCGTTGACATATTGAAAGAGGCGCAGGCCAAGGGTTACGCGGAGAAAGACCCGACCTACGACGTCGAAGGCATTGACACGGCGCACAAGCTCGCGATTCTGATAAACCTCGCGTACGGCACCTACGTCAATCTCCGGGACATTTATACCGAGGGCATAACAAAGATAAGCCCGATTGACGTCGCCTTCGCGAAAGAGTTCGGCTACAAGATAAAACTCCTCGCCATAGCCAAGTCCTCGGGAGATTCCGTTGAGGCGAGGGTTCATCCGACAATGATTCCGTTTTCTCATCCTCTTTCCGCGGTTGACGGGGTTTTTAACGCCGTGCACATAGTCGGGGACGCGGTCGGCCCCGTCATGTTCTACGGAAAAGGCGCCGGCATGATGCCTACGGCGAGCGCGGTGGTCTCCGACATAATGGACGTCTGCAGGGACGTTAAAAAAGGCTGCTCAACGAGGCTCGCGCCTCTTTCATATTCAGACGGCGCGATAAAGGATATAAAGATAAAAAACATAGACGAGCTCGAATGCGCCTACTATTTAAGGTTTACGGTTGCCGATAAGCCGGGCGTGCTTTCCGGCATATCGGGCGCGCTCGGCGCGCATAACATAAGCATAGCATCGGTCATTCAAAAAGGCCGCGCGGCCGAGGGCGGGGTGGTGCCGCTCGTAATCATAACGCACGGCGCCAAGGAAAAGGAACTCAAGAAGGCTCTTTCGGACATATCGAAGATTAAGGCTGTAACCGACAAAATAACGTACGTGAGGATAGAGGAGAGCGGCGGTGGAACTCAGTAGGAAAGGCCTGTGGAAAGGCGTAATAAGGGAATTCAGGGAGTATCTCCCGAAGATTCGCGAAGACGCCATAGTAACCTTGGGCGAAGGCAATACCCCTCTTATAGAGGCGATGAACTTCAAGGACATAACCGGCGGCATAAGGCTTCTTTTTAAATTCGAAGGCCTTAATCCCACCGGTTCTTTCAAGGACAGGGGCATGACGCTCGCCGTGTCAAAGGCCAGGGAAGAGGGCTCGAAGGCCGTTATATGCGCCTCCACCGGGAATACGTCCGCCTCTGCCGCGGCTTACGCGGTAAGGGCAGGGATGAGGGCTTTTGTGCTCGTGCCCAAGGGTAACATCGCGTTGGGCAAACTCTCTCAGGCCATGATGCACGGCGCCATGGTTCTGGAGGTGAGCGGAAGTTTCGACGACGCTTTAACCATAGTAAAAGAGGTCACGAAGAATTATCCGGTGACGATGGTCAACTCGCTTAACCCGTACCGCATCGAGGGGCAGAAGACCGCCGCCTACGAGATATGCGAACACCTCGGGCACGCCCCGACGTATCACTTCCTTCCGGTCGGAAACGCGGGCAACATAACGGCCTACTGGAGGGGATACAAGGAATACAAGGAAAAAAGGTTCATATCGAGCCTTCCGAAGATGATGGGCTTTCAGGCGCAGGGCGCTGCGCCGATAGTTTTAGGCGCGCCTGTAGAAAAACCGCAGACAATCGCCTCGGCAATAAAGATAGGCAACCCGGCGAGCTGGCAGAGCGCTCTCGACGCGAAGAAGGAAAGCAAGGGAGTCATAGACATGGTCTCGGACGAAGAGATACTTGAGGCGTATAAGTTAGTCGCTTCCAAAGAAGGGGTTTTTTGCGAGCCGGCCTCGGCGGCCTCCCTCGCCGGAGTAATAAAGATGAAGAAGCAGGGCGTGTTGAACGACGGCGATACGGTCGTTTGCACTCTCACGGGGCACGGCCTTAAAGACCCGGACACGGCGATAAGCGTGTCTCCGAAACCCTTGCGCGTGACGGCGGACGTGAAGAAAATAGTAAAGGCAATGGGATTCTAATTTACATATAAAAACAAAAGGGACGGGAGATATTTTTATGAAATACGCACTGCTCATCGGCGACGGAATGGCGGACGAACCCATAGCGGAATTAGGCGGCAAGACCCCTCTTGAATATGCGAAAACCCCCAACATGGACACCATAGCGTCTTCAGGAGGGGATTTGGGGCTTTTTAAAAGCGTCCCCGACGGATTCCCTCCGGGAAGCGACGTCGCGAACATGAGCATATTGGGCTACGACCCGGCTGAGTATTACTCGGGAAGGGCGCCGCTTGAGGCCGCGAGCATAGGGGTTAAACTCTCAAGCGAGGACGTCGCCTTCAGGTGCAACATGGTTTCGATAGGAGGAAGCGCCGACGCCGAAGTAATGGCGGATTACAGCGCCGGACACATATCCACGGAAGAGGGGACAGCGTTAATAGAGGCTCTCAATAAACATCTATCGTCGGACGAGATACGCTTTTATCCGGGAAAATCCTACAGGCATCTCATGGTGTGGAAGGGCGGCAAGGATAAGCTCGTTACAATCCCGCCGCACGACGCAAGCGATAAGGAAATAAAGGAGTATCTTCCGAAGGGCGAGGGAGCGGAAGTGATTCTATCCCTCATGGCAAAATCAAGGGATATATTCAAAGGACATCCGGTAAACGCGGAAAGGGCCAAGAGCGGCAAGAAGACCGCGGACTCGATATGGCTCTGGGGTCAGGGGAAGGCGCCCAAGATGCCTACCATGAAGGAAAAGTACGGGCTGGACGGAGCGATAATATCGGCAGTTGATTTGATGAACGGACTCGGAATTTACGCAGGGCTCGAAGTGATAAAGGTTCCCGGAATAACCGGTTATCTTGACACCGACTATGCCGCCAAGGTGCAATACGCCTTAAAGGCCCTTGAAACAAAAGACTTCGTCTGCGTCCACGTCGAGGCGCCGGACGAGGCCGGACATCAGGGCAATTTGAAGGACAAGATACAGGCGATAGAAGACTTCGACGCCAAGGTCGTGGGGCCGGTGATGCAGGGGCTTAAGCGCTACTTCGAGCACAAGGTAATGGTCGTAACCGACCATCCGACCCCCGTCGCCCTTAAAACCCACACCGCCGCTCCGGTGCCTTATGCCATGTACTCATGGCCGCCGAGCGAGAGAAGGGCCCTCGCGTTCAATGAGAAAGACGCTAAAAAGACCGGACTTCTAAAGAGAGCCCCCGGAGAACTGATGACGCTTCTTTTCAGGGCGTAGGATTGATTTGCGCGGGACGCCCCGACGTTACGTCGGGGCGCCGCGGCCTTGCTTCTTTGATTTCCCCGCCTTCTTGCTTCCATCGAATATCTATGTTAGATTAAATTCCTGTGAACAAAGAGGAGATAAAAAACGCGGTTAGTAACGGTCGGGTCGAGTGGCTCAAGCATTCTCTTGAGCGAATAATGGAAAGAGGTATTTCAAGAGAGACAGTGAGGGAAGTTTTAACCTCAGGCTAAATTATCGAAGATTATCCGGACGACAAGCCCTATCCGAGCGCGTTATTTTTGTGCCGGATCAAAGGAGAGGCCATTCATGTTGTCGTTGCGTATGATTCTTTAACCCGATATTGTTTTGTCATTACCGCATATAAACCGCATGAAGGGCATTTTGAACCGGATTTTAAAACAAGGAGGCGATATGAATAAAAAATTGCCCGAAAAATGCCCTCTCTGCGGCGGCAAGAAGACAAAAGGCAAAACAACCTTTACCGTTGATTTGGGGTTCGGGGTCGTTGTCGTAAGGGATGTTCCGGCAACCGTATGTTCACAGTGCGGCGCCGACTGGATTGAGGATTCTATTGCGTTAAAATTGGAAGAAATAGTCAACGACGCCAGAAAGAAACATCACACGGTAGAGGTTACGACCTTATCGGCGTAATGCTTGAGGCGAAACGCTATATGGAGGGCGGAGAATGACTAAGGGCTTCTCGTATGTATTGGAAGACGACAAGATCCTCGAATACATGAAACTCTCCACGGAAGACAAACTAAACTGGCTCGAAGACATTAATCTGTTTAACAGCCTCTTCTTAACCGGTAAAGAAAGAGAGATAAGAGAAAAGTTGTTGCAGGGGAAGATTTGAAGAATTGCAGAGATTGGAAAGACAACGCGGCATAATTATCCGCTATCCCGCCCTTGCTTCTTTTATTTTCCCGCCTTACGTGCTATCCTTAATTAAAATTATATCTTTCGATAGGCATAATGGAATGCAGGGCTAAAGCCCCGCCCTACGATGTTTTTTTGTTATGTAGGGCAACCCTTTAGGGTTGCGTCTTTTGATAAGAAGGCTCTTACCCATGACGTCTCTTACAATCCTGAGTTTTTTCGGAAGCGTCCTCCTTATGCTTTACGGCATGAGGCTCGTGGGCGAGGGGCTTCAAAAGGCCGCCGGCGCCAAATTGCGGAGTTTTCTCCTTTCCGCCACGAGCAACCGTTTTAAATCCCTTTTCGCAGGCGCCACCATAACCGCCCTCATGCAGAGCTCGAGCGCCACTACCATCATGCTCGTCGGGTTCGCCGGGGCCGGGCTCGTCGGGCTTTCCGAGACAATGGGCATAATACTCGGCGCGGACATCGGCACGACAATAACGGTTCAACTTTTGGCGTTCAAGATATACGATTACGCCATAGCCATAGTCGGATTCGGCGTGCTCTTGAGGTTTTGGTCCTCGACAGGAAAGTTCAGGGACACCGGGCTTGCCTTCATAGGGTTCGGTTTCGTGTTCCTCTCTTTAAAAATCCTCATCGAGACCTTCGCCCCTCTTGCCGCTGACCCGGATTTTTCAAGCGCTATAATCGGCCTCGGCAAAGACCCTCTGGCAGGGATAATAATATCCGCGCTATTGACGGCGCTTTTGCATTCGAGCGCCGCGACCCTCGCCCTCGCGATAACGGCGGCCCATTCGGGATTTCTTACGCTCGATGCCGCCATGCCGATAGTCCTCGGCGCCAATATCGGAACCTGCGTGAGCGCCGTCGTTTCGAGCATAGGCGCGCCGGTTTCCGCGAAGAGGGTAGCGCTTGCGCACATTATGTTCAAGGTGCTTGGCGTTATCATAGTATACCCCTTTTTGGGCCTCTTAACCGGCCTCGCTTTTTTAGCGTCAACGGACATGGCGAGGGGAGTGGCTTACGGCCACACGTTTTTCAATATAGCGATCGCGGCGTTATTCCTGCCCTTTACCGGCCCCTTTACGAAGTTCGTCGAATATCTTCTTCATGATACGGCGAGAGAAAAAAAGAGCGGCCCCAAATATCTCGACCCGATAGTCCTCTCTACCCCGTCTCTCGCGCTCGGACAGGCGACGAGAGAGGCGCTTTCGCTTGCCGACATCGTTCAGGAGATGTTGAGGGACTCCCTTGAGACGTTCCGGACTTCCGATAAAACTCTTATCGAAAAACTGCAGGAACGCGATAACGACGTCGACGTCCTCGACAGGGAAATAAAACTCTACCTGACGAAACTCATCAGAGAGAGCCTTTCCGAAGAGCAGGCCGGAAGGGAGTTCGAGATACTCACGTTTTCCAACAACATGGAGAATATCGGGGACGTGATAGATAAAAACCTGATGGAACTCGCGAAGAAAAAGATACACTTCAACCTCGTGTTTTCCGACGACGGCATGAAGGAGATAATCGAACTCCATTCGAAAGTGGCGGAAAATTTCGTGATAGGGGTTGCCGTCTTCACGAGCGGCGATACGGACCTCGCGAGGCGTCTCCTGTCGCACAAGGCGCGCATAGCGGAACTCGAAAAAGAATTCAGGGAGGCGCACATAGGACGCCTCCACAGAGGTTTCCGCGAGTCCATCGAGACGAGCGCGATACACCTTGACGTCCTCGCCAACTTAAAGAGGATAAACTCATACATCTGCAACATCGCCTATACCGTGCTTGAAAAAGAAGTGAAGCAGTAGCAGGCTGTTGAAAAAGTCCATCCGACCCATACTTCGTATGGGTGCCCCGGTTGTCTTCGGCGTTCGTCGTTGCGGCGTATATAAAAATACGCCTCACTCCTCTCTTCTCGACGCCTTGCATCCGGAGCTTTTTGAACAGCCTGAACTCGCATACGGGTTTTTTAACATGCAGTAGGCTTTAGCGTGTTCGAATCCCTGCTATAATTATATCCGACGGGAGATTTTCCAATGAGGCGTTACGACGTGCTTGTGGTGGGCTCGGGTCCGGGCGGGGAGAAGGCGGCGGTGCAGGCCGCCAAGCTCGGCAAAACCGTGGCCGTAATCGAAAGAAAACCCTTCATAGGCGGAGCCGGGCTTCACACCGGAACCCTTCCGAGCAAGACGCTCCGCGAGACCGCGCTTATGCTCTCAAGCCTCAAACAGAAGGCTCCTTACGGCTTCCATTCCGTGCTTCCGAGGGACGTGACGCTTCAGGAACTCATGCACAGGAAAACCGAGGTCACGGAAAGCCAGATGGAAGTCATGATAGACCAGTTTACCCGGAACAACATAGAGGTCATCTACGGCGACGCGTCGTTCGCGGACTCTACGACCTTGCTCGTCAAAAAACGCGGGGGAGAGAGCGAGGAACTGAAGGCCTCTGTCATAGTGCTCTCTCCGGGCACGAGGCCGGTAAGGCCCAAGGAAATACCCTTCGAAGCCGAGCATATCCATGACAGCGACACCATACTCGAACTCGATAAGATACCCGGAAGCCTTACCATAGTGGGCGGAGGGGTAATAGGGTGCGAGTACGCCTGCATATTCGCGTGCCTCGGCGTCAAAGTAACGTTAATCGAAAAAAAGTCCGTGCTTTTACCCTTCGCCGACAAGGAGATAACCGAGGCGCTCATGTACCGGATGAGGCATTCGGGCATAGCGATAAAACTCGGCGAAGAGGTCGTTAATATCGAAATCGAAAAGCAGGGACGCGTCGTGACCCGCCTTAAAAGCGGCAAGCTCGCGGCCTCGGAAAAACTCCTCTATACCATGGGACGGGTCGGCAACACCGACTCCCTCAATCTTGCGCCTCTTTCCATAGAGGTCGGCGAGAGGGGGCTTATTAAAGTCAACCAATCTTTCCAGACGAGCGTTCCTCATATCTACGCGATAGGCGACGTAATAGGGTTTCCCTCTTTGGCCTCCACCTCGAGGGAGCAGGGCAGAAGGGCGGTTTGCAACGCTTTTTCGAAAGAGGGGGTCACCTGCGAGGTCGTTACGTATCTGCCTTTCGCCATATACACCATCCCGGAGATATCCATGGTCGGCGAGACTGAAGAGGAATTGACCGCCAAGGGAATTCCTTATGAAGTCGGATGCGCTAATTTTCAGGAGGTCTTGCGGGGACAGATATCAGGGGAGGTATACGGCATGCTCAAGCTCCTTTTCAGGAGGGATGATAAGCGCATCCTCGGAGTCCACATCATAGGAGAGAAGGCCTCGGAACTCGTGCACATAGGTCAGGCCGTGATGAGTTTTGGCGGGACCATTGATTATTTCAAGGACGCTGTCTTTAATTACCCGACCTTTTCCGACGCCTATAAGCAGGCCGCTCTTAACGGTCTCAACAGGCTTTAAAGTAAAGTCATGGCAAAGGAAAAAAAACAAAAGATACTGGTGCTCGGAGTCGGAAATATACTTCGCCGCGACGACGGATTCGGCGTGCGCGTCCTCGAATACATAAAGGAAAGATACGACGTGCCTTCAGGCGTGGAGCTGTTCGACGGCGGCACCGGAGGCATTGCGCTTACCTCTATAATAGGCGAGCATAAAAAGGTAATAATACTCGACGCGGTCAGCGCGGGCGGCGTTCCGGGCGACATGCACAGGATAACAAAAAAAGATATAGCCAAAACTCGCGGAAAAACCCTGAGCCCGCACTCATTCGGCGTCGAGGAGGCTCTTACTCTTACCGGCTTCGAAGGCAAGAGTCCGGATGATTTGGTCCTCATCGGGGTCGAGCCTCTGGACACGACGAGCGGGCTTGAGCTCTCGCCGCTTTTAAAACTTCGCCTTCCAATGGCCTTGGAGATGCTGAAAAAAGAGCTTAAAAGACACGGAGCGGTCATGAAGGCATTTCCGCGATGAACACAGGGCATGAAATTCTGCGGGCGAGGATAAGGGTAAAGGGAATAGTGCAGGGGGTTGGATTCCGCCCCTTTATCCATAACCTTGCCAAAAGACACGGCCTTAAAGGCTTTTGCCTGAATGATTCAGAAGGAGTTTTGATAGAGGTCGAGGGGCAAGATTCGGACATCGAAACCTTCATAATGGGAATAAAAGAATCTCCGCCGCCGCTCTCTAAGGTAGATGAAGTGTCTGTCGAGAAACTCCCTCCCGCCGGATTCGAGGATTTCAGGATAAAGGAAAGCCTTCGCATTGAGCGGAAGTTTTCTCAGATATCGCCCGACGTAAGCGTCTGCGAAGATTGCGTTTACGAACTCGAAGACTCTAAAGACAGAAGATATTTGTATCCCTTCATAAACTGCACCAATTGCGGCCCCCGTTATTCGATAACGCTCGGCATTCCCTACGACCGGAAAAACACCACGATGAATAAATTCACCATGTGCCCGGAGTGTCTTTCCGAGTACCAAAACCCGGAAAGCCGCCGCTTTCACGCGGAACCTAACGCGTGCCCTGAGTGCGGCCCCGAGGTGTGGCTTATTGAGCGGGGTAAGGATCCGTCCGAACGCAAGATAAAGGGACGGGACGCGGTTGAAGAGACGATAAAACTCCTTAGACACGGCGCCATAGTTGCCATTAAGGGCATAGGCGGATTTCACCTCGCGTGCGACGCGGAAAATTCAAAGGCCGTGGCATTGTTAAGGGAAAGAAAAAGAAAATCCAACAAACCCTTTGCCCTTATGGCAAGGGACACGGAGGCGGCCTCGATTTTTTGCGCGATGAGCAAGGACGAGAGGGACGCGCTTTTAGACAGGCGGAGGCCCATAGTGATATTAAAGAAGAAAACGCCCAACCCAATCGCGGAGTTCGTTTCCTCGGCCACCGATTCCTTCGGGGTCATGCTTCCTTATACGCCGCTACATAGGCTTATATTGAAAGAGTTTATTGCCCTCGTCATGACGAGCGGGAATCTGGCCGAGGAGGCCATAGTGGCGGATAACGATGCGGCTATAAACAGTTTATCGGGCATGGCGGATTATTTCCTTTTTCACGACCGGGACATATACATGAGGGTTGACGACTCCATAGTCAGGTTCAGCGGAGGCAAAAAAATCATCCTTCGCCGCTCGCGCGGTTACGTCCCTGACGTAGTTCCTCTCTTCGGTGAAGCCGGGGAGGCTCTTGCCTGTGGCGGAGAGATGAAAAACACCTTTACCTTCACAAAGGGCGGATACGCTATAATAAGCCAGCACATAGGAGACCTCACGAACGACGACGCTTTCGGGTTTTACAATAAAACCATGTCGAACCTCAAGAATACCTTCAATGTTTCGCCCAAGGTTGTGGCTTACGACATGCATCCCGATTATCTTACGACCGATTTCGCCCTGGACTACGGAGTTCCTTCCGTGCCTGTGCAACATCATCACGCCCATATAGTGAGCGTCATGGCGGAAAAAGGGCTTAAAGGCCTTGTCATCGGGATAGCGTTCGACGGAACGGGCTACGGAACGGACGGGTGCGTGTGGGGAGGGGAGTTCTTACTGGCGAGCAGGGGTTATTTCATAAGAAAGGGGCAGATTAAATATACGGGTATGCCCGGAGGGGAAAAGGCTATAAAAGAGCCGTGGAGAATGGCGGTGAGTTACCTTTATTCTCTTTACGGGCCGGAACTTATTGAAAAGGCGGCTTTTTTCGCCAAAAGATTTGAAAAAAGAAAAATAAAAACAGTCATAAACATGTGCAAGACCCGGATAAACACGCCTCTTACGTCAAGCTGCGGCAGGCTCTTTGACGCTGTCGCGTCCATATTGGGGCTGAATGACTACGCCACTTTCGAGGCAGAGGCGGCGATATGTCTTGAAAAGGCCGCCTCTTTAGGTGTAGAATCCGACAAGAGCTATCATTTTGTCATGGATAGGGATCAACAAAACGAATATCTCGAACTCGACGTCTTGCCTGTCATAGGCCGGATAGTGGAGGATGTTTTAGCAGGGGTCGATGTCCCGGCCATTGCAATGAAATTTCACAATACAATCGCCGATATGATACTCACGGCTGTCAAGGCGATAAACGAAAAAGACGAGGATATACGCCAAGTCGTTATGAGCGGCGGGGCGTTTCAGAATGTTTTACTCCTTGAAAAAACGGCTAATTTGCTTGAAAAAGAGGGTTTTAAAGTTTTTCACAGTGAAAATGTGCCGCCCAACGACGGAGGCCTTTCTTTGGGTCAGGCCATAATTGCTCTGGAGAGGATAAAGGGTTCCTGATTTTAGTTAATATTAAATGTTAGATTTTTTACATAACATATTAATTATAAAGGAAAATACAATGTGCCTTGGCATTCCGTGTAAGGTTATTGAAATAGACGGCGATTCAGCCGTTGTAGCGACCGCTAACGTGAAGAATAAAATCAACATTTCCCTTGTGGATAACCTGTGCATAGGCAATTACGTGATAGTGCACGCCGGTTTTGCCATAGAGAAGATAGACGAGGCGATTGCGAAGGAAACTCTTGAGATGATATCAGGGTTTATAAAGGACGCCCAATGAAATACATTGACGAGTTCAGGGACAAAAAATCCATATTGTCGCTTCTCGAAGAGATAAAAAAGTTCTCCTCCGTCGAGGCTTCCATAATGGAGATATGCGGCACCCACACCCATTCCGTTTCCAAATACGGAATAAGGGGGGCGTTGTCAAAGAACATAAGGCTTATCTCAGGCCCCGGATGCCCCGTATGCGTTACTCACCAAGCGGACATAGACGCTATAATAGATTTTTCGAGAAACGATAAAACTGCCGTAATTGCGACCTTCGGGGACATGATCCGCGTGCCGGGCACTTTTTCCACCCTCGAGAGCGAAAGGGCGCTCGGCTCGGATATAAGGGTAGTGTATTCTCCTCTCGCGGCGCTTGATATAGCGAAGGAAAACCCATCCAAAAAAGTGCTTTTTTACTCGGTAGGCTTTGAGACCACCGCCCCGACGGTTGCGGCGAGCATAATAGAGGCTAAAGCAAGAAATATCAAGAACTTTACCGTGTTTTCGCTCCACAAGCTCACGCCTCCGGCCATGAAGGCCATACTCGACTCAGGCGACGTTTTGGTGGACGGCTTTATCTGTCCCGGGCACGTTACCGCCATAATAGGCGCTTCGGCGTACGAATTCATCGCGCGCGATTACGGACATCCCTGCGTCGTATCAGGGTTCGAGCCTGTTGACGTGCTTTACTCGATATACATGCTTTTAAGGCAACTCTATCTTGGCGAGGCAAAGATAGAGATTGAGTATGAAAGGGTCGTAAGCATGGACGGCAACAAAAAAGCCAAGGAAATAATGGCGGCTGTTTTCGAGCCGAGAGGCTCGGCGTGGCGGGGCTTAGGGCTTATACCCGGAAGCGGGCTTAAGATAACTCAGACGTATTCGGAATTCGACGCTGAGAAGGTGTTCGGCATAAAGGCCGCTGATTCGTCCTATGTCGAAAAACCGGGGGCCTGCGCCTGCGCCGACGTTTTAAAGGGGCGCATAACGCCCTTCGAGTGTCTGCTCTTCGCCAATCCCTGCACTCCTGAAAAGCCGATGGGGCCTTGCATGGTGTCTTCCGAGGGAACGTGCGCGGCCTATTATAAATACGAAAGGACGTCCTAATCAATGAAAAGCGGCACCATACTCCTATCGCACGGCGCGGGCGGAAAACTCTCCCACAGGCTCATACAGGACGTATTCCTCAAGGCCTTCAAGAATCCATTTCTCGAGCCTCTTAACGATCAGGCCGTGTTTCCGTCTCCCGGC
>DASRUI010000034.1:0-13724 GCA_035655515.1 Thermodesulfobacteriota bacterium
TGACGGTAACAAGCAGGAGACCTCCTGTTTTCCTTGTAAAATCCGGTATTATCTATTATATTTAGCGTATGAGGCGGAATTCATGAACAGCGACCGGCTTGCAAATATAAAGGAACGTCTTGCACAGGTATTGCAAAGGAACGGCGTTAAAAAAGCCGCTCTTTTCGGCTCCATTGCGAGAGGTGAGGCAACGGCCGAGAGCGACATAGATATTCTTGTGGAATTCGAGGGGAATAAAAGTCTTCTTGACCTTGCGGGTCTGAAAATCGAAATTGAAGAGACTCTCGGCAAGAGCGCCGATGTTTTGACTTATGATTCCCTGAACCCGCTTCTTAAGGAGAGAATTTTGAAAGAACAGGTGGTTATTTTTTGAAAAAAGACGCCGGCATATTCATAGAGCATATACTGGAGTGCATCGGCATTATCGAGGGCTATGTAAAAGGCAAAACCGAGGGAGATTTTCTCGCCCCCGCTAATGTTCAACTGCAAGACTCCGTAATCCGGCGCATAGAGATTATAGGCGAGGCCGTCAAAAACATACCTGAGGAGATTAGGGTTAAATTCCCGGACGTTCCATGGAAAAAGATAGCCGGCATGAGAGATATGCTTATTCACGAGTATTTCGGAGTGTCTTTAAAATTGACGTGGCAAGTAATCGAAAAAGACATTCCGCTGTTGAAGGAAAATATGTTAAGGATTAAAAAAGACTTGCCGTGAGAAAATAGTGTCTGTCGCAATTTTCTTTTTTCATGGGGAAGGCTATGGATGATAACAATAAGGAAATGCACAAGCAGCGTTTTCAGGTTAGTTTAGAAACCCGTAAGTTTGAAATCGAGCTATTTTGGAAGCGTTCGTTATTTTTTTGGGGTTTTATAGCTGCTGCCTTTGTAGGCTTTGCGACGACGTATAAAGAGCATATCGGGTTATCAATAGTTATCGCTGGGTTTGGCATGGTCTGTTCATTTGCTTGGACCATGGCCAACAGAGGAAGTAAATATTGGCAGGAAAACTGGGAAACAAAAGTAGGCGAGTTCGAAAATGATATAACAGGGCCTCTTTTTAGAAAACACGAACCTATTCAAGAGAAGGGCATTTGGTTGCAAGCGCGCAGGTACTCCGTCAGCAAGTTGGCTATTGCCTTAAGCGACTATATATTTGCACTTTGGTTTTTAATCTTTGGATATCAAACAATAGTCTACACATTCCCAAACAAAGGATTTATCGAATGTATAAGATATTGGGGTATTATTTTCTTTGTTTTATCTCTATTATATGTCGGATTAATGCTATGGAAGTGCAGGACGACAAAAAGCTCAAAATAGAATATAAGTTAGAGATAGAATTTGGTTGACCACTCCGGATACCTTCCTTAATCTGTTGTAAAAGGAAATGGAGCCTTCAAAAGAACTCTGTCCGATAAACCTCCCTCCCGTAACCGCCTTGACATTTCTCTTGAGTTCGGGTAATTTGAGAGCCTTGTTTTTGATTATTCAAACAAACCGAGGAGGGCGTCGTGGGCAAGAGCATAACTCAAAAAATAATAGAAAATCATCTCGTATCCGGAGAGATAAAGGCCGGTAAAGAGGTGGCCATAAGGATTGACCAGACCCTCACTCAGGACGCGACCGGCACCATGGCATATCTTCAGTTCGAGGCAATGGGGGTTCCGAAGGTAAAGACAAAGCTCTCGGTAAGTTACGTTGACCACAACACCCTTCAGTACGGCGGGTTTGAGAACGCCGACGACCACAGATTCCTCCAGACCATAGCCGAAAAATACGGCCTCTTTTATTCAAAGGCCGGGAACGGCATCTGCCATCAGGTGCATCTTGAAAGGTTCGGGGCGCCGGGGCAGACTCTTCTCGGAAGCGACAGTCACACTCCGACTTCAGGCGGCCTCGGAATGCTCGCAATCGGAGCCGGAGGGCTTGACGTGGCCGTTGCCATGGGCGGGGGCGCCTTTAACATCACATACCCTAAGGTGGTGCTGGTAAAACTCAAAGGAAAACTTAAGCCCTGGGTTTCGGCCAAGGACGTGATACTCGAACTCTTACGCAGGCTCACGGTAAAGGGCGGGGTCGGCAAGGTGTTCGAGTACGGCGGCGACGGGGTAAAGAACCTGACCGTTCCGGACAGGGCCATAATAACGAACATGGGCGCGGAACTCGGCGCCACGACCTCGATATTCCCGAGCGACGATAATACCCTCGAATTCCTGAAGGCCGAAAAGAGGGAGAATGACTGGGTAGAGTTGGCCGCCGACGAGGACGCGGTGTATGACGAGGTCATCGCCATAGACCTCGGAAAACTCGAACCAATGATAGCCCAGCCCCACAGCCCTGATAACGTGTGCAAGGTAACGGACATCGAGGGCATAAAGGTCGACCAGGTCTGCATAGGAAGCTGCACCAACTCTTCTTACAGGGACTTGATGGTCGTGGCCGACGTCTTGAAGAAGGGCAATTACAAGGTGCACCCCGAAGTCAGCGTGACGGTATCGCCCGGCTCGAAGCAGGTCTTAGACATGATAGCCCATTCGGGCGGCCTCGTGAGCCTCATTGAGGGAGGGGTGAGGATGCTCGAGAATACCTGCGGCCCTTGCATAGGGAACGGCCAGTCTCCGACTTCCGGTGGAGTATCGTTACGGACGTTTAACCGCAACTTCGAGGGCAGGAGCGGCACAAAGGACGGCAAGGTCTATCTTTGCAGCCCCGAGGTGGCGGTTGCGGCGGCGATATTCGGCGTGATAACAGACCCTCGCAAGCTTGGCAAGTATCCCAAGATAAAAGTTCCGAAGGAGTTCGCGGTTGACGACTCCATGGTGCTTCCGCCGGCCAAGGACCCGTCCAAGATTACGATAAGAAGGGGTCCGAACATCCAGCCTCTTCCCGTGGCCAAAGAGCTCGCGGCCACATTGAAGGGCAAGGCGCTCATAAAGTTAGGCGACAACATAACGACCGACCACATAACCCCGGCCGGCACGTGGCTCAAGTACAGAAGCAACGTTCCGAAGTACTCCGAGTCGGTCTTCTCGGCCATAGACGCTAAGTTCCACGAGAAGGCCAAGCAGGCGCAGGGCGGGTTCGTCATAGGAGGAGAGAACTACGGGCAGGGTTCTTCGAGGGAGCACGCGGCCCTTTGCCCCATGTATCTCGGAATTAAGGCCGTCATAACAAAGAGTTTCGCGAGGATACACAAGGATAACCTCGTTAATTTCGGCATACTTCCTTTGACCTTCGCCAACCCGGAAGATTATAATTCCATAGACGACGGGGACGATCTCGAACTTCCGGACGTGAAGGCCATGATAGCTTCGGGTGATAGCGTAACCCTTAAGAACGTAACCAAGGGCAAGGAGATGAAACTCAAGCACGGCTTTACCCAGAGGCAGGTTGACGTAATCAAGGCGGGAGGAATGCTTAACTTCACCAAGTCCCATTCGTAAGGAAGTATCGCAACGTATCAGATTCTAAACCTCCCTTGATGTCGCATCAGGGGAGGTTTAGTTTTTTGAGGTTTACGCAGTCTTCAATCACGGCAATCTTTCCTTTTTTCGAATAAAGCATCTCTCCTATAATAGGCACGCCTAAATTTTCGAGTTCCTTCGCGTTATGCTTGACGCTCAAGTCTGATTTTTTCGAGACGCGGCTCAAGACCACTCCTTTTATCTTTATCCCGGCTTTTTTGGAGTACCTCGCCGCAAGGAGGGTTTGGCTTATGCATCCGAGTCTTGAGGGCGCAACGAGTATTACCGGTATGCCGAGGTAGCGTATTAAATCCAAAACCGTCTTTTTCCCCGATAGGGGAGTAAGAAGCCCTCCTGCTCCCTCGACTATGGTAACGTCGTTTTCAGAGGAGATTTTTTTAAAGAGTTTTTTTATCCCGCGAAAATTTATTTTTTTGCCGGAAAGCCTCGCCGCGATGCCCGGCGAAAGAGGAGGGGCGAAGCGATAGGGATTTATGAGGTCAAGCGGGTCTTTTGACGAGGCGGCCTTTTTAAGCAAAAGAGCGTCCTTTGGAACGAGCCTGCCGTTTTTCGAGGCGCACCCTGTTTCAACGGGCTTCATCACTCCGACCTTGAGCCCTTTTTTCCTGAGGGTCAAGGCGAGGGAGGCGGCGAAAAACGTCTTTCCCGCGTTCGTGTCGGTTCCTGTTATGAAAAAGGCTTTTTTCATTGTTTATATGTTTCCGTTATTTTCTTTGTTGAATCGTAAACAGCCTTCATCAGTTTCCTGAGTTCGCTTTCTTTTATGCACAATGGCGGCATTATGACGATGGTGTCGCCCAAGGGCCTTATTATGACGCCTCTATTTCTCGCCTCCGTCGCTATTCTGTTCCCGACCCTGAGTTCGGGGGGATATGGTTTTTTGGTCAATTTGTCCTCAACAAGCTCTATTCCCGCGATAAGGCCGCACTGCCTGACGTCTCCGGCGTGAGCGAGATTTTTAAAGGGTTTCAGAAGCTCTTTCAGGAGTTTTATCTTCGGTTGAATGGTTCTTATGACACGTTCTTTTTCGAATATTTTCATATTGGCTATTGCCGCGGCGCAACCAAGGGGGTTTCCCGTGTAGGTGTGGCCGTGAAAGAAGGCGTCGGGGTTTTTTTTCGTGCCGAGGAACGCTTTATAGATTTTCTCCGTCGTAAGGGTCGCGGCAAGGGGCAGGTATCCGCCGGTTATGCCTTTGGCGAGGCAGAGAAAATCAGGCGAGACATTTTCGCGCTCGCAGGCGAACATCCTGCCGGTTCTTCCGAACCCGGTCGCCACTTCGTCGGCTATCAATAAAACCCCGTATTTCTCGGTGAGTCTTCTTACTTCTTTCAAGAACCCTTTTGGAGAGGTAATCATTCCGGCGGCTCCCTCAAGAAGAGGCTCGATGACGCAGGCGGAGATTTCGTCGCCGTATTTTTTTAAGATTTTTTCAAATTCCGAGAGGCAACTCATCTTGCAACCCGGGTATTCTTTTTTGACGGGACAGCGGTAGCAATAAGGATAAGGAGCCCTCAGGCAGTCGAAAAGAAGCGGCTTGTAGCGCTTTGTAAAGAGGTCTATTTCTCCGACGCTCATCGTCCCGAAGGTGTCTCCGTGGTAAGCGCCGGTGAAGGCCAAAAACTTGGCGTTTTTCTTTCCGTGAGTTTCCGAATAATGAAAGGCCATCTTCATGGCTATCTCCACGGCCGTTGAGCCGTTATCAGAGTAAAAGACCCTCGCGAGCCCCTTCGGGGCCACGCTGACGAGTTTATCCGCGAGTTCTATGGAGGGGACGTTAGAGAGTCCAAGGAGGGTCGAGTGGCTGATTTTATCGATTTGCTCTTTTATCGCGTCATTGAGTTTTTTATTATTATGGCCGTGGACGTTTACCCATAAGGACGACACCCCGTCAATGTAGCGCCGTCCTTCGGTGTCTATGAGGAAACTCCCTTGGCCGCGTTTTATTATAAGAGGGTCCGAGTCTTCCCATTCGAGCATCCTCGTGAATGGATGCCAGACGCGTAGTTTGTCGAGCCGGCGGAGGGTTTTGGCGGAAGTTTTTTTTCGCATCTCTTAACGCCGTCTCAGTGGCTGAACTTTATTCCGGCGTCTTTTCTCTCGTCGGGGTTTATCTGCCAGAGGTCTTTTTTCTTGTATCCGAGGAAGTTAGCAACCATCGCGTCCGGTATCTTCTCTATGCGGATGTTATGGATGTTCACGCTTTCGTTAAAGAGCTCGCGCCTGTCGGATATCTCGTTTTCGAGCTCCGTGACCCTCGATTGGAGTTGGCCGAATCTCTTGTCGGCCTTGAGTTCAGGGTAGTTTTCAGAGACCGCGAAAAGGGACTTTAATGCCTCGGTAAGCATGCCCTCGGCTTTGCCTCTCTCGGTCATGGTGTTCGCCCCTGCCATTATGTTCCTCGCCTTTATCACCTTTTCGAGCGTTTCGGCCTCGTGTCTCATGTAGCGCTCGCACACAGCGACGAGTTTCGGCAGTTCGTCGTAGCGTTGCTTAAGGAGAACGTCAATGTTGCTCCACGCCTTTTCGACGTTGTTTTTTATCGTTACGAGCCCGTTATAGATTATGACGAAGTAGATTATAAGAGCCGTCGCGGCTAATGCTATCGCCACAAACACAGCCAACATTCCGTATGCCATATCTCCGCCTCCTCAGCCGGTTTAGAATAGGTTATTTATTAGATACCACAAAAGCCGGCTTTTTTCCACGACTTCCGCCGCCCGGGCCGTTCCCCACGCGGTAAGCGCGATGCCGAGCGCCAAAAATACCGGTATCCGCCATCTCATCGAGGAGAGCATGACCTCTTCGCTCGAATCGGATATGTAAAAAAGCCCTCCTGAGGGATGTTCTCCGACTTCTATGTCGTCCTTTGGCACGGCCTCCGTCGCCTCCGTTGTCTGCTCTTCCTCTATTGAGCGTCTCGCCTCGTCCCATTCTTCCGCGCTTATCCTGCCGTCCCCGTCCGCGTCGTATCTCTTTAAGGCCGAGGGGTTGTTTTTAAGCGCCATGAGCCTTGAGAGGAACCCCTTTTTTTTCTCATCCGCGCTCAGGGTAAGGCGTTTGGCGAAGCCCATGACGTAGAGCGATCTGCCGATTGGTATGACCGTTTCGATTACCTTCGTGTTGTCAATCGTTAAGACGCCGAGATACGGCATATTGAATTCTTCCGCGCGGAACGTGAAAGAGTTTTTCTCGCCCGCCGTCAGTATGGCGCCCGAAGGGTTGACGAGCGTCCTTCCGGTCTCGTCCTCCATGTAGAACGGGACGTCCCCGCTGTCGCCCAACCCCTTGAGGACGTCGCGCTCTCCTTCGGAGGTCTTGCGTATTCCATACACGGCGTACGAATACCGGACGCAGTCAATGCGGCTGAACGGAGATTTCAGAAAATACTTTTGCCGCGCCGCTCCGCGGATTTCCACCTCTCCCATGGGCATTGTGCCTATCTTGCTTGTCGGGCAGTTCTCTATTATCCTTTTTCTCCGAAGAAGCGTAAGGGAGTGGACGAAGAGGATGAGGCCGGCGGCCGCGAGCAGAGGATTAATCTCTTCGGTGATTTGCCTGAAAACAACCGAGGCCGCGATTATCGCGGCGAGCGGGTGGATTATGAACGGTGGCCCTAAAAACTTTACGAGATTTCCGTAGCGCGAGAGCAACCTTAAAAAGCTCGCGCCCCTTAATCCTATGAAGCCGCGGGAGGTAAACCGCGGCGGATTAGGCGGAGGCGGCAAGGTAATTACCTCGGGCAAGGGCTTGTCCGGGCCTGAAGGCGTTTTTCCGGCAAGAAGCGGCCCGGCAAGCAATATCCCGCCGAGTTCTTTCAATACGGGTATTTCGGTTTTAGTCGCGACGGAATTTTTAAAAATCCCTTTTTTGCAAGCGAGGAATACGAATCCGGAATAAACCGTGAACTCGCGGAGGAAGTCTTCTCCGGAAGATATGTCTTCTGTTTTCACGAACGGCAGGCTGTGTCCGCCGAACCCGGTATCGAGAAGCGCGGTTCCGGCCACCCTTTTTATCTCTTTTAATATGAACTTCAGATTCTGCGTTGCCGATTGTTTGTTGTCCTCGTTCAAGGAGGCGTAGTTGAACCTCGCTCCTTCTATCCTTACGCACGCTCCGTTGGCTTCGGAGTATATATGCATGACAGGGCTGTTAGAGAGCATAAAATCCAGCGTAGCCTCGTTAAAATCCCCTTCGGGGTTAATGGCCTTTCGCGCGACGTCTTTGTCCCTTATGGTTTTGAAGACCGGGATTGAAATAACGATGAGGCATTTTTGTCCCTGCCTTATCGTAAAGACCGGGTTTGAATCGCGGCCGAGAAATTCGATATTATTTTTTCCTATCTCGATTGAAACGGCCCTGAGCGGTTTTTCGAGCGAGAGGAGTTCTTTTTTCGATATGACGGCCGCGGGAACGCCGGCTTTCTTGATGTCTTCGGCCATGCCTTCGAGCAGGTCGCGGTCGTTATGGGCCTTTACGACCCGAAGGTGCCTGCCGATAAGGCTTTGTTTCAAGTCGGCCTTGTCAATGCCGGGTATGGAGGAGAGTTCTTCAACGAAAGATTCGGCGGAAACGGCGTTTTCCGAAACAGGCCTTATGAAAAGGTAGTGTTGGTCGTCGTATGAGTTCATGGTTTCCCGCATGAGACGAATAATACCTCGTAAGTGGCGATTATGCCGGCCGGCGCGGAATGCGTTTTTTCGTATTCCTTGAAGGCCGCCTTGAGAAGCGCGCCCCTCCCGAGGCTCTTTTCCCCTTCGGCGTTCGGGTTTACCGCGCCTATCCTCTTTAGCGTTCTCAATAATTCGTATGCGTCCTTATAGTATCGGGTAACGCCTTTGCTTTCAATCCTTATGCCGGCGAAGCCAGCCTCAAGAAGCAAGTCCGCGAGTTTTTCCGGGCCCGTAAATTCCATGAAGGGCGGCAATCCGTTTCTGCGCGTGAGAAGCGCGGCCTTGTTTACGCTTTCTTTGAGTTCGCGGAACGTGCCCGGGCCTAAGGTCGAGAAGACGAACCTCCCGCCTTGGCGAAGCGTCCTCCTGCATTCCGCAAACGCCTTTTCCAAAGACGCGCTCCACTGGTACGCGAGGTTGGAGGCCGCGAGGCAGAGGCTTTCGCTTTTGAACGGCATGGATTCGAGGTCTGCCGCGAAGAGACAAACTTCTTTAGGGAGGTTTTCTTTTGCCGCCTCTAACATGTCTTTTGCCGAATCAACGGCTAATACCTTTGCCGCAGGATAAAGCCGCCTCATCTCAAAGGCAAGCCCGCCCGTGCCGCATCCCGCGTCGAGAGCCGTTAAAACGTCTTTTTCGGGAAGGCGCGCGAGAAGCATGCGCTTGACGTCGTTCTGCAAGCCGGAGTTTTGGTCGTAGGTTTTAGCGGCCTTTGAAAAAGACCTTCTTACGGCTGCCTTGTCGAGACAAGCCTTCATAAGCCCTCGATGAAATTTTCGAGCATTGATCTGAATGTTTCGGGTTCCGTCACGAACGGCGCGTGGCCCGAGGATTCAAAAACGCAAAGGCTGGAGTTTTCCATGTTCTTCTTCATGTAAAGCGCGGCCTGAAACGGCGTTATTGCGTCCATCTTTCCGTGGACTATGAGAACGGGGATTTTTAACGAAGAAAGTTTCTCCCTTAAATCCGTGTCCGCCAAGGTCTTAAGGGAATTTAGCACGCTCTCTTTATGTAAAAGAGAAATACCCTCGTTCATACGTTTTGCGAAAGTCCCGGCCTTTTCGTGTTTGAGTTCTTCTTTCGTAAAGTTAAGCGAATAAAACCTCGCGAGAGTTCCGGGAAAGTCTTTTTTTAAATCCATGAGCATTTTTTTTACGGTCGATTTTTTTTGCGCCCATTGGAAATCGTTTTTAATGGTGAAGCACGGGCTTACCCCTACGAGGACGAGGGCCTTGAAATGAGCGGCCTTGTTTGAGGCCGCTTCGATAAGAACCTCTCCTCCGAGAGACCAGCCTATTCCAACGACGTTTTTCTCGCCTTTTAATTCTGCCGCAAGTTCGTCTATCGCCGGCTTAAGAGTCGCCTCGTTCCAGACCTTTGGCGAGCCGTGGCCCGGAAGGGGGAGGGCGATGCCTTTTTCGGCCATGCCCTGCCATATACCCGTATTCGTTGCCCAGCCGTGGAGGAATATCCTTTTATAAGCCTTCTTCACGCAGGACTTCCTTGAGGGTTTTTATCGCGAACTCGATGTCAGCGTCAGTATGTCCCGCCGTTACGGTAAGGCGGAGCCTTGACGAGTTTTCGGGCACGCTTGGCGGCCTTATGCCCTGAACGAAAAGTCCTTTCGCGAGGAGTTTTCTTGAGATTGCCATTGTCTTTCCCGCGTCTCCTATGACGACGGGTATTATCTGGGTGGAGCTTTTCAGGGTGTCGAAGCCTTCTTTATTCAAAGCCTTTCTCACGACTGCGGCGTTCTCAAGGACTTTTTTTCTCCTCCACGGCTCGTTTCGCATTACGTCTATCGCCGCAATTCCGGCGGCGCATATCGCGGGGGGAAGGGAGGTCGTGTATATGAAAGGCCTCATTTTGTTTATGAGAAGTTCTTTGAGTTTTTTGCTTCCCGCTACGTAGGCCCCGAACGTGCCCATTGCTTTCCCGAGCGTTCCCATCTGTATGACAAAAGGGTTTTTTATGCCCAAGTGTTCGAGGCTTCCTCTTCCGTTTTTGCCCAAAACGCCCGCTCCGTGCGCGTCGTCAACGAGAAGGGTCGCGTTGTATTTGTCAGCGAGTCGGGTTATCTCGCGAAGCGGCGCGATATCTCCGTTCATGCTGAAGACCCCGTCGGTCACGATGAGTTTGTCGGCGTTGCCGGCCTCTCTAAGGAGTTTTTCGAGGGCGCGCGCGTCCGAGTGAGGGTAACGTTTGAGCGTCGCCCTGCTCAAGAGGCATCCGTCCGTGATGGAGGCATGGTTGAGTTTGTCCGAAAAAACATATCCGTGCTTCGCGATGAGGGAGGGGATTAAGCCGGTATTGGCGTTATAGCCGGAATTAAACACGAGCGCGGCTTCGGTCTTCTTGAATTCTTTTATCTTTTCTTCAAGTTCGATATGCGGCGTCATTGTGCCGGAGGTGAGGCGGGACGCGCCGGACCCGACCCCGTATTTTTCGATTGCCTTTATCGCGGCCTCTTTTACCAGAGGGTGATTGGCGAGGGACAGGTAATCGTTCGAGCACATGAGAAGCGTGTCTTTGCCTTCTATGGTGACGCGCGGCCCTGTGGCGCTTTCCACTATGGTGAGAGAGCGTTTAAGCCCTTTGGCTTCAAGTTCGAGGAGGGTTTTTTCGATTAGGTTTTTCATGAGAGGATGCCGTCTAACGCCTCGGCCTGAGTCCCAGGTCGCGTATCATGCGGAGGTCTTCTTCCGGGTCGCGTCCTTTTGTGGTCAGGTAGTTGCCGACCATCATGCCGTTGGCGCCGGCCGCGAATATGAGGCTCTGAAGCGAGCGGAGGTTAAACTCCCGTCCGCCGCAAACGATTATGTCTTTCGTGGGGAGCATGAGTCTTATCAGGGCTATTATCTTAAGGCACTCAAGAGGCGTTAGGTTTTTCGCGCCTTCAAGGGGCGTTCCCGGACGGGGGTTCAGGAAGTTTATGGGCACGCAGTCAACGTCGAGGGTTCGAAGCGTTTCCGCGAGTTCCACCCTGTCTTCCCACGATTCTCCGAGGCCGAATATGCCGCCCGAGCAGACGTAAAGGCCGAGCGCCTTTGCCCTGCGTATTGTGTCCACGTCCTCTTCGTATTCGTGAGTAGTGCAGACGGAGGGGAAAAAACTCCCGGATGTTTCGAGGTTATGATGGTAGCTGTGAAGACCGGCGTCTTTTAAGGATTTAAGAGTTTTCGCGTCGAGCATGCCCAGAGAGGCGCAGGTTTCGAGATTCGTTTTATCCTTCATGCCTTCGAGCGCTTGCGTGAGCTTTTCGACGTCCTTATCGCCCGATACCTTGGCGCCGCTCGTTACTATGGAAAATTCCCTCGCGCCGATTTTTTCGGCATTGAGCGCGCTCTCCACGATAACCGAAGGCTCGACCATGGGGTATTCTTTGACGCCGGTCGGGTATTTTACGGACTGAGAGCAGAAAGAGCAGTCCTCTTTGCAGAGGCCGCTCTTGGCGTTCACTATGCCGCAGAGGTTTATCTCGACTCCCTTGAAACGCTCCCTGATTTTTTTGGTTATCGGGAGGACGTCGAATATTTCGGTTTCAAGGATTTCGGAAAACCTTTTGGCTTCGTCTTTTTTGAGGCCTTCGCCCGAAAGGGCCTTTTTTCCTATGTCTTCGAGAAACCCGCGCATGGCTAATACGGATAACATGCCGCGGCCTTGATTGTCAACCCTAAAGTTAAGCAGGGTTGACGTAATGCGCCGGGCAATTACCGGTGTTTTCAGAGGAGTTACTTGTCTTTTTTCTTTTCAGGCGGGGTGTAGTATTTCTTGCCTTTGAGAACTTCCGGAAGATAATCCTGCTCGGCCTTCGCGTCTTTATAGTTATGAGGGTATTTATAGTCCTTGCCGTAGCCGAGGTCTTTCATGAGGCTTGTCGGCGCGTTTCTCAAGTGAAGGGGCACCGGCAGGGCGCCTTTTTCGTTGACGTCCTCTTTGGCCTCGAGATACGCCGTGTAAGAGGCGTTGGATTTAGGCGCTGTCGAGAGATACGTTACTCCGTGCGCCAAGGGTATCCAGCCCTCGGGCATGCCCACGAAAAGAACGGCGTCCTTTATCGAGAGGGCGAGGGTAAGGGCCGCGGGGTCGGCGTTTCCGATGTCTTCGGACGCGAATATCACCATGCGCCGGGCTATGAAGAGCGGGTCTTCCCCTGCCTCGACCATGCGCGCAAGCCAGTAAAGAGCGGCGTCGGGGTCGCTCCCGCGCATGCTCTTTATGAAGGCCGATACCACGTTATAGTGCTCCTCGCCGGACTTATCGTAGAGGAGGGATTTTCTCTGCATGGCCTCTTTCGCGGCTTCGACGGTGATGCGCCTTTTTCCGTCTTTATCCGGAAAGGTTATCATGCAGGCGGCCTCAAGGGAGTTAAGCGCTTCCCTCATGTCGCCGTGGGAAAATTCAGAGATAAAATCGAGCGCGTCGTCGTTTGCTTCGGCATTGAGGCTTCCGAGGCCTTTCTCCGCGTCGGCCGCGGCGCGCCTTAGCGTTTGCTTGATATCCTCCTTCGCGAGCCCCTTCAATGTCAGCACCTTGCATCTCGACAGTAAAGGCGCGTTCACCTCGAAGGAGGGATTTTCTGTGGTGGCTCCGATGAGGGTTATGGTGCCGTCCTCCACGCTGTGCAAAAACGCGTCTTGCTGGGATTTGTTGAAGCGATGGATTTCGTCAACGAAGAGAATCGTTTTTTTGCCGCGATATTGAGCCTCTTTGGCTTTACTCACGACCTCCCTTATCTCTTTTACCCCCGAAAGCACGGCCGAGAAGGAGACGAATTCGGCGTTTGCCTTTTTCGCCATTATGCGCGCGAGGGTGGTTTTTCCGCACCCCGGAGGCCCCCAGAGTATCAGCGAGGGCAGTTCTCCGCGAAGGAGAATATTCCTTAAGAATTTTCCCTCCCCCAAAAGATGCCCTTGCCCGGCGAAGCCGCTAATATCGTCCGGCCGCATCCTTTCGGCCAAAGGGGCGTGACCCGCGCTTCCCGCGGGGACCCCGGCCGCCTTAGGCGTTTTCTTTTCAAAGAGGTCCATGAGTAAATGATACTATAAAAAGGAGACTCGTGGCAACAAGGGCTGAGTCCTTGACCTTGACGCTTTTTTTTCGCAATGTTATAGTCAACACGTCAAGGAGGACATGATGAGTATAGTAAAAGGCTTTGACCCGTTCAAGATTATAAAGAAGGCCCTGTCCCGCGGCGGAGAGTTCTGCGACATATATACGGAGGACGTTTCTTCGACTTCCATCTCATGCGAGGAGGACAGGATTGAGAAGGTCGTATCGGGCAGGGACGCGGGATGCGGCATAAGGGTCATAAAGGATTATAAGACCTATTACGTCTATACGAACGATGTTACGGAAGAAGGGCTTTTGTCCGCGGCCTCGGTGGCGGCTAACGCGGCCGGCAGGGGCTCTTTCGAAAAGGACATATCGCTCGCGAGAAAAGACGTTGCTCCGGGTTTTTCGATAAAGAAAAAGGCGATTGACATTCCTCTTCAGACCAAGATAGAACTCGTGAAGAGGGGCAATATCGCGGGCAGAGGCGTCAGTAATGTCGTAAAGCAGGT
>DASRUI010000035.1:0-3566 GCA_035655515.1 Thermodesulfobacteriota bacterium
CGCCCGAAAGGATAGTGTCGCTCGCCCCGAGCGTTACGGAAACCCTTTTCGCCTTGGGTCTTGAGAATCAAATCGCCGGGGTCACGGACTTTTGCGATTGGCCCGTAGAAGCCAAGACGAAACCCAAAATCGGCGGCATCATAAACCCCTCGTTCGAGGCTATAATCAGGCTAAGGCCCGACCTCGCCGTGCTCACGACCGACGGAAATTCCAAAGAGGCGGAAGAAAAACTCGTTAGCCTCGGAATAAAAACCTTTGTATTCGACGGCAGAAGCCTTGCCGGACTTCCTGATGAGATAAGGCGGCTCGGAAAGGCAGTCGAGGCAACGGACAAGGCTGAAAAACTCGCTTCAAACATAGAGGTCTCTATTGCCGCTCTTAAAAGACCGCCTGAAGGAAAGACCGCCCTTTTCATAGTATGGCCTGAGCCGCTCGTGGTGGCGGGAAAGGAAACTGCCATAAACGAGGCAATGGGACTCCTCGGCCTTAAAAACGCGGCCTTTGATTCCTTCGGCCCTTATCCCAAGTTCTCCATAGAAGAGGCCTTACGACGCTCTCCCGACGTCATATTCTTCGGCGCGGGCATGGGCGATATTGCGAACGCATCCAAAGGCCTTCTTGAAAAACTCAAAAATACTAACGCGGTCAAAAACAAACGCGTCTATTACATAAGCGAAAAGATACTCAGGACGGGGCCGAGATTCATCGAGGGAATAAAGGAGATGGATGGCTTCCTTAACGAAAAATAAAAGCAATGACGCGAAAAAGGTCATCTTCGCGTGGAGCGGCGGCAAGGACAGTTCCATGGCGCTCGATGAAATCTCGCGCCGGCCGGACGTCCGCGTGGTCGCGCTCCTTACGACCGTTACGCGGGACTACAAAAGGATAAGCATGCACGGGGTGAGGGAAACCCTGCTCGAACGTCAAGCCCGATCCATCGGAGCGCCTCTCGAAAAGGTCTTCATCTCGAAAAACTCTTCGAACGAAGAATACGAAGCGGGAATGCGGACGCTTCTTTTGAAATATAAGGCAGAGGGCGCGGAGTCGGTTGCCTTCGGCGACATATTCCTCGAAGACCTGAAAAAATACCGCGAAGACAATCTCGCTAAAATCGGCATGAGCGGAATATTCCCGATATGGAAAAAAGACTCGAAGGAACTCGCCAAGGGTTTCGTCAAAAAGGGCTTTAAGGCCATAATAACCTGCGTTGACACTGATAAGCTTGACGCCAGATTCGCCGGACGCCTCTTTGACGAGGGGTTTTTATCCGAACTTCCGGCTACCGTCGACCCGTGCGGCGAAAACGGGGAATTCCATTCGTTCGCGTTCGACGGGCCGATATTCAAAACGCCGGTTGAATTTAAAATAGGCGAAACCGTTTTAAGGGACTCGAGATTCAATTACTGCGATTTACTGGACTAAAAAATGTAACTCGAGGGCCTTCGACAGGCTCAGGACAGGCTTTAGCCTTGATACATCAACCCCCTGCTTACTGCCTGCTGGGGCAAGCTCTAAAGGGTTGAGTTACAAAATCTCGGGTGTGGAACAGGGCACATGAATCGTAAAAAAATAATAATCCTCGTGTCAGCGTCAGTAGCCATAATACTCGCCTCTCTTTTTTTGGGAGGCGGCGCGATAAACCCCTTTACGACAGACCCTCTCTCCAAAGAGATAATCTTTAGTCTCCGCCTTCCGCGCCTCTTGACCGCCCTGATTGTCGGGGCCTCTCTCGGCGCCTCGGGCGCGGTTTTGCAGGGTATCCTCAGAAACCCCCTCTCCGACCCCTACATCCTCGGCATATCGAGCGGAGCCGCTCTTTCCGCGGCAACGGGCCTTGTATTGAGCATAACCGCGGCCGGATACTTTTCTCTCCCTCTTCTGGCGTTCGTCGGCGCGATTTCAAGTTGCGTAATAGTCGGAGTCCTCGGCAAGAAAAACGAGTCCTTCACTCCCGAGAGGCTTCTTCTCGCGGGCATAGGATTAGGATTTCTTTTCACGGCAATCCTCATGCTCCTGATGAGCCTCTCAAACGACTACGGGGTAAGGAGGACTCTTCTCTGGATATTCGGAGACCTCTCTTATTCGGGCTGGTCTCTCATGCCTTACGGATTTATTCTTTCCGCGCTCGGGTTAGGCGCGGCGATTTCAAGGTCCAACGCGCTGAACGCCCTCGCCCTCGGCGACGAATTCGCGCACAGCCTCGGGTTTTCTCCGTCAAAGGAGAGATTCATATTCTTCGTGGCCGCCTCTCTCATGACCGCGGTTTCCGTCACAATGGGCGGAATAATAGGCTTTGTCGGGCTTCTTATTCCTCACGCGGTCCGGTTTTTCGTGGGAAGCGGGGCAAGGCTTTTGCTTCCCCTTTCGGCTCTCGCGGGCGCGACGTTTCTCGCCCTCGCCGACGCAGTCGGAAAAACCGTCCTCTCTCCGACCGAAATACCCTCCGGCATAATAACATCCATAATCGGCGCGCCGTACTTCATATACCTCATAAGAAGGCACGGGAGATAACAAATGGAAGGCATCGAGCTTAAAAACGTCTCCTTCTCATACGACAACAAAACCGAGTTCTTCAAAGGCCTCTCCTTCACCCTCGGGAAAGGCGAACTCGTGGCGCTTATCGGGCCGAACGGCTCGGGAAAATCCACCTTCCTCAAACTCTCTTCCGGAATCCTCTCCCCTCGCGAGGGAGAAGTCAACGTCTCCGGAAATCCGATATCGAAATACTCGCCGAAAAAACGCGCCGAACTCGTAAGCTATTTGCCTCAGATAATAGACATGGACGTATCTTTTACGGTCAGAGAACTCGCCTCAATGGGACAATACCACGGCAAAAACTCCGGCCTTTCGATTGAAGAGGCTCTTTCCGTAACGGGACTTTCGGATAAAGCCCTGCGCAAGGTCTTTGAATTGAGCGGAGGCGAAAGACGGCGGGCGTTTTTAGCCATGATGCTCGTTCAGGGCGCGAAAACCCTCCTTTTAGACGAGCCGCTTACGAACCTCGACATAAAATACCAACTCGAACTCGTAAACCTCGTTAAAAAAATAGTCGTGATGGAAAACTCCTCCGCAATCGTCGCGATACACGACATAAACCTCGTCAGGAGATTCGAGAAGGTCTGCGTCATGAAGGGCGGCAAAATAAAAAAGACGGGTTCGCCAAATGAGGTCCTCACGGAAGACCTCATAAAAGAAGTCTTCGAAGTATCGCCCCTCGACCTCTACGGGCAGGGCTGAGCCCTTACAATATTTTTCCTGCCCCCCGCGATCCTTGTAAAAACCCGCGCGAACGTTTATAATAAAAACCCTCAACTTAATTTAAGGAGACGTCCTTGGACATAACCTCTCTTACGCTTAACGAATCAACGGAAAAGCTGAAAAAACGCGAGATAAGCTCGAAGGAATTGACTGACGCGTATCTTAAGCGCATCGAAGCAGTCGATAAAAAAATCCGCGCCTATTTGACGGTATGCCCTGAAACGGCCCTTCGGCAAGCGGAAGAGGCCGATAAAAGGCTTAAACAAGGCGATTCTACGCCTCTTACCGGCATACCTTTCGGCATAAAA
>DASRUI010000036.1:0-15722 GCA_035655515.1 Thermodesulfobacteriota bacterium
ACTTTACAGCCTCGGAAACTTCGTCTTCGGCTTTTACGGGACAGACACGGTAGAGGGGCTCTTGGCAAAGGCTGTTTTTGAAGATGACAACGGGGCGTGGAACGTAAAATACGCTGACCTCGTGCCCATAGACGTCAACAACAGAAAGGTTTTTTTCAAACCCAAGGCCTTCGAGGGAGAGGAGTTTCAACAGGCGATAAATAAGGTGATGGAGATTTCCAAAGGATTTGAGGCGAGGTTTGACGTTGAGACAGGTAGGGTATGGGTAAAAGACGGGCCTTTTGAAGACGCGGAGATGGTTAAGAAATCAGCCGGTACGGATGTTGACGGGCTTTCAACAACGCAGTGAGCCGAGGCCGTGGCAGGCATTGTTTTGCTTCAAGAGCCTTTTGAAACTCCTTGACAATTTGTTGAAAATATGGGATGTATTATGAGACAATGAGTTTGGTGCGGGTTGTAGAGCGGAGGATCTATGAAAGTAGGCGCATTTTTTAACAGTTTTTTGAGCGAGAGATTAAAAGGGTATGTTTCAAAGGTTTCCGTGGTAGCGCGTTTCCTTGCGCTACGGGTCTTTTACGGCCGGCAAGACGCCTCAAACGGCAAAAACCCCCTTAAAAAAGAAACCGTAACCATAATATTGCTCCCGAACGATTCAACGAGGGGAAAGCGCTTCATGATTCCCCTTCGGGCTTATAAGGCGGCCCGTTACGCGGCGATACCGCTCCTCATAGCGTTTCTTTACGTCATAGTGGATTACAGCACGATGGCCGTAAGGGTGAGCGAGACCTATAAGCTTAAAAGGGAGAACACCACCCAGAAAATCGAGTTGCAGTCCCTCTCAAGCAAGATAGGCGAACTCGAGGACACGGTATCCAAGTTGAGGGTGTTCGACAAGAAGTTGAGGATAATCGCGAACCTCGAAATCCCGGCCGCCAACAATAATCTGGGCATGGGCGGCGCGACGGACGAGGATTACTTCCTCACCATAGAAGACAAGAAGGAAAAGCTCGTCGACAAGATGCGCTCCGACATAAAGCAGATTAATCTCGACGCCGAAACGCAGGAAAAAAGTTTTACCGAGTTGCAGGAATTTTTCATGAAGCAGGCGTCCATGCTCACCTCCACTCCGTCCGTATGGCCGGCGAGGGGGTGGCTTACGTCGGACTTCGGAATGAGGCGCGACCCCTTTACCGGGCATATACAGATGCATAAGGGGCTCGACATAGCGAACAAGGCCGGCTCCGAAGTTTTGGCTCCGGGCGACGGCATAATCACGAAGTCATCGGTGTCTCCGCACTTAGGCAGGATGGTCGAGGTAAGCCACGGCTACGGCATAAAGACCATGTACGGGCATCTCTCGGAATCCTACGTGAGGGTGGGACAGCGCGTGAAAAGAGGCTCGAAGATAGCCGCCATAGGCTCGACCGGCAAGTCAACCGGGCCGCACCTTCATTACGAGGTCGTGGTGAACGGCATAAGCGTTAATCCGAGGAATTACATACTCAATTAAGATCGCGAAGATTAAACGCCGCCCCGTGCCTTTTCAGGCACGGGGTTTTTATTTTCAGGCCTTCGCTCTCGGCGCGCCTGCGTCCGACCCGCTCCCCGAGCGGGTACCCCGTTGCGGCGCGTCGGGGCATGAAAAGGAATTTTGGCCGGTGTAGAATTGTCATGTCAAATGTGTTAGCATTAGCGTAATTTTCAATTTCGAAAGGAATCTTATGGCGTTAGACGCGTTAGGAAGCGTATTGAAAAAAGTCTTCGGCTCGAAAAACGACAGGGAGGTAAAAAGACTTACCCCGGGTGTCGAGAAAATAAATTCCCTTGAGCCGAAGATGCAGTCTCTCGGAGACGAGGAGTTGAAGGAATTGACTCCGGGCTTCAAGGCCCGCCTCGCGGGAGGCGAGGGCATTGACGCTCTTCTGCCCGAGGCGTTCTCCGCCGTGAGGGAGGCCGCGAAGAGGCATCTTAACATGCGCCATTTCGACGTCCAGCTTATCGGAGGAATGGTTCTCCACGAGGGCAAGATATCCGAGATGAAAACCGGCGAGGGCAAGACCCTTGTCGCGACTCTCCCCCTTTATCTGAATGCCCTTACCGGCAAAGGATGCCACCTTGTGACGGTAAACGATTACCTCGCCCAGAGGGACGCCTGCTGGATGGGGCCCGTGTACCGCGCCCTCGGACTCTCGGTCGGAATCATACAGCATGACGCGAGTTTTCTCTTCGACCCGTCCTTTCACGGCGAAGACCGGAAGCATCCCAACATGAGGCCGGTCGCGAGAAAAGAGGCCTACGGCGCCGACATAACCTACTGCACGAATAACGAATTAGGCTTCGATTACCTCCGGGACAACATGAAGTTCTCTTTGGACGATTACGTCCAGAGGGATTTGAATTTCGCGATAGTGGACGAGGTTGACTCCATACTCATAGACGAGGCCAGGACGCCTCTCATAATATCCGGGCAGGCCGAGGAATCCACGGACAGGTATTATCAGATAGACGGGATAGTGCCGTTTCTGAAGGCCGAAACTCACTACACCGTGGAAGAGAAGGATAAGCAGGTTCTCCTTACCGAGGAGGGCGTTACGAAGGTCGAGGAACTGCTTAACGTGGACAATCTCTACGACCCGCGCCACATAGAAACCCTCCACCACGTCAATCAGGGCCTTCGCTCGCACGTGCTTTTCAGGAAGGACGTGGATTACGTGGTTAAGGACGGAGAGATAATAATAGTGGACGAGTTCACCGGGCGCCTCATGCCCGGCAGACGCTGGAGCGACGGTCTGCATCAGGCCATCGAGGCCAAGGAGAAGGTGAAGATAGAGAGCGAGAACCAGACGCTCGCGAGCATAACCTTCCAGAACTATTTCAGGATGTACAAAAAACTTGCCGGCATGACAGGCACCGCCGAGACGGAGGCAGGGGAGTTTTATTCCATTTATAAGCTGGACGTCGTCGTCATACCCACGAATAAGCCCATGATAAGGCTCGATAACCACGACCTCGTTTATAAGACAAAGAAGGAAAAGAGAAGCGCTGTCATAGAAGAGATAAAAGATTGCTACGGCAAGGGAAAGCCGGTACTCGTCGGAACCATCTCGATAGAGGAATCGGAGAGATTCTCGGCGGAGCTTAAAAAAAGCGGCGTGCCGCATCACGTGCTTAACGCCAAGCAGCACGAGCGCGAGGCCGAGATAGTGGCTCAGGCCGGAAGGCTTAAGGCCGTAACCATTTCGACCAACATGGCCGGAAGAGGCACGGACATAGTGTTAGGCGGAAACCCGGTTTTCATGGCCGCGGCCAAGGCCGGCAAGGACGCAGGCGCGGAAGATTACGCGAAGGCTTTTTCAGAGGCCTCGATGGTCTGCGAGGAAGAGAAGAAAAAGGTTCTGGAACTCGGAGGTCTTTACATACTCGGCACCGAACGCCACGAATCGCGTCGCATAGACAATCAGCTTCGCGGACGTTCCGGGCGTCAGGGAGACCCGGGCGCGTCGCGCTTTTACCTTTCGCTCGACGACGACCTCATGAGGATATTCGGAGGGGAGCGCATAACCGCCATCATGGACAGGCTCGGCATGGAAGAGGGAGTGCCTCTCGAGCACTCCTTCATATCAAAGGCCGTCGAGAACGCGCAGAAAAAAGTCGAGGCGCATAACTTCGACATAAGAAAGCACCTCCTCGAATACGACGACGTCATGAACGAGCAGAGGCGGGTCGTTTACGACTACAGGAGGCAGATACTCTCGAAGGATGGCGTCAAGGGAATGACAAGGGAATTTATGGAGGATGTCGCCGAGGAATGCGTAATCTCGCACGTGGAAGAGAAGGCCCGGCCCGAGAATTGGGACGTTAACCCGGTCAACGAATCCCTCCTGAGGCAGTTCGGGCTCCGTACCGAGGACTCGGAGATTAAGGGATTGCTTGACAGGGACGCTTTGGTTTCTCTCGTCAAGACCAAGGTCATGGGTTTTTACGACGAGAAGGCTTTGAGGCTCGGCATTGATGTGTTCTCGCACGTGGAGAAGGTGATACTCCTTCACACGCTGGACGCCCTCTGGAAAGACCATCTCCTCAGCATGGACCATTTGAAAGGCGGAATAGGGCTCAGGGGCTACGCCCAGAAAAATCCGCTTACCGAATACAAAAAAGAAGGGTTCGAGCTTTTCGCCGCCATGATAGCCGGCCTTAAGACCGACAGCTTAGAGCGCGTCTTTAAGGTCGAGGTGAAGAAGGAAGAAGCCCTGCCTCAGATAGCCGAAAAGCCCAAAGAGCAGAAGGTGACGCTCTCAAGGGGAGAGGCTGTTTCCGAGACGTCCAAGCCCGCTCCGGTAAAGGGCGGAATGAGGGTTGGAAGAAACGACCCGTGCCCGTGCGGAAGCGGACAGAAATACAAGAAGTGCTGCGGCAAGTAGGAGGGGCAGGGCGCATATTGCCTGCCGTAACTCAGCCCTTTAGGGCTGATACATGTCAGGGCTAAAGCCCTGAGTTACGGTTTAGAGTTGATAGACAGGCGGGACGCCTGTCCTACTGAAATAAGCATTGTTAATTTGTCATGCTGAACTCTGAAATGACCCTTCGCCCTTCGACAAGCTCAGGAGGCTCAGGGCGGGATTCAGGGCAGGCCCGTTTCAGCATCTCGTAATTTTTACGAAGAGGATGGAAGAAAATAAATAGAGGTTTTTCTTGAAAAATCTTAGCGTAAAAGGCTTTAAGGCCTCGGGCATTTCCGCGGGCATAAAAAAGAACGGCAAAAAGGACTTCGCCCTCATCGTAAGCGAAACGCCTTGCGTGGTTGCCGGAGTTTTCACGAAAAACAGCGTCAAGGCCGCGCCCGTTGTGATAGACATGGAGAGGATAAAGAAAGGCTCTTCCCGCGGGGTGGTGATAAACAGCGGAAACGCCAACGCTTGCACCGGCAAGAGGGGGCATAAAGACGCTCTGGATATCCTGACCGCGGTTGAGAAGGAATTGTCCTTAAAAAAAGGAGACCTTCTCATATCCTCGACCGGAGTCATAGGTGATTTTCTTCCCAAGGAAAAGATGCTTGATGCGGTCCCGAGGCTCGTTAAATCCTTGGACGTTCGGGGCTGGGTCTCCGCGACAGAGGCCATAAGGACGACTGATACCGAGGCGTATCTCAAGACGGCTTTTGGAACGAAAAACATAGGAGGCGCTAAGGTAAGTATCCTCGGCATTGCCAAGGGCGCGGGCATGATATGCCCTGACATGGCGACCATGCTCTCCTTTTTCGCGACCGACGCTAACATAAAAACGGTTGTTTTGAAAAAGGCCCTCAAAGAGGCAATAGGGTTGTCCTTTAACAGAATCTCGGTTGATAACGACGCCTCCACCAACGACACCGTGCTTGTATTCGCGAACAAGATGTCCGGAGGGCGCGAGATAAAGTACGCTACAAAAGAATACAGGGCTTTCACAAGCCTTCTTGCCGAACTCGCGCTTACTCTCGCCAAGATGATAGTGCGCGACGGCGAAGGCGCTACGAAACTTATAGAAATACGGATAAAAGGCGCGAGAAGCGACAAGGATGCGGAAAAGGCGGCGCGTAAAATCGCGTCCTCTCCTCTGGTAAAGACCGCGTTTTTCGGAGGAGACCCGAATTGGGGGAGGATAGTTTGCGCGGCGGGATGTTCCGGAGCGCGCATGGCTCCGGATAAGGTTGACGTAACCTTAAGCGGCGTTAAGGTCGTCAAAAACGGCTCCCCCGTTGGCTCGGAAATCGAGGCCGCAATACGGCTCAAACAAAAGGACATACTGCTTACCGTTGACTTTAAGCTCGGCAAAGGCTCTTATACGTTCTGGACATCAGACCTTACGCACGAGTACGTCAGGATAAATTCCGCTTACAGGAGTTGACGCTATGATAGAAGGGCTTTCAAAGGAATGCGACAGGTGGCTCCGTCAGGCGGAATACGACCTGAGGGCCGCGCAGTGGTGCTTTGAGGGAAAGTTTTACGGCCCGGCCTGCTTTATGGCGCAACAGGCCGCGGCAAAGGTTCTGAGGGCGTATCTCTTCCTGAAGAAAGAAGACCCGCGCGAGACCCGCTCCGTGGCCGAACTTCTCCAGAGGGCCGTTACTTACGACGAAGTTTTTAAAGACTTTGCCGAGCCGTCGGGAAGGCTCGACCTTTACTACAAGACCTCGCGTTTTCCGGACGCCATACCCGGTGCCATACCGGCCGAGATAATAACCGAGAGGGACGCCAGAGAGGCGGTAAAGATATCCGGCGACATGATAAGAACGGTCGAGGAGGCGAGAAAAAACAACCTCCCCGAGGTTTTTTAGGAGATGTTATCGGTTATCGGAAAAGATAAAATAACCGGTTATCGGTAATCGGTGGACGGATGAGATTGTCATTGCGAGTCCGCCGAAGGCGGACGAAGCAATCTCGTTTTTACAATTATGAGATTGCTTCCCCCCGTTTTCACGGGGGCTTCGGCTCACTCGCTTGCAATGACGGTCTTATCCGGCAACCGGTTAGGGAGGTTTTGACGTTTGCCGGAATTCTTTAAACTCATATTCGCGTTTTTCTTCGGCGCATCCGTCGGCAGTTTTCTTAACGTCTGCATACACAGGGTGCCGCTCGGGCTTTCCGTCGCGAAGCCCCCGTCGCGGTGTCCGTCCTGCAAGAGCCAAATCCGCTTTTACGATAACATTCCGATAATTAGTTACCTCTTTCTTGGCGGAAAGTGCAGGAGGTGCGGCTCGCCCATCTCTTTCGAGTATCCGTTTGTCGAGGCGCTTACGGCAATACTCTTCGTCGCGCTTTATCATAGGTTCGGGCCGGGAGCGGGATTCTTCGTGTACGCGGTTTTCATAAGCGCGCTTATGGCGATAAGTTTCATAGACCTGCACGTGAGGATAATACCGAACGTGATAAGCATCCCCGGCATAGCCGTTGGTTTTATCCTTTCGTTTGTCCTCTACGAGCCGCCCGTGAGGGCGCTTTTGACTTCGGCTTCGGGAATAATCCTGGGCGGCGGCGCTCTCTTCGTCGTCGCCACGGGCTATTACTATGTTACGGGCAAAGAAGGCATGGGAGGAGGGGACGTAAAACTCCTCGCCATGGTAGGGGCGTTCTTGGGATGGAAGGGGGTTATATTTACCCTTATGGCTTCGTCTTTAATAGGCTCTTTAACGGGCATCTTTTTAATGCTCTTTCGCGGCAAGGGCGGCAAGGACGCGATACCGTTCGGCCCGTTCCTTTCCCTCGGAGCCGTTTTATACGTGTTCTTCGGCGAGGCCGCGGTGAACTGGTATCTATCCCTGATGTTCGCGTCATGAAGTTTCCGACCGGCATAAGGGCAAGGCTTATAGCCGGCATAGTCGTCGTAACCGCGGCGGCCATGGGCTTCGTCGGCGTATTGTCCATAAGCGCGCTCAAGAATTCCGCTTATTATTCGAAGGTCTTTGAGGCGGCGAGGCTCGCGCGGGTTGTTTCGTCGGCGCTTAACGACCCGGCTTACGCCGGAGGCGGGTATGCCGCGGCCGGGCGCGCGAAGGCGATAATGCGCGACTCGGGCATGTCTTCGATTCACGTGACCGGCCCGGCCGGGGAGGTTATTTTATCGGAAGGGAAACTGCCTTCGGATCCGGGAACTCCGATTATCATCGAAGACGGCGTAAGTATTTATAGGGTAAGCGACGGCAACGAAGATTTTATCTACGCCAAGGTCGGGGTACCCATGCAAAGCATGGGTCGCGCCGCGAACTCCGGCGGTTTTCAAACGGCATTTACTCTTTCCATGTCCGACACGGATTCGTATTTGGCCCGCATGAAGTGGTTTTTGGCGGCTTACGCGCTCGCCTTTTCCGTCATAATAATAGGGTTCGGCGCTTACTTTTTGTCGCTTTTGGTCGTAAGTCCGGTAAAGAGGCTCGAGGCCGCGGCGAAACGCATATCAGGCGGGGAACTCGACGTAAGGGCTTCAATCGAAGGCCGGGACGAGATAGCGTCTCTCGGAGCGGCCTTTAACGCGATGGCCGCGCGGCTCGCGGAGGAGATAAGGCGGCTCGAGGGCGTCAATTCCGAGCTTATCGGAGCGAGGGAGGAGCTTTTAAGGGCAGAGACCCTTGCCGCTATGGGGCGGCTTGCCGCCGGGGTGGCCCACGAGATAGGAAACCCTCTCGGCGCCATAAGCGGCTACGTGGGGCTTCTTAAAAAAGACATCAAGGACGAGCGCTGTAAAGAGATGCTCGTGAGGGCGGAAAAAGAGATTCATCGCATAGACAGCGTGGTGAAGGAGTTTCTGGAACTCGCGAGGCCCTCGGCAAGGCCGGCCTCGAAGGTGGACGTAAACGCCTCGGTCGAGGAGACGGTCGCGCTCTTTAAGGCTCATAAGGATTTCGAGAGGACAAGGGTCGAGTTCGCCTTGAAAGAGGGCCTGCCGCCTGTTATCATAAACGAGGAAAAATTAAGGCAGGTCTTCATAAACCTTCTTCTGAACGCCGCGTGGGCAACGGGCTTTGACGGGGTTATAACGATAACGTCCGCCTTAGGCGGAGGGCCGGAGGCCGTTCCGTCCGTTCCTGAGGGCGGGAGGCGCAGGACCGACAGTGTTTTTGGCGGCGCCGGTACGGGGGGAGACATGGTAATCGTGTCGTTTAAGGACACGGGGCGCGGCATAGGCAAAGACGATTTGGAGCGGGTATTCGAGCCGTTCTTCTCCACGAGAGAAGGCGGCGGGGGGCTCGGGCTTTTCGTGTCGCAGGGCATAATAAAAAGTTACGGCGGAAGGATAGAGGCTGAAAGCGCGATCGGGCGCGGGAGCGTGTTTAGAGTTATTTTGCCGGTTGGGGAGAAGGGGCGGAAATGATAAGTAAAAGTTTGCTTGAAAGTTCCCCTATTTTAGAAAGGGTATATCCTGTAGTCGGATAATTTTTTTGTTATTAAAATGTCAGAGGCTAATCAGTTTTTAAAGGAGGAGGGTGTGGGTTATTTATTGTTTCTGGATGAGAGCGGTATCGACAGACGAGAGTCACCTTATGAAGTGCTGGCCGGTATATGCGTTAAGGACCTGAACCTATGGGACTTAACATGCGATATACACGATTCCGAAGTTGATTATTTCGGCAAACGTATTACAGCCGGAGAGATGGAATTTAAAGGAAAAAAATTACTTAAAAAGAAAACTTTTAGGCTTGCTTCTCGATCGTCTTTAATGGAACCCCAGCGAAGAGCGCAACTTGCAAAACAATGCCTCGAGAACAGAAGCGGGTGTACGCCGGAAGAACTCACTGCATTTGCACAGGCAAAATTAGCGTTCACGAAACAAATTTTAATGTTGTGCGAAAAATACAGCGTCAAAGCGTTTGCCAGTATCGTGGATACCGCCGCGCCTTGTCCGGCAAACAATTTCCTCAGGAAAGATTATTCTTTTTTATTCCAACGGTATTATGAATTTTTGAGGAATCAATCCACGGATGAGCTTGGCATAGTAGTTTTCGATGAACTGGAACGTTCGCAGAGTCATATATTAATAAATCAGATGAGTATATACTTCAGGGAGACCAAAAGAGGAATACAACGTTCATCAAGGATAATTCCAGAGCCTTTCTTTGTTCACAGCCATCTGACGACCGCTATACAGATAGCAGATTTAATTGCTTATATTATTTCGTGGGGAGTTAGGTTTGGCGATAACATGATAAAACCATGTAGAGACGAGTTGTCCGATTTCGCAGACATTGTTAAAAGGTTGCGTTATCGTTGCCTGGTAACCGAAGAAAACTCCGAAAAAGAATATGAGCGGTGGAGTTTTAAATATATTGACGATCTAAGACCAAGGCAGGATTTAGATAAATTAATTACTTTCTAAAAGTAAAAAAGGCAATGCCGATGAAACCGGCAAAGCCTCCACTTTTATTATATTAAAGAAACAACGATTTGTCAAATATTTATCATTTATCAATAATTTATCATACGATTATCATATGAAGATACTCATAATCGACGACGAAGAGAACATGAGGCACATGCTGTCCATACTTTTAAAGCAGGGCGGCTACGACGCGTCGAGTTGCGGTTCCGCCGCGAGCGCCCTTAAAATCATGGAGAAAGAAGAGTTCGATTACGTGCTTTGCGACGTAAAGATGCCGGGCATGACCGGCATAGAGTTCTTAGGCGAGATCAAGCGCTCCGGCGCGCCGCAAGGCGTCGACGCAGGCGCGACTCCGACCGTTATAATGATGAGCGCGTATGGCACGGTCGAGACCGCGGTAGAGTGCATGAAGCACGGCGCCTATGATTATATCTCCAAACCTTTTAAGACCGACGAGGTGCTTATCACCCTAATGAAGGCCGAGGAGAGGACACGGCTCAAGAGGGAGAATACGCGCCTCAGGGCTGAAATCGAGAGGCCCTACGGGGACATCTACGCCGAGGACGATTGCATGAAGGAAGTCCTTTCCCTCGCGAGGAGGGTGGCGGATTACGATACCACGGTTCTCATAACCGGCGAGACGGGCACGGGAAAGGAACTCGTGGCCCGGGCCATACATTACAACGGCAAGAGGAAAGACGGACCTTTCATGGCCGTAAATTGCGGCGCCATTCCCGCCGCACTTCTCGAGAGCGAGCTCTTCGGCCACGTAAAGGGCGCCTTTACGGACGCGATAAGGAACAAGAGCGGACTCTTCGAGGAGGCGAACGGAGGCACGATATTTTTGGACGAGGTCGGCGAATTGCCGCGCGAGATGCAGGTGAAGTTGCTTCGGGTTTTGCAGGAAGGCGAGGTACGCAAGGTAGGCGACACCAAGTCCGTCAAATCGGACGCCCGGGTCGTGGCCGCCACGGTCAAGGACTTAAGCGCGGAGATTAAAAAGGGCTCTTTCAGGGAAGACCTTTTCTACAGGCTTAACGTCATGCCGATAAAACTGCCGCCCTTGAGGGAAAGAAGGCGTGATATAGCCGGGCTTGCCGGCATATTCGTCGAGCGGTACGCCAAGAAATGCGGCAAACGCATAAAAGGCGTCGCGAATGAGGCGATGAAAGAGTTGGAGTCTTACGAATGGCCCGGAAACGTCCGTGAACTCGAAAACGTCATTGAGAGGGCGGTCATATTGGCCGATACCGATATGATAAACCTGTCCAACCTTCCTCTTTCGGCTGATAAGGGCATGGGTCAAGGGGTTCCGTCCTTTGATACCCTTTCCATAAAGAAGGCTGAGGAGGTTGTTGAAAGGGAGCTTATAAAGAAGGCCTTGGAGATAACAAAAGGCAATAAGACAAAGGCCGCCGAACTCCTTGAGATAAGTCATAAGGCGCTCCTTTATAAGGTAAAAAATTACGAGTTGTAGGGCAGGGCTGCGCAAGGTAAAGTCTTTGTAGTTCAGCCCTTTAGGGCTGATATAAAGGTAAGCAGGGCTAAAGCCCTGCGCTACGGGTCGCGGTTTTTTCGTAGGGCAGACCTTCAGGTCTGCGTTTTCTCTCCCCTCCCTTTATGGGAGGGGTAGGGGCAGGGTTAAGGTAAAAAATTACGAACTATGAAAAAATTTCATAGTTGGCAATGTTTTCAAGAATAATAGTTTAAATAAATCAATAGGTTATATATGGCACGTCTGTTGCATATATTTATGGCAGAGGTAAATCAATGCTAAGGTCATTATCGAGAAAAGAAGGTTTCAGCCTTGTCGAACTCTTGATAACGGTTGCCCTCATAGGCATTGCCGGAGCCATAGCGATTCCGAGCATCATGCAGCAACTGCCGAAGTTTCACATGAGGGGGGCGTCAAGGGACATAACCGCTAAACTCATGATGGCGAGGTTGAGGGCCATACAGGAGAACAGACAGTATGGCGTAGCTTTCACCGAAGGGGCGATTGATTCCTTCGATGTCGTCAAATGCGCCGATAATCCGTGCCTGACATCGTCTTCATGGTCTGAGGTGGTCGCGAGAGGAGAAGGCGCCGCTAATATAAACGTAGATGTCGAGGGTTGTTTGAGTAACAGGATAGAGTTCAAGCCGAACGGAACCGTGAGCGCCGCGAATAACGGCAATATCACGACCTGCCCGGCCGGAAGCGGCGATTACTCGCCTTACGAAAGGATAGCCATTGTAAGCACCTCGGACGGAACTCTTACGCAAAGTATAGTTATTAATGCCTATACGGGCAATGTGGTGGTTCAATGAGCGGGAGATTTGTCATGGCTGATTTAAAGGTTACCCCCTTTTTCAAAGGGGGGTCGGGGGGGATTAAAGGGAAATGTTCGGGCAATGCCGCCGGTTTTACGCTCGTCGAGGTGTTGATTGCGGTGTTCATAACCTCCATCGCGCTCATGGCTCTCGCGAGCCTTGCCGGAACGGCCATAAAGGCGACGGAGGCCGGCAGGAAGCGCACTCAGGCAGTTAGTCTCGCTACCCAGAAGCTCGAGTCGTTGAAGAAGGTTCCTTATTCGAAGATTCAGACTACCGACACCAGCGGCGCTGCGAGCATGGGCATATCGAGGAATTGCGGCGCTCCTGTTGGAACGGCGCCGCCCGTCTTTACCTGCACGCCCACGTCGGCGACCGACACGCTCGGCACGATTTTTACGTGGAGGTGGAAAGTAACCTACGTCGACCTCGATAACGACGGTTGTTATTTTGCCGCCAGTCCGTGCGGCACCGGTCCCGTGATAGACGGCGGCGACATAAAGAAGGTTGACGTCGAGGTTACATGGAGAGACCTTTTGGGAAGTCACACACTAACATTAACCGCGCTGAGGGCCATATGAAGATGAGAGACGTGGTTTTGTCGTTTCAGTGTCAAAAAACCGCCGGAATGATAGCAGTAACAGAAAAGAACCGGATTCCCGCTCAAAAGACCGCGGGAATGACAAGGGGGCGGATGCGCGGGAATGACAGTAAAGGATTTACGCTCGTCGAGGTGCTCATAGGCCTCGCGCTTGCCGCCATAGTGATGAGCGCGATATATTCGCTCTATCTGATTTTTTACAAGCAATCGTCCTGCCAGTATCTCAAACTCGAGGCCCAGCAGAATTCGAGGGCGGCGTTGGAGATGATGCAGAAAGACCTGCTTATGGCGGGGCACAGGGTCGCGTCCGGCGATACGCCAATCGTCGCGGCTTCAGACACGTCCGTTACCTTCCGGTATATTGATCCTGCCGACAGTAATAAGATTGAGGTTACATACGAGTTATCAGGCGCGAATATTAGGAAGGTAAGATGCGTGAGAACGACCGCGTGGACGGATGCCTGTTCCATGACCTTTCCGAATACAACCGATTGGGTTTTGGTAATGGATAACCTTAATACAGCGGTGGCATCCCCATTAGAGTTCAATTATTACACATCAAGCGGCGGTTCGCCCACGGGTTTAGGTGACATAAGATTTGTCAAGGTTACGGTGGACGCCCTTGCCAGGGAAGCATGCGCCGGGCAGACTGCTAAAGACAACGTAAAGGTATGGACAGAGGTGAGGCTCAGGAATCTCGAGACCGAGAGCGGCCAGGCTGATACTACCCCGCCGTCCGCCGTAACATGGCTTAAGGCCCGGGAGGCGACAACGAGCACGGGAAGGGCGGGCGTATGCGGGAGCCTTACCTTGCAGTGGGCGGAGAGCACGGCGGAAGACCTCGCATCTTACAGGATAATGTACACGCTTGCCGGCGTGGAGAGGTCGGTTAACGTGCCGGTATCGTCCACCACGGAACCTGTCTCCGGCACGCTTCAGTACACGCTTTCTCCGACTGACGCGACAGGGTGGCTTCTCCAGCCGACTAAGTCCACCGAGCTTGGGTCTCCCAAGACCTACGTCATAGGCATAAGGGCGGTTGACACTTCCAATAACGCGAGCACCCTTACCGAGATTCCCGGCGGAAACCCCGACCCGAGCAATACCGATTTTGCGAGTGGCGTGGACGACACAACTATTAATCCATCGAGGCCGCAGGGCGCGGTCGGATTTACGACCGCTCTTACGGGCGTTGACGGCTCAAGCGACGGCTGGGTGAATCTGAGTTGGACTTACGACACCGCGGCAAACCCCGACGTCATAGGTTACAGGGTTTACAGGAATACCTCCAACTTCACCGCTTATCCGGTCAGCAGCGCTTTGGCTATCGCGGCGGAAACCGACGTTTACGGAGCGGCCAACAAGCTTATTGCTTCGTCCGCGACTCATACCGACAAATCATCGGGTCTTGTCGGGTGTCAGACCTATTATTATTCTATAACTCCCGTCAACTGCGACGATACCCTTGTCGCAGGGAATACCTCTACCGATTATAAGATAACATACGGCGACGGAGTTGCTACCGCGGCTGTTGATTCTCCGACCAATAACGTCTCGGATACCGCGCCGCCCGATACTGTCGGCATAGGCGGAAGGGCGGGAGACACTTCGCCCTATCCCTATCCCGCTCTTAGCGCTAACGCCGGCTGGAAAAGGGTTAAGCTTAACCTGACAAATCCTAATATTACCGGCATCCATAATCCTCCGTCTTCGTATTCTGACCCGGATTTCAACCATACCTACATTGCCTTCAAAAGGTGGCCTTCGGGCGCCGGCGTTTGCGACGCGGCCACGACGTGCGCGGTAAATTGTTGTTATCCCGGCAATATAAGCAACAGCGGAGTCTTGACCGACCCGGACGCTGCCGGCGTAGCCGCCCCGCCGTCCGTATCCATATCTCTTCTTCCGGACCACGACCCTTCGGTTGCGCAGGCCGGAAAATTCACGGACGCCGGCAGCGGCGGCGACAATTCGTTCTTCTTCGACAGCGAAACGCAGTTGTCCGCGACGCCTCCCACGCTGGAAAACGTGTGCGCTACGTTTACCGACCCGAACAATCCCTGCACCTATTATTTCAAGGCCATATCCTTTGACAGGTGCGGAAACGCGAGCAATATCACGGCCTTTGCCCAGCCTCTTTCGACCCTTTGCGGAGACGACCCCGATTATCCGGGTTCTCCGGGCGTTCCGGTGGGCCTTACCATTGGCGGATGCACGAGCGCTCAGGTGAGCTGGGATGACACGCTTTCCGGCATCATAGACTTCGCCGGTTATACGGTTGAAAGGGATACCGACTCGGATGTCGCGGGCGCGACCGCCCTTTCAGGCAAGACCTTGTATGCGTTGCCGCTGCCGGCAGGCGATGTGTATTGGTATGACCAGTACTGGCCCAACAGCGCGAGTTGCCCGTGGGGTTGCAATAAGCCCTATTGGGAGGACTCTACCGTAACGCAGGGCGTTGATTACTACTACTTCATAAGAAGCATGGATTGCGCCTACGCCAACGACCCCCTTGGAGACAGTTCGAGTCCGGCGGACGGCAATAACATAGACTTTCCGGGCAACATCTCCGGCGCCGTATGGGCCGGTCCGAAGAGTTTCGGCAAGATAGACAGGGATTCTAAGTGCGAGGATACGGTTGTTCCCGTTGACAGGGTATGCGGAAATAACGACGCGAGCAACAAGCACAGAGAGGTTTTGACCGGCGTTGAGATAAACACCGGAGCCGGCAGCGGCAACGGCACTTCGTCTCCGTTGCCCTGGACAACCGCCAAAATCAACTATACCCACAACTCCACAACTCTCTTTTTGAACAACACGAGCGGCCGGACCATGACCATAACCGGCGCGACCGTAGGATGGGTAAATACGGACGCCTATTTGACGAATATCTCCATAGGCGGGGGCAGAAGCTCGGGTTCGGCGATATCCAACGCGGTTCCCTTAAGCCGCGCCTCTG
>DASRUI010000037.1:0-31815 GCA_035655515.1 Thermodesulfobacteriota bacterium
TTCGTGCGCGAGGGCGGCCGAGAGTTCTCCGAGGGCCATGAGTTTTTCCGCGTTCACGAGCCGCACCCTGATGTCGTTGAGTTCGCCGTAGGCCGCGTCAAGGCTTTTTATGTAACGGTCGCTTTTTATGGAAGACGCTATCTGAAGGGCGATTACGTGGAGGAGTTTCTTTTCTTTCGCCGTAAGAGGCCTTGTTTTCTTTATCGCCTTGAGGTATAGGGCTCCGAACCGGTTCTTGCCGTCTTTCAACGGAAGGATAAGGGCGCTTCCGAACCCGGTAAGCCCCTCGTCGACAAGGCCTTTGCCCATGTTCGCGCCGGCTTCGAGCGTTCTTCCGAGTTTCATCGCGCGTCCCGGAAGCCCTTCGTTATTTTCGTAACGCGCCACGTTTCGGCCTCTGCCGCCGAAAGACGCGACGTTTTCGAAATACTTTTCTTTGTCGTTCCATTCGTACACGGCGCAGGCGTCGAAGGGGAATTCCCTGACGAGAAGCCTTGCCGCCTTTTTGAGCTTACGGAGAAGCTCAATGTCGGCGTCGGTTATCTCTATGACTTTCGTAAGTATGTCGTAGCCCATGGCAGTAAAGAGACGCGTTACGCATTAGAAACGGTTATACGCGAACGCGATGAGGTGAAGTAATATAATCGGAAATCCATTTCACGGTTTTGTTCTTTTTAAATTTTTGCCTCTCTTAGGAAGGAAGCGGCCTCTTCCGGGGAGGTAGGGGTTATATAAAAGCCGCTTCCCCATTCGAAACCCGCGATCTTGGTGAGTTTCGGCATTATCTCGAAGTGCCAGTGGTAGTGCTGGAGCGATACGCCGTTTCTTATGGGAGCGGTATGCAGGATGAAGTTATAGGCCGGAAGATTCAAAACCTTGTCCATCCTCTTCAGGACGTCCGAGAAAAGAGAGGCCAGGTTTTCATAGTGGTGTTTCTGAGAATTTTCGAAGTTGGATTCGTGGAACTTCGGCAGTATCCATACCTCGAACGGCGCCTTCGGGGCGTACGGAGTAACGGCGAGGAAGTCTTGATTTTCCGTGACCACGCGTATGCCCTGCATTATCTCCTGCCTCACTATGTCGCAAAAGACGCAGCGTTCTTTGTAGCTGAAGTATTCGAGGCTGCCGTCGAGTTCTTCGGCGACTCTTTTCGGCACGATAGGAAGGGCTATCAACTGCGAATGACTGTGCTCGAGGGATGCCCCGGCCGCTTCGCCGTGATTCTTGAATATAAGGGCGTAGCGGAGCCTTACGTCTCTCTTTAAGTCCACTATCCTGTCGCGGTAGGCCCAGAGGACCTCCTCGAACTGCTTGACGCTTATGGTGGAGAGGGTGTCTTTATGGTTCGGGCTTTCTATTATGACCTCGTGCGCCCCGACGCCGTTCATCTTGTCGTAGAGGCCTTCGCCGGCTTTTCCGATATCTCCCTCTATTTTTAACGCCGGGTATTTATTCGGCACGACCCTTATGTGCCACCCTTCCGTGTTGGGTTTGCTGTCGGTGGTTCGGTAGGCCATTATTTCCGGAGGGGTCGTGCCTTCGCTCCCGTGGCAGAACGGGCAAAAGCCGGCCTTGACCGGCGGGGGGGCAACTATGAATTCGGACGGGCGTTTTCCGCGCTCCGTCGAGATTATCACCCATCGTCCTATTATCGGATCTTTTCTGAGTTCCGGCATAGTAGTGTCCAATCTTTTGTTTGTCGTGACGCGCGCGCGTGATGCGTTAAGGAATTTTCGATTATATTATTTCATCGTATCGCGTTCACGCCCGCCTTGCTCATTGGCGGGCGGACGGCTTTTCGTTGCTCAGGCGCGGCCCCTTTGTTTTTCCATGTATTCTTCTTCTTCCTTGCATTCCACGCACGAGGTCGTGACGGGCCTCGCCTCGAGCCTCTTTGGGGTTATGTCCTCGCCGCAAAATTCGCAGACTCCGTAGGCGCCGTCGTCTATCCGCTTCAGGGCCTCGCGTATCTTGCTCGCGAGTTTTCTCTCTCTGTCTTTTACGCGAAGAGTGAAGTTCCTGTCGGTCTCGTGCGCGGCCCTGTCGGTAGGGTCGGCGAAGTGTTCGTCGTCGGTTCTATTCATGCCGATTACGGTTTTTTCGGCGTCCTGAAGCAGTTGCTCGAGCTTCGAATTGAGAAGAATCCTGAAGTGGTCAAGTTGCTCTTTTTTCATAATATGTAAGTATAACTTAAAAGGGTTTTGAGTGCAAATGTTAATTCCGTTGCCCCGCATTGTCGGCCGATAACCGATTTCAGGGTTTTTTCTTCTCCGCCTCGACCTCGACGATGGAGCCTTTTTCCACCTTGAGGACGAACAGCTCTTGTCCTGCTTCCGTGTCCGCGTTGAAGGAAATCTTGCCTGTCGCGCCTTCGAAGCCGGATATCGCGGCGAGCGCGTTCCTTACGGCTTTACGGCCGTTGCCTGATTTTTCCGCGGCAACGAGGAGGACGGACGTTGAGTCGTAGGCGTAAGCCTCTATTATGCCGGGGTCGTAATCGTAGGAATTTTTAAAGAGTTTCACGAATTCGATTGCCCCTTTTCTTTTGCTTCCGGCGAAGAATCCGTCCACGAACACCGCCCCCTCGACGTATTCGCCGCCGAGTTCGATAAGCTTGGGCGAGTTCCAACCGCCCGCGCCGAGGAGTTGCAAGTTCTTTATGCCGTAGAAGGCGAGGTACGGCGCTATCTGCGCCACGGCGCCGTAGGAGTCGAATATGACAAGGGCTTCCGGCCTGATAGTCGGCGTGTAAGCGACTATCCTCCGCCGGCCTTCTTTTTTTTCTTTGGATTTTATGCCGAAAAGCGACACGAGTTCTTTGGCGAAGTCCTTTTTGCCGGGTTCGTAGGAAAGTTCTCCGGATACGAGCCCCCCCCTTTTGGTGAATGCCTTTTCGAAGTATGACGTAAGTTCTTTGCCGTAGGCGTTGCCGGGGGACAGTATTACCGCTGTCTTAAGCCCCAAGGTTTTTGCCGCGTATTCGGCAAGGCGTTCGGCCTGCGCCTTAGGGGTCAGGAAGTTCCTGAACGCGTAGCCGCCGCTTTGCGTGAGTCCTTCTTTTTGCGACAGCATGATTGCGGGGATGCCGCGCGCTTGGATTATTGCCGAGGCTTCCGTTGCCTCGGCGCCCATGAGAGGGCCTATTATGCCCGCTATTTCTTGTTCTTCGAGAAGCTCATCCACAAGGTCTTCGATGGGCGCGTCTTCCTTTGAGGTGTCTTTCACCGCTATCTCGATTGAATCGCCGGGCAAGGGCTTTCCGAAGACCCCCGCGGCAAGGAGCATTCCTTTAAGCGCGGCTTCCCCGAACCGGGCGTATGGGCCGTTTAGCGGAAGGAGCGCCCCGACGACGAATTTGGGTTTGGTTCCTTTTGCGGCGTTCAAGACGGATTCTATTTCGTTCGACAGGGCCACGGCCTTTGCTCTTTCCGCGGCCATGGCTAAGGGGTTTTCGGTTATAGCCTCAAGCCGGGCTTTCGCGGCGGTCATGTCGCCTAATTTGTATTCGCAGTAGGCGGCTCCGTAGAGGGCCTCCGTTCCGCCTTTGGCATGGGGGGAGGCAAGGACGGGTAAAAGTTTCTCGTAGTATTGAAGGGCCTTCCGGCAATCTCCCCTCTTCGCGTATGCCGCCGCGATATCGGAGAGAGCGGTCGCGTCCAAAGAAACCGGCCCGGCTTCGATTGCTTTTTCGAGCCTTAGCATGTTTTCGTCCGAAGCGCCCGCTCTCTTGATAGAATCGAGCGCTTCGCGCATTTCCGCGCCTGCCGTGGCAGGGTCAATCGTAACCTTGTTCGCGTTAACTTCCGGGCCGGCCGAAAACACCGGAGCGGCGTTAAGCGATATCGCGATGAATAACGAAATAGCGAGCGTAGCGGCGCGTCTTTTCGCCTTCATTACCCGAATAGCTCCTTTACCTTGTCAAGGAAACTTTTTTTTTGCGGGAACGATTCGTCGTTGGTTATTCTCCCCAGTTCTTCGATAAGTTCCCTTTGCCTCTTATTCAGTTTGGCCGGCGTTTCGACGTTAACGACTATCATCTGGTCGCCTCTTCTGCCGGTTCTTAAAGACGGCGCGCCTTTTGACTTCAGATTGAATACCTTGCCGGACTGGGTGCCGGCCGGTATCTTGAGTTTGGTTTTTCCGTCGATGGTCGGCACTTCTATCTCCCCTCCGAGCGTTGCCTGCGGAAAGCTTATGGGCACCTCGCAGATTATGTCGTCGCCCTCGCGTTTGAATATCGGGTGAGGGCGGACCGTAAGGAACACGTAGAGGTCGCCCGGCCTTCCGCCTCTTGTCCCAGCCTCTCCCTCGTTGCTTATGCGAAGGCGCGCGCCGGAGTCCACGCCCGGAGGCACGTTTATGGTGAGGGTTCTCGCGGCGTGAGTAAAGCCGAGCCCTTTGCACTCCTCGCACGGGTGGGGTATGGTGCGGCCTTCGCCCCTGCAGTTAGGACAGGGTCTCGCGATACGGAGAAAGCCCTGTTGCATGAAGATCTGTCCGTTGCCTTTGCAGTTCGGGCAAGTCGCGGCGGACGTGCCGGGCTTGGCCCTCGTGCCGCGGCAAGCGGCGCATTGGACGGTTTTTTTGATTTCTATCTTTTTGGTTGCGCCTGATACGGATTCCTCGAATCCTATTTCGAGGTCGTATCTCAGGTCGTCTCCGGGTTGAGGCCCTTGGCGCTGTCTTCCTCCGAAGAAGTCCGAGAATATGTCGCCGAAGAAGTCCTGAAAGTCAGGCCCGAAGCCGCCCTCGGCAAAAGGACCGCGAGCCTCGGCAGCGCCGAACCTGTCGTAACGCGCCCTTTTTTCCGGGTCTTTGAGGACTTCGTAGGCTTCGTTTATGGTCTTGAATTTCTCTTCGACCGTTTTGTCGCCGGAGTGCTTGTCGGGATGGTATTCCTGCGCGAGTTTCCTGTACGCCCTTTTAATGTCGGCGTCGTCGGCGTCCCTGTTTACGCCGAGTATGCGGTAGTAATCCTTGTCGCTCATAGGCCCTTGGGGCCTTCGGTCGCGCCTTCTTTGGCGGACGGGTTCCTGGCGACTATGACGAGCGAAGGCCGAAGCAGCCGCTCCCTGAACATGTAGCCCTTTTGAACCTCTTTCACGACAGTTCCGTCTTCGCTTTCGGATGTCTCTTCGAAGCCGAGGGTCTCGTGCCTTGAGTGGTCGAAGATTTTCCCGAGCGCGGGAATCGGCTCTATGCCGAATTTTTTGAACACGTCGTGTATGCCTTTGAGCGTGAGTTCCACTCCGCTTCGGAGAGCCTCCGTCTGAGCGTCGTTATCCGTTCCCTCCCTTGAGTGGTGAAGGGCCCTTTCGAGGTTATCCGGGAAGTTCAAGAGTTCCTTGGCAAAGGATTCGTTCGCGAATTCGAGAAGAGAGGCCTTTTCCTTTTCGACCCTTTTTTTGTAGTTGTCGAAGTCCGCGCACTTGCGCATGAATTTATCGAGCGCTTCGGCGCATTCTTTGTTTTTGGCCTCGAGCGCGTCGCGAAGGTTTTTTATCTCGCCTTCTTCGGGCTCGGCCCATTCCTCGCCGTTCCCGGCCCCTTCGGCAAGATCCTTCGCCGGGTCTTCGTTTAATCCTTTTTTATTGCCGTTAAAAGCGTCGTCTTTTTTGTTCATGGATATCATTACCTCGTTTTGGCGTTGCGTTTCGCAGGGTGATTCTTTAGAGGGCCCGCGTTATTGATTCCGCGGCGTAGTCCACGAGCGGTATGATCCTGGAGTAATCCATCCTTACCGGGCCTATGACGCCGAGCGAGCCGAGCGCCCGTTCCGATTTTCCGTACGGGGCCGTTACTATGCTCAAGCCCTCGAACTCCTTGGCCGCGCATTCCGAACCGATGCGGATATTTACGCCCTTTTCCCTGATGCTCCTGTCGAGTATCCGGAGGAGAAGGCTTTTTTCTTCGAACGCCCTGAAAAGCCCGACTATCCTTTGAACGTCCTCTTTGAACTCCGGCTGGTCGAATATGTTGGCCTTGCCCTCCATGTAGAGTTCTTCGCCGTTTGACGCCGTGTCGCGTAGAACGGCCTTCACGAGGGCCAAGGTTTTCGATACGAGGGTGGAGTATTGATTCTTTTCGTTCCCGGCGTCTTCCATGACCCTGTCCCTAAGCCCCCGGAGCGTAAGCCCGCGGGCTATGGAGCGGAGGTAGTTGGATATTTTTTCGAGGTCGAGATTGAGTTCCCGCTTTTTTGCCTTTACGAGCCGCGTGCTCACGTGGCCCGTATGCGCCTTTATCACAAGAAGCACGTTCGACGCGTCCACTGAAACGAAGCTCAGGTCCTTTATCAGAAGTTCTTCGGGTTTTGGCGCCAGTATAAAGCCCGCGCAACTCGTGACGGAGGAAAGCATCCGCGTCGCGTCCCTCAAAAGCCCTTCCGTCCCGGACCTTAAGCTTTTTCTGATTATGTGTTTTATCGATTCGACCGGCTCTTCGAGTTCGCTAAGAGTGTTAACGTAGAGGCGGAAACTCTTTTCGGTCGGGATTGTGCCGGCCGAGGGGTGGGGGCGCCTGAGGTAGCCATTTTCCTCGAGGTCCGCCATGACGGTCCTTATGCTCGCGGAACTTAGCCCTATGGGGCAACGCTCGGCCACGGCCTTGGAACTTACCGGGCTTACCGTGGCGATGTGTTCCTTTATTATCGCCTTGAGTATGCCGGAGGACCTTTCGGATAACTCAGCCGGCGATTTTTCGCGTTTTTTTTCTTTGCGCGCCATGTTTCTAAAGTCTCCCGGTGTTTCATAAAGAAGATACCAGTGAAAGGGGCTTATTGTCAAGCGCGCAAGGGCTGAGCTCCCCGCTCCGATGTCTCAATACGGAGCGCTCCGTATCCAGAGGCATCGGGGCGCTTAAGATTGCGCGGGGTACCCGCCCCATAGGGCGGGTCGGGCTCTTGACCCATAATGTTTCAACTTTCTTTGCGTCCGCCTGAGGCGGACGAACCATTGGGGTTTATTGATTCATCGTGCCGTCCGCCGGGCGCGGCTCTAAAACACCTCGTTTGAAAGGAGGATGCCTCTTTGCGTCAGGCGGAGCACGCCGCCTTGTCTTGCGAGGAGGCCTTCGGTAATGAATCCTTCGACGTCCATGGCGTCGCCGACGCGTATGCCGAAACGTGCCTCGAATTCTTTTTCGTCCATGCCTTCGATGACCCGAAGCCCCAGGAAAATGCCTTCCGCGACGGCCTGCTCTTTGGCGAGTATTTCCGAGCCCGCTATCGCGCTTTTTCCTTTACGGGCGAGTTCCATGTAAAGGTAAGGGTCTTTTTCGTTCCACCATCTTTTGCCCCATCCGTTTCGCCCGCAGTAGGAGTGCGCGCCCGCGCCGAGCCCTATGTAGTCGCCGCCCTTCCAGTAGTTGGTGTTGTGTCTGCTTTCAAAGCCCGGCAGGCTTAAATTGGATATCTCGTAGTGGACGTAGCCCGCGTGTTTAAGCATTTCTATCGCCGCGAGGTACATCTCGATTTCGAGTTCTTCCGGCATGGTTTTTATCTTGCCCTTTTTTCGCATTTCCCCGAAAGGCGTTCCTTCCTCTATCTTAAGGCAATAGACCGAGACGTGTTTCGGCAGGAGTTCAATAGTCTTTTTGAGCGTGCCTTGCCATGAGGAAAGACTTTGGCCCGGAATTCCGAATATCAGGTCAATGCCCGTGTTTTCAAAGCCCGCCTTTTCCGCGTTGATTACGGCGAGGACGCTCTTTGCGGCGTCGTGCGTTCTTCCGAGGGCGCGCAGGCTCTTATCGTCGAAGGACTGCGCGCCTATGCTTATGCGGTTTATTCCGGCGTTCCTGAACCCGCGCAGTTTTTCAAGGTTTACCGTGTCAGGGTTGGCCTCAATGGTTATTTCAACGTCTTTTAGGGCAGGTATCGCGTTAAAAACTCCTTCGATTATAACGCCGGCCGTTTTGGCTTCGATTAGCGACGGCGTGCCGCCGCCCATATAAAGCGTTTTCAATGGGCCTTTGGTTATGACCGAATCTTCGTTTTTCAGGATGAAGCCGAGTTCTTCAACGAGGGCGCGCGCGTAGTCTTTTTCAGGGACGTTACCGGACTCAATCGAATTGAAGTCGCAGTAAGGGCACTTGCTTTTGCAGAAAGGGACGTGAGCGTAAACGCTCAGTCCTTTTCCGGACTGTCCTTTTCCGATTGTTTCCAAAGATTTCTGAATATGTCTATGGGAGATATGATGCCGAGAAGCCTTTTCTTGTTGTCCACGACGAGTATCCTGTCCACGAAGATTTCGGTATTCACGAACAGGGCCGCTATCTCCATCGCCGAGGTCTCGGGACCAACGAACGCGTAATCGGGACTTGCCGGCTTGTATTTGTTTATGAATCCGCTGAGGGGTTTATCCTTCAAGGCATCCATATTTTCGACGAACTGCCTGAGTTCGGGCGCGAAGCGGACGTCCTTTAGAAAGCCCTCCCTTATGTAACCCGGCAAAATCGTCCTCAGGAGAATCCGGGACGTTATGACGCCGAGCACGACGTTTTCTTCGTTCACCACCGGGACCTGACGAATCCTCTGCTCGAAGAAGAGTTTTACCACGTCCCCGACGGTTTTGTCGGGCGTGAGGGTCATAATCCCGGTTGACATCATGCTTGCCGCGTTCATTTTGACCTCCTCTGAATAAATCGGATTGACTGCGGTAAGATAAATCCTTATAGAAATCTAAGGTACAGGTATATGTGCGCTATCAAAATAGACATCAGCATCAGCGGAAAGGCGAAAAGCATGAATTTCAAAAACCCTATGGGGGAGCCGCTTTTCGAGGCGAAGCCCGCCACTATGACATTGGGGGAAGCTCCTATCAGGGTGCCGTTCCCTCCCAGGCAGGCTCCGAGACTCAACGCCCACCAAACCGGCAGAGAAGCGATTTGTCCGCCCATGTGAGGCTCCATGTTGTCTATGAGAGGTATCATGGTGGCGACGAACGGGATATTGTCGACAAATGCCGAGGCGATGCCGGAAAGCCACAAAACGGCGTAAGCGGTGGTGGAGACTTTCCCTTCGGTAAAGGCCACGACCTTCGCGGCGAGCGCCGATATCGCGCCCGTTTCCACAAGGCCGTGCACTATCACGAAAAGGCCCATAAAGAAAAATATCGTCGTCCATTGCACCCTTTCCATGCTGTGGTGGACGGTCTCTTTGCTTATGAGCATGGTTATGCCGGCCCCTGTGAGGGCAATGGTGGCGATATCGAGTCCGAGGGGGTTGTGGAAAATAAAGCCCGCAATGACAAGGAGAAGCACGGCGAGGCATTTTTTGAGGAGCCGCGGGTCAGTTATGGTGTCGGCCTCCCTGAACTGCATTATCCTCCTTTTCACCTCCTCGGAGGCAGTGAGTTTTTTCCCGTAAATGATCTTAAATACCGCGATGGTCGCGGCCAGTATAATCACCGTTACCGGCGCGACGTTAATGACAAAGTCCGTGAAGGTAAAACCCTGAGAACTCCCTATCATTACGTTGGGAGGGTCCCCGACGAGCGTCGCCGTTCCTCCTATGTTCGAGGCCAATATCTGGGAATAGAGAAAAGGATAGGGCGTAATCTGGAGTTCGTCCGTTATGAGAAGCGTTATGGGCGCTATGAGCAAGACCGCCGTTACGGCGTCGAGAAAAGCCGAGAACACGGCGGTTAAGACCGCGAGGTAGAGAAGAATGGGCCAGGGTTCGCCCTTGGCGAACTTCGCGCTTTTTATGGCGAGGTAATGGAACATCCCCGTCTTCTGGCATACCCCGACGATTATCATCATCCCGACGAGAAGCCCGAGGGTGTTGAAGTCTATGCCGAGGATGGCCTGTTTCTGCGTCAGCACTCCGAGCGCCATGAGGGAGGAGGCGCCGAGTACGGCGACGACGGCCTTGTCAATCTTGTCCCAGACGATAAAGGCATAGACTATGAAAAAGACCGAGACCGCTATGGTGATTTCTTTTTCCATTGACTCCGCCCCTCCGAGTTTTAGATACTACGTGTTTAGGCCGAAAAAGTCAAGCGGAGGGAGACGCGCCGACCCGCGCCGTCCGCCTAAGGCGGATGCGGGCGCCCCGGAGCCGTCCGTTTATTCGACACGTCCGGGACGAACGGCCGATATTCCTTAGTCATTGTTCCCTGTTTTTTTCTCTAACTCCAAGTTTACCCTTGCAATAATAAAAGCCATGTGTTAGATTTTACAATTGAAGTGGGCGAATGCCCACTTTTTTCTTTAAACGGGTTAGCAAGGGCAGAGCCCTTGACCCTTAATGTTTTAACTTGCTTTATGCTATGCGTGTCACGGCGGCCTATAAATTCATTGTGCCGTCCGCAAGGACCCTCCGCGGAGTTTACGGTTTGAAGCCCGGATCTTTGGAAGAGAAGGTAAAGGAGATTTCCGAGCCTCTTGTGAGGGACTTCGGCATGGAGCTCGTGGACGTTTTATACCTTTACGAGTTCGGGCGTTGGGTACTCCGGGTTTTCATAGACAAGCCCGGCGGCGTAACGCTCGACGATTGCACTTCGATAAGCAGAGAACTCGGCACGCTCCTTGACGTCGAAGATATCGTTCCGAGCGCATACGTTCTTGAAGTTTCCTCCCCGGGACTCGACAGGCCGCTTATTAAAGAAAAGGATTTCGTGAACGCGGCGGGGAAGAAGATAAATCTTAAGGCGAAGCTTCCGGTAGAGGGCAGGAGAAACTTCAAGGCCGTTGTGGTCGGAGTTGCCGGCGGCAAGGTTGTTTTAAAGGATTCCGAGGGCAGGGTTTACGAAATAGAACTTTCCAACGTTGACAAGGCGCGTTGCGAGGTGGAAATTTAGCAGGGCAACCCTCCGCCTGAGGCGGAAGGGTTGCGTCTTTATGCAGGGCTAAAGCTCTGCCCTACGTCCGGATTCCCGCTTCCGCCTCAGGCGGACGGGAATGACGGAATAAGACACGGGAGGATTCGGATGGCGCTCAATCTGTCCAACATAATCGAGCAGGTGGGAAAAGACAAGGGGCTTGACAAAAGCGTCCTCATAGAGGCGCTCGAGTCGGCCATGCAGAAGGCCGCGGAAAAGAGATTCGGCCCGAATAAGGTAATCGAGGCCCGGTATAACGAAGAGGCCGGCGAGATAGAACTCTTTATCTTCAAGACGGTCGTGGAAGAGGTCGTTGACCCGGATACGGAGATATCCTTAACCGAGGCGAAGAAGGAAGACCCTGAATTTATCGCGGGCGACAGCCTCGGGCTTAAGCTCGATTCCAAGGAGTTCGGCAGGATTGACGCGCAGACCGCGAAGCAGATAATCATACAGAAGATGCGCGAGGCCGAGCGCGAGACCGTTTTGAAGGAGTACGGCTCCAAAAAGGGCGAGATAATAACGGGGCTCGTGCAGAGGTTCGAGAGGGGCGACATAGTCGTGGATCTCGGCAGGACCGAGGCCATATTGCCGAAGAAGGAACAGGTAAAGCGCGAGTCTTACCGTCAGGGAGAGAGGATAAGGGGAGTCGTTTTAGACGTCAGGAGCGAGGCAAGGGGGCCGCAGGTCGTTATATCGAGAAGCCACCCGGCGTTTCTCATAAAGCTCTTTCACATGGAAGTGCCGGAAGTGTACGAAGGCATAGTAGAGGTAAAAGGCGCGGCAAGGGAGCCGGGCGAGAGGGCGAAGATCGCGGTATCGTCCCGGAGTCAGGAAGTCGACCCTGTCGGCGCGTGCGTAGGGGTAAAAGGTTCGAGGGTTCAGGCCGTTGTGCAGGAACTCAAAGGCGAAAAGATAGACATAATACACTGGGCGGACGACCCGGCGGTGCTCGTTAAAAACGCCCTTTCCCCGGCCCAGATATCGAAGGTCATAACGGACGACGCGGCCCACGCCATGGAAGTAGTGGTGCCGGACGACCAGTTGTCTCTGGCCATCGGCAAAAAGGGGCAAAACGTGAGGCTCGCGGCCAAACTCACGGGCTGGAAGATAGACATAACGACCGAGACCGACGCGAGGGGCGAGGGTATTTCCCCGGACGAGGCGTTGCGTAAGGCCGTCCTTGCTGCGGGCATAAAAGAAGCAATTGATGAGAAGCGCTCCGCCGGAATCAAAGTACTTGAAGGAATCGGCGATAAGACAGTCGAGAAGCTTAACTCAGCGGGGTTTGACACGGTCGGAGACATAATGAGGACTACCGCGGAACAGCTTGAACGCATAGAAGGAATAGGCAAGAAGAAGGCCGAGGCCATAATCGAGGCCGCAGGAAAGTACATGAAAGATTCAACCGAGGAAAAAGAGTAAGAAGAGGGGCCGGGTCAAACTTAATTATGCCTGATAAAGACGTAAAGAAAGATAAACCGGAAGTCGAGGAAAAAAGACTAAAGACTTCCGTCATTAGGCGGCGAAAGGCCGAGGCGCCGGAAAAACCTCCTGAAAAAGAAGAAGAGGCTTCGAAAGGCGCTCCCGCGCCGACGGAACCGAAGGCCGAGGAAAAGCCCGCGATTGCCGCGAAAAAGGGCAAAAAGGAACTTAAAGAAGAAAAGGCCGGCGCGGGCCGGGCGAAGGGCGAGAAAAAGAAGGAAAAGGCCGGGGAGGAAAAGCGCGCGCAGGAGGCCGCTCCGTTAATCGAGGAAAAGAAGATTCCTGCCGAGAAACCCGTAATAATAGAGGAGAAGCCGCCGGAGCGGCCTTCGAAAAAAGAGGTAAAGGTATTCGGCAAAGAAGCAAAGGCCGAAAAGGTATTCTACAATAAGCAGCTCTTCCGCAAGGGGGGCAAGCGCTTCGAGGTGCGCGGCGGCCGTTCCAAACAGACATCCGTGCAGCACGGAAGGGCGTTGAAGAAGACCGAGATTACCGTAACCAAGGCGGAAAAGAAGGTAATAAGGATAGTCGACGCCATAGCCGTCGCCGATTTTTCCCAGAGGCTCGGCGTAAAGGCCGGAGACATAATCAAAAAGCTCATGGGGCTCGGCATCATGGCCACCGTGAACCAGTTGATAGACATAGACGCGGCGACGCTCGTTGCCGCGGATTACGGATTCGAGGTCGAGAGCGCGGCCATAGCGGAGGAAAGCCTCATGGAGCCGGCCGCCACGGAGCCCGGCGCGGGACTTAAGCCGAGGCCCCCGGTCGTGACCGTCATGGGGCACGTTGACCACGGGAAGACCTCGCTTCTGGACGCCATAAGAAGGACGAACGTGGCGAGCGCGGAGGCCGGAGGCATAACCCAGCACATAGGCGCCTATCACGTGCATCTCGATAGGGGCGACATAACCTTCCTCGACACCCCGGGCCACGAGGCCTTTACCGCCATGAGGGCGAGGGGCGCGAAGGTTACGGACATAGTGGTATTGGTGGTGGCGGCGGACGACGGAGTGATGCCTCAGACCATCGAGGCCATAAATCACGCCAAGGCCGCGAACGTTCCGATAATAGTCGCCGTAAATAAGATAGACCTCCCTCAGGCCGCGCCGCAAAAGATAAAGCAGGCGCTTACCGAGTACGGGCTTGTGCACGAGGACTGGGGCGGAGACACCATATTCGTCGAGGTTTCCGCGAAGAAAAACATAAAGATAAAGGAACTCCTCGAACTCATACTGATTCAGGCCGAGATGCTGGAATTAAAGGCCTCGGACACGGCTCCTGCCAAGGGTGTGATAATAGAGGCCAAGCTCGACAAGGGAAGGGGCCCGGTTTCCACCGTGCTTGTGCAGAGCGGAAGGCTCGAGGTAGGGGACGTATGCGTCGCGGGGTTCTATTTCGGCAGGATAAGGGCGATGGTAAGCGACTGGGGAAAGAGGATAAACGAGGCCGGCCCGTCGATGCCGGTGGAGATAGTCGGGCTTTCCGGGGTTCCGCAGGCCGGAGACACCTTCATGATAGTGAAGGACGAGGCCACCGCGAGGCAGATAGCGTCTTTGAGGCTCGGCAAGCAGGAGCAGAAGGACAAAGGGAAGACCGCGAAGGTGGGGCTTCAGGACCTCTATGAGAAGATAGCCAAGGGCGAGGTAAAGGAATTGAACCTCGTCATAAAGTCCGACGTGCAGGGCTCGATAGAGGCCGTAAAGGAAGCGCTCGGGAAGATCCAATCCGAGAAGATAGGGCTCAAGATAATCCACGGCGCGGTCGGAGGCATAAACGAAGGCGACGTCATGTTAGCGTCCGCCTCTAACGCCATAATCATAGGGTTCAACGTGAGGCCCGAGCCCAAAGGAGCGCAGTTAGCCGAAGCCGAGGGCGTGGACATAAGGCTCTACACCGTGATATATAACCTCGTTGACGACATCAAGAACGCCATGACCGGTCTTCTTGCTCCCATAGTGAAGGAAGAGGTCGCGGGCAGGGCGTCGGTGAGGGAGGTATTCAAGATATCGAAGGTCGGGACCGTGGCCGGGTGTTACGTGACGGACGGCCGTATTCCGAGAGGCGCGAGGGTAAGGCTCATAAGGGACAGCGTCCCCGTGTACGACGGCAAGATAGCGGCCTTGAAGAGATTCAAGGACGACGTGAAGGAAGTGCAGACAGGCTTCGAGTGCGGCATATCCATAGAGGGGTATAACGACATAAAGGCGGGGGATGTCATAGAGGCCTACGAACTTAAGGAAGAGGCCGCGAAACTGTAAGGCGGCGGTTCCCCCTTTTTGGGGGATTACGGCAGGTTCATGATAGTCGGCGTATGTCACATAGGGCTTTTCATACACCACAGCCAATCTCTCAAGGATAAAAGGCAGACCCTTAAAAAGGTGATTGACGGGGCGAGGAACCGCTTCAACGTCTCCGTCGCCGAGGTCGGAAGCCATGACCTCTGGCAAAAGGCGGAGCTCGGGATATCGGTCGTGGGAAGCGACGTTTCGGTAATAAACTCGGTGGTGGACAGGCTCATTAATTTCATAGAAGGCCTGCACGCGGCCGAGATAACGGACCACGACATGGAATTCATAAATTACTCTCTCGATGACAAAGACAAAAAATACATCGTCTGAGGGAGCGAGGCGAACATGGCCCACAGGCGAGCGGAGAGGGTCGGAGACACGATAAAAGAAGAGGTAGCGCAGATGCTCATCATGGGCGAGGTGAAAGACCCGAGGGTCGGACTCGTTACGGTCACGAAGGTGAAGATGAGCCCCGACATGAAGTACGCGGTGGTGTTCTTCAGCATGACGGCCTCTTCCGAGGAGATTCGGGAAACCGCCGAAGGGTTAAAGAGCGCGGCCCCCTATATAAGGAGGGCGCTCGCGAAAAGGTTGAGTCTCAGGCACGTGCCGAGCGTGGATTTCAAGTACGACGATTCGTTGGATTACGCCATGAGGATTGAAGAGGCGCTCAAGAAAATAAAAGAGACAGGGTAGGGGGCACGATGCATCGTGCCCCTACGCAAGAGATATTTATGACGGATGAGAAGTATTCGAAGATAGTCGAGGCGATAAAGAACTCAAGGCGTTTCGTGGTCGTTTCGCACGTAAACCCCGAAGGCGACGCCGTGGGTTCGCTCCTCGGGATGTATCTCGGGCTTAAGGGCATGGGTAAAGAGGTTGTGCCGTATCTCGAAGACCAACTTCCGCCGCTTTACGATTTTCTTCCCGGCAGTAAAGACATAGTGCATACGTTGGAGGGCGTAAAGGACATAGATTGCACCATAGCGGTCGATTGCGGGCAGGCCGACAGGCTCGGAGACAACTTTTCGTCTTTCAAGGGGAAAGGCGTTTTTTTGAATATAGACCATCACGTGACGAACGACAACTACGGGGACGTAAACCTCGTGGTGCCGGAGGCGAGCGCGGCCGGGGAAATAGTCTATGACGTGCTCAAGGCCGCGGGAGCCGAGATTACGAAGGGCATAGCGATAAACCTCTATACCGCCATACATACGGATACCGGGTCTTTCAGGTATAGCTGCTCGACCCCCGAGGCGTTCAGAAAGGCGGGAGAGCTCGTAAGGGCGGGGGCCGACCCGTGGGACATATCCGTCAAGGTTTACGAGAATTATCCGGCGGCGCGGTTCAAGCTCCTCGGCGCGACTCTCTCCACCTTGGAGTTCACGGACGATAATAAGATAGCGATAGTTCACGTGACGCTCGAATCCATTAAATCCTTCGACGGAACCAAGGACATGACGGACGGCTTCGTGAACTACGCGAGGGCCATAGAGGGCGTGGAGGTCGGGGTGCTCTTCAGGGAAGTCAAAAAAGGCGAGTACAAGGCGAGCCTCCGCTCCAAGGGCAGGATTGACGTATCGGGCGTGGCGGGTTTATTCAACGGCGGAGGGCACGCGCACGCCGCCGGTTTCAGCATAAAGGGAAATCTTCTTGAGGTTAAGGCCAAGGTGGTGGCGGAGCTCGAAAAGGCGCTAAAGGAGCAGTCTTCCCCCTCACCCTACCCTCTCCCCGTCGGGGAGAGGAGAGAAAAATTGTGAACGGAGTTCTTGTAATAGATAAGCCCAAGGGGCCGACGTCGCACGACGTCGTAAGCGCGGTCAAGAGGAAACTTCGCGCGAAAAAGGTAGGGCATCTCGGCACGCTTGACCCTCTCGCGACAGGGGTCTTGCCGCTTGTGATAGAAGGGGCGACGAAGTTCGCCTCGCGTTTGTGCGGAAACGAAAAAGAATACATGGCCGTCATGAAGCTCGGCGAGACGACCGACACCTGCGACAGCGAAGGCAAGGTTATTAAAATCTCCGACTCTTCAGAGGTGACCGAAGAGGACGTTCGTAAGGCGCTTGAGGGGTTACGCGGCAAGATAAAGCAGTTGCCTCCCATGTTCTCGGCGGTGAAGAAAAACGGAGTGCCTCTTTATAAGCTCGCGAGAAAGGGCATTACGGTCGAGAGGGAGCCGAAGCAGGTCGAGATATTTTCCATAGCGGGCATAAGAACGGATTTTCCGTTCGTGACATTCATCGTGGCGTGTTCGGCGGGCACGTACGTGAGGACGATTTGCTTTGACGCGGGCGAGACCTTGGGGTGCGGGGCGCATCTTATCGAACTGAGAAGAACGAAGAGCGGCATGTTCACTCTCGCGGATTCGGTCGGGCTTCATGAGACGCCGGAAAACCTCTTGAAAGGGATAATTCCCCTTTCCCGGTGCGTCGCGGCTTTAGGCGCCGCCGGGGCGGAGGACTTCGCGGTTTCCGTCGCGCTTTAATTTTTGCTTCATTGTTACGGATTAAATGTGATATTATTTTTATTCCAAGGAGGGTAAAGAAAAGGATGATTACCGTAGACAAGAAAAAAGAGTTGATCGAGAAGTACAAGACTCACGCAAAGGATACCGGGAGCCCGGAGGTTCAGGTGGCGATACTGAGCGAGAGGATAAGCTATCTCGACGGCCACCTTAAGGTGCACAGCTCCGACCACCATTCGAGAAGGGGTTTGCTTAAAATGGTAGGTCAGAGGCGGAGGCTTCTGGATTATCTTCGCGAGAGGGACGTGCCCCGCTACGAGAGTCTTATAGGCAGGCTCGGCTTAAGGAAGTAATATCGGGCGTTTTGCAGGGGACTGTCCCAGATTTACGGACGAAGCGAAGCGGAGTCGTCGGGGTACCCACCCGAAGGGTGGGTCGGGGATTGTCCCCTGAATTCCGAATATGCGCGGGCTAAACCAAATTCGGCAAAGCAGTCAAATCAGGAAGGAGCGGGTAGACTCTAATGGCTAAAGTGTATGAACTGGATTACGGCGGGAGGCCGCTAAGGATAGAACTCGGCAGGATGGCGAAGCAGGCCCACGGAAGTTGCGTGGTCCGGTACGGCGATACGGTAGTGTTGGTTACGGCGTGCAGGGCGTCAACTCCCTCGACTAACGTGGATTTTCTTCCGCTTACGGTCAATTACACGGAGATGACTTACGCGGCGGGGAAAATCCCGGGCGGGTTTTTCAAGCGCGAGGGAAGACCGAGCGAAAAAGAGGTTCTTTGCTCAAGACTCATAGACAGGCCTCTCAGGCCTCTTTTCAAGGAAGGCTACGCGACGGAGACGCAGGTCATCGCGACCGTCATGTCGCTCGACCCGGCTAACGACCCGGAGATAATAGCGGTAATAGGCGCCTCCGTAGCGCTCGGCGTATCGGACATACCGTTCCTCGGGCCCATAGCGGCCGTGAGGGTCGGCAAGATAGGAGGCAAGCTCGTCGCGAATCCGAGCCTCAGCGAGCAGAAACAAAGCGAGATAGACCTCATCGTTGCCGCGGCCGAGAACGGGATAATAATGGTCGAGGGCGGAGCGCGCTTCGTAAGCGAGGACGACGCGGTAGAGGCGTTGACCTTCGCCGAGGAAAGCGTGAAGGGAGTGCTCGCGCTTCAGGAAAAGATATACGCGGAATGCGGAATTCCGAAGATGATTGTCGAAAAGCACGGCGTGGACGCCGCGTTGGAGACCAGGATAAAAGACCTTTCTTCCGTTAAGCTCAAGGCCGCTTTGAGCATTCCGGCGAAGGCCGAGCGTTACGATAAGATGTCTCAGGTAAAGGACGAACTCCTCAAAGAGCTTCTTCCGGAATATCCCGAAAAGGAAAAGACGATAAAGGCCGTTTTCGGCGACCTTAAGTACGACATAATGCGGAGAATGGTGCTTGACGAAAAGCGGCGCGTGGACGGAAGGTCTCTTAAGGACATAAGGGATATAACCTGCGAAGTGGGACTTCTGCCGAGGACGCACGGCTCGGCGCTTTTCACGAGGGGCGAAACGCAGTCCATGGTCGTCACGACGCTCGGCACCTCGGAAGACGAGCAGAAGATAGACGCGCTCGCCGGATGGGAATACAAGAAGTTCATGCTCCACTATAATTTTCCGCCTTTTTCGACCGGAGAGGTGAAGTTTTTGAGGAGTCCGGGAAGGCGCGAGATAGGGCACGGCGCCTTGGCCGAAAGGGCCATCAACAAGGTTATGCCGAACAGCGAAAAGTTCCCTTATACGGTAAGGGTCGTATCCGACATACTCGAGTCGAACGGTTCTTCTTCGATGGCCTCGATATGCGGCGCGTCCCTTTCCCTCATGGACGCCGGAGTGCCGACGCAGGCTCACGTCGCCGGAATAGCGATGGGGCTTATAAAAGAGGCGGATAAGTACGCCGTCCTCTCCGACATACTCGGCGACGAGGACCATTTGGGCGACATGGACTTCAAGGTGGCCGGCACAAGGCAGGGCATCACGGCCCTCCAGATGGACATAAAGATAGGAGGCGTAACGTCCGCCATAATGAAGGAGGCCCTTTATCAGGCCAGGGACGGAAGGTTTCACATATTAAGCAAGATGGAAGAGGCCATAACCGCGGCGAGGGGAGAGCTCTCGAAGTACGCTCCGAGGATAATCACTCTTACCATAAGGCTTGAGAGGATAAAAGACCTTATAGGGCCGGGAGGAAAGAACATAAAGAACATAGTCCTCCAGACAGGCGTAAAGATAGACATACAGGACGACGGCAAGGTCAATATCGCCTCCAACGACGACGCGGCCGCTCAGAAGGCCATAGAGATGGTCAAGGGCCTTACCGAGGACGCCGAGATAGGCAAGCTCTACATGGGCAAGGTAAGGCGCATCACGGACTTCGGCGCTTTTGTCGAGATACTGCCGGGTACCGACGGGCTTATCCACATATCGCATCTTTCTCACGAGAGAGTCAAGTCCGTAAGAGACGTCTTGAAGGAAGGCGACGAGGTGCTCGTCAAGGTCATAGAGATAGATAAAGACGGAAAAATAAGGCTTTCGAGGAAAGAAGCCCTCGGCGCGCCCGGGGTACCCGCCCCATAGGGCGGGTCGCGAGCCTAAATAGGCTCGGATTTTTTCTTTTTTCCCCCTTCTCGTCAACCGGCGCAGGGCATAGCCCCGCGCTGTCGCACCTCCGGCCAAGGAGAACCGTCTGTGCTCGGTCGCATCTTCATACACACCCTTAAACAGGCAAAAAGAGTAATAATAATAGTAATAGGATTTACGGTGTTGCTTTTCGGCATAGCCCTTATAGTGCTTCCCGGGCCGGCCTTCATAGTGATACCGGCCGGGCTCGCCATACTGGCCACGGAATTTCTTTGGGCGAAGAGGCTTCTTAAGCAGGTAAAGCAGAGGACCCTCGGCATGGCGGCCTATTTAGGGTGGAACTCCGGCAACGCGCCGCAAGGCGCGGCTCCGGGAGACAAGCGCGATAACAGCGATAAAAAGAAAAAGAAGAATAAAAAAACGCGGAAAGGCAATAAGGAAAATGACAAGGGTCAGAAAGGATTATCTCAGGCACGGCATAAAACTCATCACCGAGGAGATGCCTGACGCCGAATCCGCCTCAATCGGGGTCTGGGTAAAGAAGGGGAGCAGGGACGAAACCCTTTTGCTTGGCGGCGTATCGCATTTCATCGAGCATCTGCTCTTCAAGGGCACGGCCAAAAGGACGGCCCTGGACATAGCGCGCGAGATAGAGGGCGTCGGAGGCGTTTTGAACGCCTTTACCGGCAGGGAGTACACGTGCTTTTACGCGAAGGTCCTGAATAAGGACATATCCGTCGCCGTGGAATTACTTTCCGACATACTCATGAATTCGCTCTTCGACAGGAATGAGCTTGAAAAGGAAAGGCTCGTGGTATTGCAGGAGATAAAGATGGTCGAGGATACGCCGGATGACCTCATACACGACCTCTTCGCCGACGCCATGTGGGCGGGGCAGGCGGCGGGAAGGCCTGTTTTGGGCAGTAAAAAGACGGTAGAGTCTTTTTCAAGGCAAACGGTCGTGGATTATTTCAAGAAGAATTACAGGGTTGATTCCATCTTTATAACTGTTGCCGGAGGAATAAAGCATAAAAATGTGGTAAAATTATTGGATAAGGCTTTCGGCGGCCTAAAAAACCGGGAACGCGGCCTCGGCAAAGGCGCGAATTCAGGAAAAACATCCGAACGCGCGCCGGTCGCGTGCCCGGGCGGCAAGGTCGTAAGAAGAAAGCTCGAGCAGGTGCATTTTTGCATTGGCGCGCCGACAGTGCCCCAGCCTCATCCCGACAGGCACAAGTTGTATCTTTTGAACACCATATTAGGCGGAGGCATGAGTTCGAGGCTTTTTCAGGAGGTCAGGGAAAAACGCGGCCTCGCGTACTCCGTGTACTCGTATCTGAATCTCATGATGGACGCCGGGGCATTGGTTATTTACGCGGGAACCTCGAAGGAAGATTTTAAGAAGGCCGTAAGGCTTATCATGGGAGAATGCAGGAAGATTACTTCGAGTGTTTCTTCGAAGGAGCTTAAAAACGCGAAAGAGCAGCTTAAAGGCGGCATGCTCCTCGCTCTCGACACGAGCGACAGCAGGATGATGAAAGCGGCGCGCGACGAGATATACTTCGGCCGCGTGCAGTCCGTCAGGGAGATAGTAGCCGCCATAGACAGGGTAAAGGCAAGGGACGTTACGGACGCGGCCGGCAATATTTTTTCTCCCCGCAACATGACCATGGTGGCGGTCGGGAAGGTCGCGGAAGAGGACATGCCGGCGTTAAGGGCATAATAAAAAAACCACCGGAGTTTCAGGGCATGAAGATACTCGTCGTGGAAGACGAAAAGAAGGTCGCGAGTTTCGTGAAAAGAGGTTTCGAACAGGAAGGATACGCCGTTGACATGACGTCCGACGGCGAGGAGGGAGAGGTCTACGCCTCGGGTCGCGAGTACGACATAATAGTGCTCGACATAATGCTCCCGAAAAAGAGCGGCCTCGAGGTGTTGAAGTCCCTGAGGGAAAAAAATCTGAAGACCCCGGTGATTCTCCTGACCGCGAGGGACGCCGTCGAGGACAGGGTGAAGGGGCTTAATCTCGGAGCCGACGACTACATAACCAAGCCCTTCGCCTTCGAAGAACTTCTGGCCCGGGTGAGGGCCTTATCGAGGCGCGGCGCTCAGGCGCCTTCCTCTCTTAAGTTCTCGGATTTGAGCCTCGACCCCGTCACGCGGAAGGCCAAAAGGGGCGACGAGGAAGCGGAACTTACGCTTAAGGAGTACGCGCTCCTTGAGTATCTCTTGAGGAACGCGCTCCGGGTCTTGTCGAGAACGCTCATCGCGGAGCACGTGTGGGGGCAGGACTTCGACACGGAGACGAACGTCGTTGACGTTTACATAAACCATCTGAGAAATAAGATAGACAAAGACCCGGACAAAAAGATCATACACACGGTAAGGGGAGTGGGTTACGTTTTGAAAGAGAGTTGATAGAGTATGCAAAGCGTCATAACTTTGCATACCGGCGTTGCTCCTCGGCTCGTCGTTGCGGCGTATGTAAAAATACGCCGACCCATCCGTTGGATGGGTGCCCCGCCTTACCTTCGTCGCGCCTTGGTCTGCTTTGTTCTGACGCTTTGCTATGCGTATATGGCAGGACAGGCGACACTTCTCTTCGGGCGGGTACCCCGCCTGTCTATCAACCATATGAGGGATTATGCTTACGAGCGCCGCGATTAAAGAACTGAAAAAAGCGGTGGGTAACGAAAACGTCTCGTTTTCCAAAGAAGACGCCATCTGTTATTCCTACGATGCCTTAGCCTCGCCGTACCTTCCCGATTGCGTCGTGTTTCCTGTTTCCGCGATTGACGTTTCTTCCGTTTTAAAGGCCGCGAACAGATTCGGTTTTCCGGTCGTGCCGAGAGGCGGAGGAAGCGGATTCTCCGGCGGAAGCCTTCCGGTGGAGGGAGGCGTCGTGCTCTCCACCGAGCGCATGGGGCGCATCGTCGAGATAGACAAAAAGAACTTTACCGCCGAGGTCGAGCCCGGAGTCATAACGGCCGACTTGCAGGACGAGGCCGAAAGGCAAGGGCTTTTTTATCCTCCCGACCCGACGAGCGTCAAATTCTCGACCATAGGCGGCAATATCGCCGAGTGCGCCGGCGGCCCGAGGGCGGTTAAGTACGGCGTGACGAAAGACTACGTCCTCGGCCTTGAAGTCGTGCTCCCGACCGGCGCGATAATCCTGACGGGCGGCAAAAAAACCATGAAGGGCGTCGTGGGGTACGACCTTACGAAGCTCATGGTGGGTTCCGAGGGAACGCTCGGAATAGTGACGAAGGCGTATCTTAAACTTCTGCCTCTCCCTGAGGCGAGGCGCACCATGCTCGTAGAGTTTCTTGACATAGAGTCGGCGGCAAGGACTGCCGAGGCGATAATCGCTTCCGGCATAATCCCCTCAATGCTCGAGTTCATAGACGGAGTTTCGCTTAAAAGCGTCGCGGAATACATTGGAACGCAATCAAGCGCCGGGGCAGCGCTTCTTGTCGAGACCGACGGAAGGAAAGAGTGCGTCGAAAAAGACTCGATTGAGATAAAAAAAATATCGGCCGAGAACAAGGCGTATTCGTTCAAGGACGCCTCCACGAAAAACGAGGTGAGGGACCTTTGGTCTTTAAGGAGGGCAATTTCGCCTTCGCTCAATAAACTCAAGCCGACGAAACTTAACGAAGACGTCGTGGTGCCGAGGAGCGAACTTGTCTCGCTTGTGAGGGGGCTCGAGAAGATATCCGAAAAAAGGAACGTCCTCATTGCGAGTTTCGGGCACGCCGGCGACGGCAACATACACGTGAACGTCATGGTCGATAAAAAGAACGCCGGCGAATTCGAGCGCGGCATGGAAGCGGTAAAGGACGTTTTCGCTCTCGCGTTGAGTCTCGGCGGCGCCATATCGGGCGAGCACGGCATAGGCATAACCAAGGCGCCTTACATAGCGATGGAGTTGTCCGCGGACGCGATAGAGGCTATGACGGCGATAAAAAAGGCCCTTGACCCCAACGGGATACTCAACCCCGGGAAGATATTTCCCGGAAGAGCCGGGCTTAAGTTTCACTCATGAAAGATTCGATAAAAAAAAGTCTTCTCGAAGAGGCGGCCAAATGCGTAAGGTGCGGCGCGTGTAAAAGCGCCTGCCCGACGTTCGACGTCCTCAGGAGAGAACCCTCGAGTCCGAGGGGCAGGGTGTCTTTGATAGAGGCCCGCCTGCGCGGGGTCGAAGGCATGAAGGACGCCTACGTAAAACACATAAAGGAATGCACCCTTTGCGGCTCGTGCCTTTCGGCGTGCCCGAAGGGAGTGAACGTGCCGCAACTCGTGCTCGGCGCGAGATGCTCTCAATCGGAAGACGAACTTATTCCGAGCGTCTTTCCTCTGGCCGCCAAGAATCTCCTCGGCGCCGAAGGCTTGGCGCCGGCCCTCGTTAAGACAGTTATGAAGGCGGCGGGGAAACTTCAGGGGGTTTTTCTCAAGGGCGCGGGCTCGGGAGAGGGGCTTGTAACGAGATTCTCGCTCCCGTTCGTCGGCGACGGCAGGCTTCTTCCGGAATTGCCGGAGGTTTTCTTTTTGGACCGTCCCGATATCTCCGCCATGAAGGACGTTAAAAAAGGCGCGACTTCGCGCGTCGGATTTTTCGTAGGTTGCGGCATAAACTACATACTCCCTTCCATAGGGGAGGCCACGATAAAGGCGCTCGATTCTTCGGGCGCGACGGTAGCCGTGCCCGCGGAACAGGTCTGCTGCGGCATGCCTGCCCTGTCCTCCGGAGACGTTCAGGCCGCGAAAGAACTCGCCTTGCGCAACATAGAGGCGTTCGAGAAACTCGAACTCGACTACATAGTAACGTCTTGCGCCACGTGCGGCCACGCCTTGAAGAGCGTCTTTAAAGACGTTCTTTCGGGCGAAGGGATTGAAATCAGGCAAAAGGCCGAGGCCTTCGCCTCGAAGGTCAGGGACATAACCGAACTCCTTACCAAAGAGCTTAACTACGAGGCAAAGGGCGAAAGGAAAGAAGGAACGGTGACTTACCATGACCCGTGCCATCTGAAGAAGTATCAAGGCATAACCGAAGAGCCGAGGGAACTTTTGGCGAAGAGCGGGCATGTATTCAAGGGCATGAAAAATCCCTGCAAGTGTTGCGGCCTCGGAGGCGGACTTATATTCACCAACTATGAACTCTCCATGAAGATAGCGGAAAAGAAGGCCATGTCAATAAAGGCATCGGGCGCCGATATAGTTGCAACCGCTTGTCCGGGGTGTATAATACAGCTTAAGGACGCCTGCCACAGGTACGGGGTGGACGCCAAGGTGGTGCACGTGGTAGAGCTGTTATGACGTATTTCGTATTTTGCATACACAACCACCAGCCCGTCGGAAACTTCGAAGACGTCCTTGAAAATTCATACGCCAACGCCTACGAGCCATTTCTCCGTAAACTCCACTCAAGGCCCTCCGTAAAACTCTCGCTCCATATATCGGGCTTTCTTCTCGACTGGCTTTGCGAAAGGAAGCCGGGCTACATGGAGATGCTTAAGGACATGGCCGCGAGAGGGCAGGTCGAGCTCATGGGTGGCGGTTATTACGAGCCCGTGCTGGCCGTCATACCCCGCGAGGACAGGCTCGGCCAGCTCAATATGATGAAGGAGAGGATACAAGACCTCTTCGGCCAGACCCCGAAAGGAATATGGTTGACCGAGAGGGTGTGGGACCCGTCTCTTCCGGAGAGCCTCGCCGAAGCCGGCGTCGAGTACGTCGTTGTCGACGATTATCACTTCATAAAGTCCGGCCTTAAGAAGGAAGACCTTTCGGGCTATTACGTCACCGAGGAACTCGGAAAGGTGGTCAAGGTATTTCCCGGAAGCGAGAGGCTTCGTTACCTGATTCCCTTCGAGCCCGCGGATAAATTCGAGCAACACATAAACGAAATTGGCAACGAAGGCAGGGAAAATGTCGCCATATTCGCCGACGACGGCGAGAAGTTCGGCGTGTGGCCCGGCACGAGCAGGTGGGTATTCGACGAGGGATGGCTCGACAGTTTCCTCGACAGGATCAATTCCCTTTCCAAAACGCTCAAACCCGTGACGTTTTCCGAATATCTTAAAAAGGAAGAGCCTCTGGGAAGGGTGTATCTTCCGACGACTTCTTACATGGAGATGGGCGAGTGGGCGCTCCCGGCCGAGGCCTCGCGGGAATACACCGCGCTCGTGGAGGAAGTCAAGACGTGGAAAGACGGGGACAGGGTTAAGAGGTTTTTGCAGGGCGGGATGTGGAGGAATTTTTTCGCCAAGTATCCCGAGGCGAACTGGATGCATAAGAGGATGTTGTCGGTGAGCCGCGCGTTGAGTGAGGCGCGCTCAAACGGGCGTGCCCGCCCTGAGCTTGTCGAAGGGGAAAACGGCGCTTTCAAGCGGGCCACGAGGCATTTGTACAAGGCGCAGTGTAACGACGCCTATTGGCACGGCGTTTTCGGAGGGCTTTATCTGCCGCACTTGAGAAAAGAGATATATGAAAACCTTATTAAGGCCGAAGGCATTATTCTCCGCTCGACGGGAGGCCCGGTCAAGGCGGAGGCCTTTGACATCGATTGCGATACCTTCGATGACGTCACGATAAGAGCGGAAACGTTCAATCTCTTTTTCAGTCCGAGACGCGGCGGAAGTTTGGTCGAGGCGGATTGGAAGCCCGGAGCCCTTAACATAGGCAATACGCTTACGAGGTGGTTCGAGGGTTATCACATGAAACTTAAGGAGGCGGCGGGAGAAGGCGAAGGCGCCTCGGTAAAGAGCATACACGGCGCCGTGACGGCAAAGGAAGAGGGGCTCGAAAAACATCTTAAGTTCGATACGGTACAGAAGACCTCCTTCAGGGAGAGTTTTTTCGGAAGCGCCGCGACCGTAGAGGCCTTTTCGTCGGGAGAGTATCGCGAACTCGGGGATTTCCGCGACGGCAAATATTCTTTTGAGCTCAAGGAAAAAGGCGTTACCATGAAGAGGCAAGGCACGGCCTCCGGCCTCGGCGTTTCGATAACGAAAGAGGCCGTGGTTACGGGAGCCGATTCTTTTTCAATGAACTATCGCGTTGAAACGCAAGGCGACGCGCCCCGGGAAGGCTTCTTGCTCGGCGTGGAATTTTCTTTTTGCATGCCGGGTTGCAACGGGCCGGTATGTCATTACGAGTTTCCCGAAACCGGCCCGGGAACCGGATCGGCAAGGCACGGGCTCGGCTCGGCAGGGGCAGTGGATAATCTGACCCGGTTTTCCGCGACGGACGGGTACGGCGGGCTAAGGCTGGTTTTCACCGTCTCGCGTCCCGTTACCTTGTGGCGGTATCCGGTCGAGACGGTTTCTTTATCCGAGGCGGGGTTCGAAAGGATATATCAAGGCTCAAGCGTGGTCTTCGTGCTTCCCGTTCCAACGGCGCCGGAAGCCGCTCTTGAGTTTTCCATAGGGGTAAAATTCGAGTCCTCTGTTTAAGGAGACGGGTTTCGCATGGCGGCATTGAAGGAAAGCGTAAAAAAAAGGATTAAGAAGATAAAACTCCTCGTCATGGATTGCGACGGAGTCCTTACCGACGGCGGCATAATCTACGATTGCGAGGGCAGGGAAATCAAGGTCTTCAACGTGAGGGACGGCCACGGGATAAAGCTTCTTAAAAGGGCCGGCCTCGATTGCGCGGTCATTACTGCGCGGAGTTCCGAGGCATTGAAGAAAAGGGGCGAGGAACTCTCCATAACCATGCTCTATCAGGGCGCTCTGGATAAGTGTGCCGCTTATGAGGATATATTGGCGAGGACGGGGCTTAGCCCGGAAGAGACCGCCTTTGTCGGAGACGATTTGGTGGATATACCGGTGATGAGCAGGGCCGGCTTCGCAATATCGGTCAAGGACGGGGTCAAAGAGGTTAAAAAGGCCGCCCATTACGTGACGGAACGCAAAGGCGGAAGAGGGGCGATAAGGGAAGTGGCGGAGATTTTGCTAAAGACTCAGGGCAAGTGGAAAGGTATTCTAAAGGGCTACATGAAGTAGCCCGGAGCGGTGCGCGGAAGGATGCTTGTCATTGCGAATTATGGATAAAAATCTTTACAGGTTTTTTTCGCAATGTTATAATTTTTCAGTGCGAGGCGCGCCCAGCGCCACTTTCCTGAAATAGCGTTTGGTATTGTTCGACTATGCGCAATAAGGGAATATGAAATTTTTATATGGCTATAATCTGCTTTACAAAAGTGGCGCCGGGCGCGGAGGCAAGATTACCCCCTTTTACAAAGGGGGGTCGGGGGGATTAAGGTGTTTTCGGGACGGCGTTTTTTGAGGGATTTTTCGACAACATGAAACTCGCGATGAGGCCTGTTCTTGGCGCTTTAGCGGCGACGGCCGTCATGGGAGGAGCGGCGCTTTTTTTCGTTTTCGACGCGGAAAGCGGCGTTTCGGAAAGCCCCAAGACCTCGGAGCCTCCGCCAAGATCGGTTATAATGAACGTAAGATACGCGGGCGCCTCCGGCAACAGGAAGGAATGGGAATTGACGGCCGACAGGTTGATTCTTACGAAGGAGTCGGACGCCGCGGTTCTGGATAACGTAAGATTTGTCTATTACGCGGACGACGGAACCAGTTATACCATGACCGGCAAGGCCGGCGGCTATGACGAAAGTTCCGGCGAGGTGACCGTAACGGACGGCGTAAAGGTTGTTTACCGCGGCGGTTACACGCTTACCGCGAGTGAGATGGCGTATTCCATAAAGAAAAAGGCGTTCCATACCGAAAAGCCGGTCAGAATTTTATCCGGCAAGGCCGACGTGAGCGGGACGGGTTTCGAGTTTTTGCTTACAGAGCAAAAGATGACGATAAAGAAGAACGTTAGGGCGGTATTAAAAGATGCGGTCATTTAAGGAAAGAGCCTGTTTCGGGATAAGTCTCGTTGCCGTTGTTTTATTTCCGGCTTTCGCGTTTTCAGCCGCCGCCGGCGGCGACGTGGTCGTCACGTCCGCGACCATGGAGGCCGATTCCAAGGGCAAGGTGGTTACCTTTAAAGGGGACGTGGTGGCGGAGAAAGATTTTCTTCTCTGTAGCGACGAACTTAAGGTATATTACGGTGAAAATGAAGAGATAAAGGAACTTATAGCCGTCGGCAACGTCAGGGTGTCGAAGGGCGACAAAAGGGCCATGGGGGACCGCGCCGTCTACGATAAAGGCAAAAACGCCATAGTCATAACCGGAAATGCCGTGGTCGAGCAGTGCTCCGACGTGGTAAGGGGCGGGAAGATAACGGTATACACCGATTCCGGCAACATGACCGTGGAAGGCGGCGAGACTCAGGGAAAGAGAATCAGGGCAGTCATAATGCCGGAGAAAAAATGCGTCGAGGAAAGCGGCAAGGTTACCCCCTTTTCCAAAGGGGGGTTAGGGGGGATTGATGAAAAATTTAACTGCGAAAGACCTCGTTAAGTCCTACAAGGGAAGACGCGTAGTCGACGGCGTTTCCGTAGGTCTCGGGCAGGGCGAGATCGTGGGGCTTTTGGGGCCTAACGGCGCGGGCAAGACCACTACTTTTTACATGATGACGGGTCTTATCGCGCCGGACGAGGGAAGCGTTTTTCTTGACAACGAGGACATCGCCGCGTTGCCCATGCACGAGAGGGCGAGACGCGGCATAGGGTATCTGCCGCAAGAACCTTCTGTTTTTAGAAAGCTTACCGTCGAGGAGAATATAATGGCGGTGGCGGAGTTTCTCGACGTAAGCGTCGGGGAGAGGAAAAAGCTCACGGAGTCGCTCCTGGAGGAGTTCGGCATAAGCCGCGTCAGGAACACCCTGGCCTACGCCCTTTCCGGAGGCGAGAGAAGAAGGGTGGAGATAGCGAGGGCACTGGTGAATTCCCCGGCCTTTCTTCTCCTGGACGAGCCTTTTTCCGGAATAGACCCGATAGCGGTTTCGGACATACAGGGAGTCGTCAAGGGTTTAAAGAGGCGCGGCATCGGCATATTCATAACCGACCACAACGTTTCGGCGACGCTCGGCATATGCGACAGGGGTTATATAATAGACAGGGGCGGCATTCTCATGTCGGGAGAGCCCCGCGAGATACTCGAAAGCCGCGAGGTGCGGAACGTTTATCTGGGCGAGAACTTCAGGCTCTGATATCCCCCTCACCCCGACCCTCTCCTCCGCCTTAGGCGGAGAAGAGGAGATACATACGGTCTTACACTATGGCATACGAGTAACGCAGCCCTTTAGAGCCTGCCCCCGCAGGTATTAAGCGGGGGGCTGATACAAAAGAAAATACATTTATATCAGGGCTAAAGCCCTGAGTTACATACGGGCATACACTATGGCATACGAATTAAAACAGGAACTCAGACTTTCGCAAAAGCTTCTTTTGACGCCGCAGTTGCAGCTTTCGATAAAATTGCTGCAACTGTCGAGGGCTGAGTTGCAGGAACTCGTGCGCGAGGAACTTCTTTCGAACCCGGTGCTGGAAGATAGCGCGCCGGCCGAAGGGCAATCGGAAGAAGATTTATCCGCGGAAGGCAAGGAGGCGAAGCCCGAGCAGGAGTGGCAGGAGTATCTCGAGGTGCACGACCCCTACATGGGCAAAAGGCTCGATTTCAGCGAAGCCTCTGAGGACGGTTTTTTCGAAAAGGCGCCATCGAACGGCATCACGCTCAAGGACCACCTGATGCTCCAGCTTCAATATCTTCCTCTGGGCGAGAGGGATAAGAAGATAGCCGAATTCGTAATCGGCAACATAGACGAGCACGGGTTTTTAAGGGTCATGGAGAGGGGCGACATGAGCGACGAGGCGTTCATTGACGCAACGGTAAACGAACTCTCGGCGCTCATAGGGGTTTCCGCGCGGGACGTTACGGCCGCGATAGCCGAGGTGCAGGGGTTTGACCCGCCCGGCGTCGGCGCGAGGACGTCTAAGGAGTGTCTTCTTATTCAGGCGAGGCAATTCGCGGAGGTCTGTCCCGAGCTTGCCGAAGGGCCTGCCCTGAGCGGAGCCGAAGGGAATAATCCTCTCGTCGAGGGGATTATATCAGGGCACCTTGAGAATCTCGCGAAGAAAAACTATAAGGCCATAGCGAAGGATTTGGGCCGGCCGGTGGAGGCGGTGGTGGAGGCGGCAAACTTCATAACCGGACATTTGAATCCGGTTCCGGGAGCAGGCTTCGGCACGGAAGAGGCAAGGGTCGTGGTGCCGGACCTTTTCATACAGAAGATAGGCGACGAGTATGCCGTCTTTTTGAATGACGACGGGTTGCCTAAGCTCAACATAAGCCCCTACTATAAGAAAATGCTGCTTTCGAAAGGCACGGTCGAGGGAGACGCCAAGGGCTACATACAGGAGCGGCTTCGCGCGGCCGTGTGGCTCATAAAAAGCGTTCACCAGAGGCAGAGGACATTGAAGAAGGTGGCGGAGAGCATATTGAAGTTTCAAAGGGAATTTTTCGACAGCGGGCTCAAGTATTTAAAGCCTATTATCCTTAAGGACGTGGCGCAGGACATAGAGATGCACGAGTCCACCGTGAGCAGGGTTACCACCAATAAGTACGCGCACACGCCGAGGGGGATGTTCGAGCTTAAGTATTTTTTTTCGACCGGCATGAGCCAAAGCGACGGGAGCCACACCACGGCCGAGTATATAAAGGAAAGGCTAAGGCGCGTCATAGAGGGCGAGGATTCGGAAAACCCTCTGAGCGACCAGCAGATAGCGGAAAAACTCAAGGAGGCGCGGATAATACTGGCGAGGCGTACGGTAGCGAAGTACAGGGAAGAACTCGGGTTTCTTTCTTCGAGCGCGAGGAAGTCCCATTATTAGGGTTTATTTTACGGCCATAACAATAAAAACGAAGGAGTCGAGAAGATGCAGGTGACGGTTACCTTTAAACACATGAATTCAACGGAAGCCTTGAGGAGTTACGCCGCGGAAAAATCGGAAAGGCTCGCGAAGTATCTGGCCCCTCCGGTGGAGGTGCACTGGTTTCTGTCAGTGGAAAAGATACGCCACATAGCGGAAGCCACGATAGTGGCGAAGGATGTTTCCATAAAGGCCTGCGAGGTCGCGGAGGACATGTACTCGGCCATAGACATGGCGCTCGAGAAATTGGAGAAGCAGGTAAGGAAGCACAAGGAGAAGATCAAAAACCATAAGCTCGG
>DASRUI010000038.1:0-5467 GCA_035655515.1 Thermodesulfobacteriota bacterium
TCTTCGCTCTTCGGATATTTTTCGATTAGCATGTTGAACACCACCTCGGCCTCGGCCTTGGACCCGAGTTTTTCAAAGGCGTAGGCCTCTTTCAGGAGCGCCGAGGGGACCTTGTCGCCGTCAGGGTATTGTTTTACCGCCTTGTTGAATTCCACTATCGCCTGTTCCCATTCCTTTTTGGCGTAGTATATCTCTCCTATCCAGTACTGCGCGTTGTCGGCGAGTTCGTGCTTGGGGTATAGGGAGAGGAACCTCGAAAATCCTTCGAGTCCCTTTTCATAGTCCTTTTCTTTTCTTACGGCCGCGAGAGATTCTTCGTAGAGCGCCGACGGGTCTTCCTGTTTTTTTGCTTCCTTGGCGATTGCTTCGCGCTTAGCCGCATTTTCCGAAAGAAGAGCCACGGCCTTTTTGAGTTCTTCCGTCTCCGTTTCCAATGCCGCTATCCGCGCCTCTTTTTCGGCGGAGGTTTTTTCCGATGCCTGAGTCTTTTCCGTCAGGGCCTCGACGCGCTTAAGCCTCTCTTCGACCGTTTGAAGCGCTCCCTTTATGACGTCCGTGGTTTCGCGAATTCTCTTTATGTCGTATTCCTTTTCTTCCGTCCCGCCCCTTATCGCGTTCATCTCTTCCCTCATGGCCGATATGTCGGCCGAGGCGTTGGCCCGCGTTTTTCCGCTATCGGTTTTTATTGCTTCGAATTCGGCCGCGAGGGCGTTTTGTTTTTTCTCGAGCATGGCGGCCCTCGCGGAAAGCTCCCCGATGTCCATGGCGAGAGATTCCTTTTCCTTCGGGGTCGTTATGAAAGCGCAGCCCGCGAGGGCCGTTACGACGAGTAAAAGCGCCGGTATCTTCATCATGTCTATTAAATCCCCCTTAACCCCCCTTTATAAAAGGGGGTAATTTTTTTTCATTCGAACCATGGCGACCACGCCGGGCCCGTAACATTCCCCGGAATCGGGTCTATCTTCCTCAAGCCGCCGCCGTCCCTTCTTATAAGGAAGAGGCGGCTCCTGTGTCCGTCGTCCCTGCTGAATACAATGTGCCGCCCGTCCGGTGACCACGAGGGAGACGTGTCGTTGCCATCGAACGTGAGTTTTGCGGCGTTGCCGCCGGATTCGTCCGTGACGTAGACGTGAAAGCCGTCATCGTCCTGCCTCGAGTACGCTATGAGTTTTCCGTCCGGCGACCACGAGGGCTGAGAGTTGTATCTGCCGCCGTAGGTAAGCCTCCGGCTGTCTCCACCGGTTGAGTTTATCACATAAATATTGGGGTTTCCAGCCGCGTCCGACGTGTAGGCTATTTTAGTCCCGTCCGGCGACCACGTCGGCGACACGTCTATCGAATAATTATCCGTGAGCCGCCGGGTTCTTTTTCCGTCCCGGCTCATGACGAAGAGTTCCGGGCTTTTGGCTTCGGTCAAGGTGAGGGCTATGGACCTTCCGTCCGGAGACCAATCGCCCGCGATGTTGCTTCCCGGCCTGTCCGATATGACGGAAACCGCTCCGGTCCGCAAGTCGCTCTCGAAGACGCAGGGGCGCCCGGTTTTGTAAGAGGTGTAGATGATGCGTCCGGCGTCGGGCGACCACCGCGGGGAGAGGTTTATGGAGGAGTTCCCCGTAACCCTCTTCGCGTTGCGTCCGTCGTAATCGGATACGTATATTTCCTTCGAGCCCGCGACGTCGGATACGAAGGCGATCTTGGTCGAGAACACGCCTTTTTTGCCGGTAAGCCTTTCCATCAAATCGTCCGAGAAGCGGTGGGCTATGGCGACGGCGTTGTCGGGCCTTCCGACGTACCTTTTCGCGAATATCTCGCTTTCCTTTATTATGTCGAATGCCCGGAACTCGGCCGTCAGTTTGTCCTTCGTCGTCTTGATTCCGCTTTTCACGAGGAGTTCCGCCCCTATCGCGCGCCAGAGGGCGAAGTCTATGCCCCCCGCGAGGATGTCTTTAACCGGGGGTTCGATGTAGGCCGCTTTTTCTATCACTTCGGCGAGGCCGGAAAAGTCCATGTCAACGGTTACGGTGTTCCGGATTTCGGTTTTGAGCGCTTCGAATTCTTTTTCCCCGGCGGCCTTAATTTCCGCGGGGGTCATTTCCATGGCGATGGGCTCGATTACGGCCACGGGAAGTTTTTTCCCGCCCGGCGAGTCTATGTCAATGTATATCGCGGCCTCCGCCCCGGAAAGAAAGGCGACTGCGGCGAAGAAGGAGAAGAGCGTCAAGAGGGGTTTTTTAAAAGGCATCTTTATTCCGCGCAGCCTCCCGGGCAGAAGCGTATGATGAGGGGTTCGGAAAATTCGTTTTTTATTTCTTCGGGCACCCGGGGGAACGGCGCCGCCTTCTTTACCGCCCTTATGGCGGATTCGTCGAATATCGCGTCGCCGGACCTCTTATCGACCTTTATCGACATGAGCTCCCCCGCGAATGATATCCGTATGGCGAGCCACACGGACAGGTTTTTTTCGATTTCGCCGGAGTATATCCATGACGACTGTATCATGCTTCCGACCGTATTATAATACGTCTTGAACTTGAGTTCAAAGAGTTCCTTCGGCACGGAACCGTTTTTTGTCCCGCCGGGGATATCCGCGCCGGCTAAGACCTTCCGGTTTTTTCCGGCCTCCTCCGCGAGTTCGCGCCGCAGGTCTTCTATTTCTTTTTTAACCGAGCCGGTTTTACGGCCGGACGACTTTCCCTCGAATTCTTTTATGCGGCGCAGGACGGATTCTTCGGCGTCTTTTTTCTTGAGTCCCTTTTCCATGACGGCTATTTTTTTGTCGAGGGAGGCTTTGTCGCCGGGCTTGTTTTTGGCGGTTTTTTCTTTAGTTTGCTTTTCGGCCTGTTTTTTGAGCGGGAGCCCGGCCGTTGCTTTCGGAGACGCCGGAGCAACCGGCGGTTTTCCTTTTTCGGGTTCTAATATTCCGGCGTCCACTATTTCGACGACAGTGTGCGCGGGCCTGTAAGAGATTCTTGCGGATTCCATCTTCGCGGCTATCAGAATCGAAATCAGCGCCGCCGAGTGGATGAGCGCCGAGGCAAGCAGCATCCTCGATAAACCGGGTTGCTTCTTCCTAATCCCCCCCGACCTCTCTTTGTAAAAGGGGGTAACCCTTAAGATACCCTTCACTTCGAGGTTTTATCTCCGTTTGCGGCGATGCCTTCGGTCACCATGGCTATGCGTTCGATTCCTCCTTGGCGCACGAGGGACATCGCCTTGGCGACGCGGCCGTAAGGCACGGTTTCGTCCGCCCTCAGGAAAACCACCTTCTGCGAGCGTCTTCTGAATATGGCCTCGAGTTTGCCGGCGAGTTCGAGCTCATTCACCGCCGTGTTGCTCAAGAATATCCTGCCGTCCCTGTTTATCGTCAAAACGACCGGCTCTTCGTCGGCCTTGAGTTGTCCGCCTTCGGTCTTCGGGAGGTTCACGTCTATGCCGGACTCCAGCATGGGCGCGGTTATCATGAATATCACGAGAAGCACCAGCATGACGTCGACAAACGGCGTTACGTTTATCTGGGATATGAGTTTTTTTCCTGCCATGGGGTTTGCCTTCTTCAGTCGCGCGGGAGTTTTCTTTCTATGTGGTTAAGGAGGTCCGCGGAAAAGCTCTCCATCTCGTTCGAAACCCGCTCTATCCTCGTTGTGAGGTGGTTGTAGCCGACGACGGCCGGTATGGCGGCGATAAGGCCCATGGCCGTGGCGATGAGCGCCTCGGCAATGCCCGGGGCCACGGTGGTGATGTTGGCGGTTCCGCGCATTCCTATGGAGGTGAACGTGTTCATGATGCCCCATACCGTGCCGAAAAGGCCCACGAAGGGCGCAGTGTTGCCGGTTGTCGCGAGGAACGGCACGGATTTTTCCATGGCCGCTTTTTCCATGTCGGACGTTTTTTTGAGAAGCCTCTTTACGACGGCCATTACGTCGGATTTGGTCTTGGTTGTCTTTATCGCGGGCGTTCCTTCGACCTCCTTGGCTTCGATAAGGAGGGCCACCTCGGGATAAACCTCCTGTATGAGCTTCGATAGAGGCGTTGAGGGATAGTTTTTCGAGGCCGCGTGCACGGCGGAGAGGTCTTTATTCTTCCAGAAAAAGTCGTATAGGGAGTTCGTTTCCTTTTCTATTCTGCGGAGGGCGCTTATCTTGAAGAGTATTATGGCCCACGAGAATATTGAAAGGAAAAAAAGCCCCGCAAGAACAAGCTTTACGACGATGCCTGCTCCGGCCACCATCTGCCAGAGCATGCCGCCGCCCGCGAATCCGCTCATAATGGAAATACTCCTTCTCTTTGTCATTCCCGGGTTTATCGGGAATCCCGTATGTAATTCAAGCGTAACGGGAAAGAGTTTACCTTTTTACGGCAGGCAAGTCAATCGTAAAGGGGCGGGGCCGAGCCCCGCGCCCGGAATATTTTAATTTACTCCGCGTCCGCCTGAGGCGGACGGACTGTCCGCAAGGGCTATTTAGCGCGAGCGGCCGTGCTTACGCTAAGAGGCCGTATTTATTCCTTGTTCAATTTCGAGGGGTTTTATGGTATGTTTTTGATTCGGATTGTCAAGAGGAGGTCTTTGCTTGGGCCGTTACATTTATTTTTTCCTTATCGTATTTTATGTTTCTTTCCCGTCCGTATGCGCCTCGAAAGAGATAAGCATACTGGTCGCCGGAGACGTTTACCTCGGAAGCAACGCGATTGACTACACGAAAAAGTTCGGGCCGGCCTATCCCTTCGGAGCGACGGAGGTCCTTATAAAGGGCGCCGACCTTGCCATAGCGAACCTCGAATCCCCTCTTACAAAGGCGAAAGTTCCGTTCATGGAAAAGCAGTTCATACTTAAGGCAAGGACGTCCGGCGGGAAAGGGCTTAAAGACGCGGGCTTCGACGTGCTGACCCTCGCGAATAACCACATGATGGATTACGGGGCAGAAGGCCTTGACGAAACGCTTAAGACCCTTTCCTCCGTTCATATGGCTCATTGCGGGGCAGGGGAAAATCTTAAAGAAGCAAGGCGTCCGGCCGTGGTTGAGGTTAACGGCGTAAAGATAGCCGTGCTTTCCTATTCAAGGACTTATCCGCTTGAGTTTTACGCCTCCAAGAAAAGGGCGGGCACGGCGCCCGCGTACGAGTCGTATGTTGAGGAGGATATTCGCGCCGCGGCAAAGGCCTCCGACATAGTGGTCGTCGCGTTTCATTGGGGAGGAGAGAGGGTCAGCGAGCCGAGGCAATATCAGATTGATTTGGCGCGCCTCGCGATAGATAGCGGCGCCAAACTCGTCATAGGCCACCACCCTCATATAATGCAGGGCGTGGAGACCTATAAGGGAGGGCTCATACTTTACAGCCTCGGAAACTTCGTCTTCGGCTTTTACGGGACAGACACGGTAGAGGGGCTCTTGGCAAAGGCTGTTTTTGAAGATGACAACGGGGCGTGGAACGTAAAATACGCTGACCTCGTGCCCATAGACGTCAACAA
>DASRUI010000039.1:0-34807 GCA_035655515.1 Thermodesulfobacteriota bacterium
TTAACCGAGAAGATATGCGACATCGAGACTACTATAAGCGAGTTGTCGGTTAATAATTCGCGGATTACCGAACTCGCCAAAGATGCCACATACGATCACTATATGCGGTTGCTAAAAGATATATATGGTCTTGAAGATGAAGCGAAAAGCGCTTTGCAAGGCGATACCGTGACCGAGATACGCGGCCGGATTTTCGAGCAACTTAGCAAAGAGATACGCTTTCTGTCAAGCTATGGGGGAGGCGATGCGTCTACAAATCTCCCTCTGCGCATAAACCTTGACAGGGCCGAAGCCCACGGCATGTCCCCTGAGCGCGTTGTAGAAACCATCAATAAAAAAATGAGCGGTGTTTCGCGGCATGACTATGTTGTTATGGTTAATATTACATGGTTTTGCGAGTTGGCGTGTCCTTATTGTTGGCATAAGACCGATAACGGAACGGTGAGCATCGGCGATGATGTCGTCACAATCGAGACGGATAGGCCGGCAAAAGATTGGCTCTATGTTTTCCGAAACCTCCCCCCCGCGCTTTTGGATTTCGTCGGAGGCGAGCCCTTTAATTACAGTGATTGGTTTAACCTCTGCGACAAGATGCCGCGGAAGCACAAGTATACTGTCACGACCAATCTCCATTCCATGCGCCTTAAGGAATTCGCCGAGATGGTCAGCCCCAATCAGTGCATCCATATAACCGGCTCATTTCATCCCAACGGAAACCTTACAAAAGACGAGTTCTTGAAAAGGCTGAATATTTTTCGGGAGCGCGGCTATGATGTTTCCATTAACCTCGTCGACTACCCTACAACCGCGCCTGTCATCGCTCAATTAAAGAAGTTCTTTGAAGAAGAAAATGGAATTCGTACGGACATTAACCCATGGGAAAATCCACGCGACCTCAATACGCTTAGCCCTGAAACCACCCTTAGCTGCAACGCCGGCGTAAAACATGTGTTCATCAACAATAACGGCGACGTCTATAAATGTCTGACAAACTTCCGCTATCCCGACCGTGAGCGCGCGCTCATGGGAAACATCTTTCGAGGCGATTACCGTTGGTTCACAAAACGGCAGACCTGCGAGCGGTATTGCGAGCTTTACTACATAGTTGATCCCAAGATGGAACACTATCATTATCTCGATGTGCGGCCTGCCTTACCGGAGGAATCGGAGAGGTCGGCGATATGAGCGGTATCTACTATTATATCTGGTATGAGGAGTCCATGGGCAATCATGCCCTTATTACCGAAGAACTCAAAGATATAAAAGAAAATCTTAAATGCAAGTGGCTGTTGATGGATATGCAATACAGCCTGCTCAGGTCGTGGGAAGGGCGTTATACCAAAGCCCTTAAACACGTGGTAAATGTCTGTCTGGACATGGGTCTTAAAATCATGCCTATTCCCCATATCGGCTCCGGCATGCTCACCCCGCCTTGGTCGGAAGAAAATCCCGGTGAATTTGCCATGGACCGGGCCGGAAAGATAGCCATAACGGAGGACACCGGCATCACCGTCTCGTATTACAGCCGGAAGGCTCTCGATGAGTTAAACCGTCATACGGCCTTGGTTTTAGAGTTGGTGGAGCCGGCACACTACACGTATAACGGGCATAAGATAGTCGAAATCATGGAAGATATCGGATATCCCCGCTACGTGGAAAGCGACTTTAATCCCAAGGCCACATATCCTAAAACAACGGCGGTGGTGAATTTCGTGGGGCGGCTAAGCGATTACGCCAAATCCCTTGGGGATTACAGATGTATCCACAAGGCGTTTCGCGATGCGCAGCCCTATCACCCGTACATGGAAAACATGGGACTGGATTACCGGAAACTCATCAAAGTGACCGATGGGGAGATAGAGACTATCTCTCCATGGGGCATGGCTGCCAATAACACGGAGCCGGATTACGATATTGTGAGAAATGGGCTTGATTTTCTCTTTTCCATTACAGGGGAGAAGATGACATTCTGCACCATCCTGTGCGAGAGGGAAAGGTTCGATATAGGCGCTCAGGTTGAGTTGGTGCGCAAATATCCATACTGCGATATGGTCTGGTTCAGTTATAACGAAGGGATTACCGTGGACACCGACCTGAAGCGCGATAAATCCAAGCGGCGCGACTCTATTGAGTTAACTGAAAAGTATAATCTATAAATTAATAAAAGTGTGAGGTGAGGGGTAGATGAGTAAACGGGAAGCCTACCGTAATTTCGGAGTTGATTTCAGCATATCATGGATGCCCAACTGGAATTGTAATCTCAATTGTGAATATTGCGGCGAGATAAATATCCGACGGGGACTGATGCCGGATCCTAAAGGGGGTTCTTTCAACGGTGAATTCAGGGAACAGACGGCGCCCGTCCACTGGTCTGAATGGGTACGGGCGTTTAACGAACTCCCGGGCCGCGCCCTCATAGACATAAGCGGCGGCGAACCCTTCATGTATAAAGACTTCATCGATGTCGTAACAAATATCGACGAACGCCACCTGCTGGCCGTAACGACAAACCTTACCTTCCCGATAACGCATTTCATAGAAAACGTATCGCCCAAAAAGGTAATCTCAGTCACAGGCAGTCTCCATTTAAACAACAATACTTGGCGAACCACCTTTTTTGAACGTCTTCATGCCCTTTGGAAGGCCGGGTTCACAACCCAGTGCAACTTTGTGGCATATCCCGAACAGTTGCACATCCTGCCCGAACTCCATGCCGTTTTTCACGGGCGGCCGTCTGATAAAGTGCGGGTTAGAGGAGAAGTCCTGCGGCCATTATCACACTGGCACAAGGATGTGATGACCCAGCATGACGGCGAACGCCTCCCGCTTTATTCCGAATCCCTTTCCAAGAAGGTTAAGCAAGGCAAATGGAATGAGGTGCCGTTAGCGTGCCACGGAACAATCTATAAGAACGGTGAACCGCTGCCATTCCATCAGGCCCCTGAGTCGCAATCCGCCCCCGCGGGCAAGGTTTATGCCGGCTTGGCATTTATCAATGAAGCGGCTTATGACCCGGGCGCGGCCTACACCGCTGATTATTCACTGGGAGATTATGACCTTCCGGCGTGGGACGCAAGTCTTCGCGAGCAAGGCTGCACGCCGGAGATGAAAAAATTCATCAATGACGCCTCGGATCGGGTGCAATTTACAATAGAACCATATTCAGGGGGCGCCACAGTCCCTTTTAAGGGATATACACGGGAAGAAATGGCGTTAATTTCACGATACAGCAATATAACTTCCGGCGCGATAATCCGCAGGGAGATAAGGGAGATAGAGTTTGTAGCGCCCGAAGAAAAGGCTCTCGTCAAATCATGTAATGCCGGCCAACGCCGGTTTATGATAGCTCCCGACGGCAACATCTATCAATGCAACATGGTCTACATGAAGCGCCGGGAACTTTGCATGGGAAACTTCCTCGAAATCTACAGAACTCTCGATGAACGAGTCAAGTGTGATCTTCCATGCACCTGCGGGGGCGATCGTGAAAACGTCGCAATAGAGTATTTGGAGTCTATGTGACGTGATTCCGGCATGGGGCAGGAAAACCGCTGAATCTTTGCGCCCGATAAGCCGAAGGGCTTAAATTTATTTAAATAAAGAAGGAAGGGAAATATATGAGACATTTCAAAGTGCTTTTGGTAGACCCGTCCGGTTGGCAAAAACACAGCATAAGTTCCGGATTGGGCTACCTCACCGGTATGCTTCTGAAACACGACATCGAGTGCCGCACGCTCGATCTCAACAACAATGCTTACAGCGATGATGCAATCCTTAAGAAGATTGGAGATTACAACCCGAATCTCATAGGGTATTCCATGAAGACTGCGACAGCCCGGAGCGCCGCCAGAGTGGCCAATGTGGTCCACGCCGAGTTTCCCGGTATTTATCAAATAGGGGGAGGTCCGCATATAACTCTCTATGCCGAGGAATTCCTTCGCGAAAACCCGTCCTTCAACTTCGCCTGCAGCGGGGACGGGGAGTTTCTTATGCTCGCGCTTTGCCGGCAATTGGAGATGAACAAAACGGATTTTGAAATTGACGGCCTGTCCTTTTTCTATCGCGGTAAATATGTCCGCCGTCCGCATATATTCCGTAAGGAGATTGCCGACTATCCCTTTCCGGTTTTTAATACCATCATAGACATGGATTTTACGGAGTTTCGTTATCCGCTCATAACCAGCCGAGGCTGCCCATATAAGTGCGTTTTCTGCAGTGTGCCTAAGGTGGGCGGAAACAAATTCAGACAGCGGCCGGCCGAGCATGTTGTGGAAGAAATTAAGATGGCGATGGACCGTTACAGGATATCCAAATTCGAAGTGCTCGATGATGATTTCACCCTGAATATGCCAAGGGCCAAGGATATATGCAAACTCATGATAAAAGAGAACATTAACCTCGATTGGTGGTGCCATAACGGAATCAGGGCCGATTGTGTTGACGTGGAACTGGCGATGTTGATGAAAAAAGCGGGTTGTTCAAGCGTCGCTTTCGGGGTAGAGTCCGGCGATCCGAATGTATTTGACAGGATCAAGAAAGGGGAAACCGTCGAGGATGTCATCAAGGGTATTCGTATCGTTCAAAAGGCCGGTATGAGAACGGTGGGCTACTTCATCGTGGGTCTGCCGGGTGACAGCATAGAAAGCACCATAAAGACGGTCTTCGCGCAACGCGCCCTCAACCTGGACGACCACTGTTACAACATGCTGGTGCCTTACCTTGGCACAGAAATGCTGGATATTGTCCGGCGCGAGGGACGGATGCTGATAGACCCCAAAGAGGCCCATCACTTCAGCGATAGGGATACGCCGGTAGCATTTGAGTATAATAATTATTCCGCCAAGGAAATCCTCGCCGCTTACAAACTGGCCACCCGCCAAGATTGGGTGCGGGGTTATCCTCAACTCATGGCGATAAAAGAGACATTCAAGAAAACTTATGAGTCGCCTCTGAAAAATGTGGTTGTACTGGCGCCGGAATCCTTGCATGGCCTCTGCGATTTCATCGATCCGATTCTGGGCGTAAAGGCCGTGGAAATCTCCATAAGTTCGAAGGATAACATGAATCCCAATCTTGACGAGCTTGTGCTCAATCGTCAGGCGGTTATTGAAGAACTCATGGGGGAGGGCTACAGTCTGCGCACCGACTCCGCGAATCAATCTTTATGGTTTGAAAAACATTATCTGGATGAAAAAGAGCGGATAACCGGAGAGCGACTCCCGAGCATCAAGGATTGGCATAATCCTACGGGTGGTTATTACCATACCGCCATAAAACAACCGACCCCTATACCGGCAGCCGAACAAAGCGGCGTCATTTATCTAAACGGCAAACCAATCCCGTATGACCCTCTCCCTGATTTTAAAACTCACCCTTGCGGAAAGATTGAAGGGGGAACGGTCTTTATTTCCATCTGCGATTATGATGCTACCGACATTTTCACGGTAGATTACTTTCCCATGCCGGCTTATAAAACGTATATTAAACAGATACAGCAAATCCAGGCCCCGTCTTTAACGCCGGGCGCGACCCACCCTTCGGGCGGGTACCCCGCGCATGAGATATTGACAAAATGGGAATGTATCGGCGATGCCTTCTATAAGGCTGTCCTCAGCCAGGGGCACGAAGGCGGGACAGGCAAACCGGGCGGGACGATATACCGTAACGGCGTTCCTTTGCCTTTCCATCCATTTCCGGAACAAGCCCATTATCCATGCGGCAAGCTTCATGACAATGGCGCGATTATCTCCATCGCCGCCTACGACCCGGACGCTGCTTATATTGCGGTCCATTGCGGCGACCCGCGGATAAACCTGTGTTCTGATATTGATTTGCCCAAGATTAAAGAGTGCGGCCTATTAATTGTTCCGGCCACTGTGTCGGGCAAGATTTTTGCGAAACAAATTCGTGCAAAATACGTTCTCACTTTCAATAAGGCCGGCGCCGGGCCATTTGAAGTGGATTATGCCCGAGTAAAATCATTGGACCGGATTGGCAGCCGGTTTTCTTTCGCACACGCCACTTCTATCGTACGGGGACGTGTTTCAAGGCTGCCATTCCCTGCGGCAAAACACTACGCGGCGCTCTTAAGAAGAAAAAAGTTGAGACTTTTTGCAAGAAAGGCATTCGCCGGAGCAAGTAACGTCATTAGATTCATCACAACCTAAAAGAACGCTACGATTGGAGGAGAACAAAGTGAGAATACTTCTTCAAAACCAGTACGCGGGGTCTTTGGCGGGGACTGAGTCTTATTTCATGCTTTTGATCGGCGATCTCAGGGCAATGGGACACGAGGTAGTCTGTGTTTATACGATGAGCGGGATTAAGGCAGACCATGGGATTACGAAAGACGGCGTGACAAACTATTATCTACCATATATGGAAGCGGCGGTGCATAATTTTTGGACGGACCGGGCCGCACTGCGAGAGGTAAAGCGAGACGTAAAAATACTAATGGATATTGTAGACCGCCATAAAATCGACATCGTTCACCTGAATAACACTCGCTATCCTTTTCTTTACGCCGCGTTGAAAGAAAAGGTTCCTCTTGTTCAAACCCTCCATGACTACTTTCACGTCTGCCCGACTCTTTTGAAACTATTAGGCCGGGAGGGACGGCCAATCTGCACGCACAAGATGGGGTTGCCTTGCCTAAAGGAAAAATGTATTTCCCTTCGCAAACCGGCATCGCTTGCGACCCTTGCGATGGGGATGCGAAATCGCACTGCCATAAAACGTTTCGATCTCATCTTTGTAACCACATCGCACATGAAGGATACAATGGTACGGAATGGATTTAAGGCGGACAAGGTGATTGTCAACCCCCTTTACGTGAAAGTTGAAAAAGATAGTTTCTCCGTTGCTGACAATGAAACAAAACCACTCATCCTCTATGTGGGGAGGGTGGCCGAAGAAAAAGGGCTGGACGATTTCCTGTTAGCCTTAAAGCATCTCGATTGTGACTTTCAGGCTCAAATAATCGGCACAGGACCCGTCCTTGGTCATATTCGTTCTACGGCTCTTCGGTACGGCCTAGGGGAGAAGGTAACCTTCAGCGGCTTCCTGGAATACAAGAAAATCATAGACTTCTACAAAAAGGCAACCGTTGTTGTGGTCCCGTCAATCTGGCCTGAGCCGTTCGGCATGGTCGGCATAGAGGCCATGTCTTTAATGCGACCAATCATAGCCTATGATGTCGGAGGAATTTCCACATGGCTGAAACACGGGGAGAACGGTTATCTGGTAGCCAAGAATAATATCTCCATGCTGACTCAACGCATAAATGAACTCTTGTGTAATCGGAAACTGGCCAAGAAAATGGGGGAAAAGGGTAATAGGCTATTTAAAGCGGATTTTAATTGCAACAGGCACATGAGCGCCTTGATTTCAACATATGAAGATATTAGCAATCGCCGGAACAGTAACTTATTATAGATAGCCATTATGACCTATGAGTGTCCTGCGGGTACCTCTGCGGGCTCTAATCTACTATTCTGCCGCATATTAATACGTAATTATTGACAAGCCTCTGAAGTTTCCATACACTCACTATATGACATGTAGATTTAAAGATTCAGGAAGGGGCTGCCCGTTTAAAGTGAGAATCACCGCATGATGCCGTCAAGAAATGCCGTCTTCATAGACAGGGACGGGGTTATCATCGAAGACGCCGACTATGCTTACAGAAGCGAAGACCTTTTTTTCATCCCCGGCGCGCTCGAAGCGTTAAAGACCCTTTCGCGGACTTCTTACAAGATAATCATAATTAGCAACCAGTCCGGCATAGGAAGGGAGTATTTTACGGAGTCGGACTACCATGTCTTCACCGGGACGCTTCTCGAAAAAATTTCCGATTACGGGGCGCGCGTGGACGGGGTATACTTCTGCCCGCATCATCCGGCGCAAGGTATAGGCCGTTACAAGACTTTATGCCCTTGCAGAAAACCACGGATCGGCATGCTTACAAGGGCGTCTCGCGAACACGGAATAAGGCTTCGCGGTTCATGGCTTATAGGGGATAAGACATCGGACATAAAAGCTGGAGCGGACGCTGGATGCAAAACCATACTCGTAAAAACAGGTTACGCCGGACGCGATTTCCAATTCAGATTAAAGGCCGACCTTACGGTCAAGAACCTGAATGACGCGGTAAGAGCGATACTCATTAACACGAGATAAAATATGGATATCATCACCGCAGACTCCGGCGACATCGTTGATATAACGGAAGGGTCTTGCATAGCACAGGCGTTTTAAATTACCGTAAGTGCAGTCAGGACAATGAAAAATCGCTATGTAAAACGTTCGAGAATCTTAGAGGCTAAATTTCGAGAATTGGCGCGTCATTTTTCTCTTGATCTAACCTCTGAGAATATAGCCGTTTTAACCGGGTTGAACCGTAATACCGTTAACCGGTATTTGCGCCTTCTGCGAAAAAAGATAGCCGAATTCTGCGAGATACAATCTCCCTTCAAGGGAGAGGTCGAAGTAGATGAATCATACTTCGGAGCCAAACGGGTTAAAGGCAAACGCGGCCGCCGCGGAGCCGGCAACAAAACACCCGTAACGGAATAGAGTCCTTCTGGTCGTTTGCCAAGAGGAGACTCTTGAAGTTCCATGGTGTGTCCGGCTCAACCTTTTACCTGCATCTCAAAGAATGTGAATTACGGTTCAACTACCGAAACGAAAACATATATGCTATAGTACTGAAACTTTGTAGAAATAACCCGTAGTCAAGACCCTAACGGAAATACTATGCGAAACTATCAACGCTAAGCCGGAAGACAAGGGCAGGCAGGGCGGCATACACGTGTAATCGGCCTTTTTACAAGATAAACTCCTTATTTTTCAAAATGATATAGGTAATACCTAATACTCTTTATCAAAAATAACAAGGGAGGTATTTATGTCAGTAGAAGCCTATGTGTTCGTTGAATGCGACCACGGCAAGTCAAGAGACGTTGGCAACGTTATAGAGAAGATAGCAGGGGTGGAATCCGCGAAGATCGTTACCGGCCCTTACGATATCATCGTTCTTGTCGTTGCGTCGAATTTTAAGGTCTTGGGAGACGTCGTAATAAAGAAAATACAATCCATACAGGGCGTAAAACGGACGCTGACAAACGTTATAATTGACTGAATACATTCATGAAAATCTGCGTTACGCAATTGCAGCGCATATTTGTGATTGTCGCATAAGGGATATTATGTCAAATGTTCACCGCGGAGACGGCTAACCCCACTCCTCCCTTTTTTTTGACATAATATCCCTATAATATCCCTAATGTTCACCGCGGAGGCGGCTAACCCCTCGGGTGCTTCTTTTCGTGCATCTTCTTCAGTCCCCCCTTGTCAATATGGGTGTATATCTGGGTTGTCGAGATATCCGCGTGCCCGAGCATTTCCTGCACAACCCTTAAGTCAGCCCCGCCTTGAAGAAGGTGTGTCGCGAAGGAATGGCGAATTATGTGAGGCTTGACCTTATCCCTCCTGACGCCGGCCTTAAGAGCACAGTTCTTCATGATAGTCCAAAAGTTCTGCCTTGTCATATTAGCGCCCCTTTCCGTAAGAAAAAGGTGCTCGCTACGCTTGCCTTTAAGAAATCCACCCCTTGAATCCATATACCTCTTTAACCAAACCATGGCAACCGAACCAAGAGGCACAAGCCGCTCCTTCGAGCCTTTGCCAAAAGCCCTTAAGTAACCGTGCTGGAGGCTTATGTCGTTTAAACGAAGGGTTGTAAGTTCGGAGACCCGGAGGCCTGTGGCATAAAGGGTCTCTAACATGGCCTTATCCCTAAGACCATATCTATTGCTTACCTCAGGGGCATTCAAGAGACTCTCGACCTCTTTTATGGAGAGGCAATCAGGGAGTTTTCTCTCGAGAACCGGCATATCAACGATGTCGCAAGGAGACCTCTCGATGAGGCCTTTACGGAGAAGGTTTTTATAAAACCCCCTTATCGCGACAAGGCATCTCGCGGAAGACCTCGCGACCCAGCCGCAATCTCTCTTCAGGTGAAGCAAGAACGCGCTTATCTCATGCGGTCCCGCGCTTAACGCGTCCCTGCCCGCGCCGCGCAAAAACCCTGCGTAGTTCAGGAGGTCTCTTTCATACGCTTCTCTGGTATTGGAAGAAAGGCCCCTTTCCATGATAACGGAGTTCAGGTATCCGGCTATTGCTTCGATATCGGCTCCGGCCGGGACTTCTTTCTTTCGCGCCTTCGCCATGCTCACCCTATGACTTGGCGGAGGGTTTCTTCTATCTTCGCGAGTTTCTCCCTCCATGTTATCTTCTGCCCGAAGATGTCCTTTACGTAGAATATGTCGGCCGCCGCGTCCCCTTTCGTCGATATCTTCGCCACGTGTATATAAAGGCCGAGACTCGACAGAGTCGAGCTGATTCTATAAAGAAGCCCTATCCTGTCTTCGGTGTGAATGTCTATGACGGTAAAGGTCTCGGAGACCTCGTTATCAATGGCTATCCTTGTGGGAACCTTGGGTTTTATTTTCCTGTCGAGTATGGAGGGCTTCATCTTTTCGACAAGCCTGTTGACGCGGATTTTTCCGGTTATGACGTCGGCGAGACCGGCCTCTATCCTCCGTATCTTAGCCTCGTCCGTTATAAGCTCCCCTATGGCGCTCTCCACCTGCAAAACGTCTAACGCTATGCCGTTCGTCGTGGTGTTAATTTGCGCGCCGAGTATGTTGACGGAATTGGCGGCCATGACGCCGGTTATCATGGAAAAAAGACCGTGCACGTCATGCGTGCACACGACGAATTCGGTGTACTCCCGCTCCGGCGCCTGCCTTATCGACATAGCCACCGATTCGACGGCGAGCCTCCGTATCGTTTTCACGTGCTCGGCTACGGCCTCGACAGGCGTAGCGAGGAAATACCGCGGCGGCAGGAGTCCGAAGTGGCTTTCTATTTCGCCTTCGCCGACTTCGTCTTTTAGTATTTCCTTTATCCGCTCCTTAACGCGTCCGAGTTTGAAGGCCGTATCCTCTATCTCGAATATGCCTCTTTCAAGAACCGTAGCCGCCTTGAAATAGAGTTCCTGAAAGAGAGTGCCCTTCCACTGGCTCCAAACCTCCGGCCCGACCGCCCTTACGTCGGCAAAGGTAAGGAGGTAGAGGAGTTTAAGCCTTTCCGCGTCCCCTATCCTCTTCGCGAAGCCGATTACGAGCTTTTCGTCATGAAGGTCCCTGTATTGAGCGGTATCGGCGAGAAGGAGATGTTCCCTTACGAGAAACGCGACCAACTTGGCGTCGTCCTCCGGAAGCCCCATCCTTCCGCATATAACCGGGACAAGGCGCGCCCCGTTCTCGGCGTGCCCCTTGCCAAGGGATTTTCCTATGTCGTGCAACAAAACCGCCAGGATCAGGAGTTCCGGCCTCTCCGCCTCGCCGAGGAGCGACGAAAGAAACCGGAACTTGTCCTTGTATTCGTCCCTCAGTCTTTCGATTTCGCGCACGGCGAAAAGAGAATGGGTATCCACGGTATAGACGTGGTACATATCGTGCTGCACCTTGCAGGTCACGTCCGCGAACTCGGGCATGCAGGCCGACAAAAGCCCGAGCCTGTGCATCTCTTCGAGCGTTTTGTAAGGACGGCGGCTTTTAAGAATATTCACGAAGGACGCTCCCGCCGGGGCCGACGTCCTCAAACCCTTGTCCAACGCCTTCGGAAGGGCGCTCATTATGAGGTCCTTCGTCCTCCTGTCAATCTCGGCGTTAAGACGGTTGGAATGTTCGAAGGCGAGCATCATCGCGAAGGGTTTTCTTTCGAAAAGATCGTCCGCGACAGCCGACACCGATTGCCGCAGGAGGACAAAATCCTCGTCTATGCGCGTTTTCCTCTCCGGAAGAAAACGCCTTTTTGGAGGCTGCGCGCATCTCGACAGTATTATGTCGGAGGTTTTTCGCACGATGCTCGCCGAGAGATAATATCTCCTCATGAATGCCTCGACCGCGAGCTCTTCCGCCGAGTCCTTGAAGCCGCAAACCTTCGCTATCCTCTCCTGCTGGTCGAACGTCATCTGGTCGTTCTTCTTCCCTGCCTCGAAATGCAACTCGTTCCTTACCCAGTGAAGGAAATCAAGAGACGAAGAAAAGGCGCCTGCCTCTTCCTTCCCGAGGATATGCGCCTCGAGAAGGTCAGCCTCGTCCCCGTACTTGGCCTTCATGACCCACAATGCCGTATGCGCGTCCCTTAATCCGCCCTCGCCTTCCTTTACGTTGGGTTCGAGTATGTAAACCGAGCCGCCGTACTTTCCGTGGCGGAGTTCCTTTTCCTCGACCTTCTCCTTGATAAAGCCTTCGAGGTTTTTTCCGCTAAAGAGTTTTTTCCGGACGTTGGCGCAAAGTTCCTCATGCAGGCTCTCTTCGCCTAAAATAAGGCGCGTATCGAGAAGGGAGGTCTTGGTCTTGATGTCGTTTTTGGCGAGGTCCACGCACTCTTTGACGTTCCGTATGCCGAATCCCACGTCGAGCTTCAAGTCCCAGAGGGCGTAGAGGATTTTTTTGGTCAGCGCCTCTATCCCGGGAGAGAGTTTCTTCCCGTAAAGAAGCATCACGTCCACGTCCGAATAAATATTCAACTCTCCCCTGCCGTAACCTCCGAGCGCGACAAGGGCGACTCCGCCGTTTACCCCGAATTCCCGGGCGCAGGCGATAAAGAGTCTTTTAAGGAGTTCGTCTATTACGTTGGTGTAGGCGCGGGTTATGTCCATGCCGGACTTCGAGGCCTCGTGTCTTGCCTTCACCTCGTTCAAGGCCGAAGAAAGACGCAGTCTCAACTCTTCGGCTAAAGCCGCGTCGGATGGTCCTCGCGTGACGGACGTATTGTTCATAGCGGCATGTTTACCTGAGGGCGACGGCCTTGCCGTTCGCGTACATGATTACGCCTTCCGCTATGCCCTTGACCGCGCTTTCGAGGTATTTTCCGTCACGAAGCTTTTTTTCTTCGTCCGGATTGCTTATGAACGACACCTCCACCAACACGCTCGGCATATCGCAGTTTACGAGGACGTAGAAAAGAGCGCCCTTAACTCCGTTGCCCTTCACGCCGTATTCCGACTTAAGCTCCCCTGTGAGCTTTTCCTGTATCGTGGCGGCGAGGCTTACGGATTCTTGTTGGTTTCCCGCCCTTTCGAGGTCGTTAAGTATGTACCTGAGGGTGTCTTCCATCTCTTCTTTTGACGCGGAATTCTCCCTTGCCGCCACCCTGACCGAATCTTCATCCTGAGAAGAACCGAGATAATACGTTTCCACGCCGGACGCCTTCCTGTTAGGACTCGCGTTAATGTGCAGCGACACGAATAAATCGGCCTCCTTGCTGTTGGCTATGGCGGTGCGCTCGTCGAGCCTCACGTATACGTCGCTGTCCCTTGTGAGCACTATCCGGGCATTTGTTCTCTTCTTGAGTTCGTCGCGAAGCATCCTCGCGAGTTTGAGGGTTACGTCCTTTTCCTTAAGCCCCTTCTTGCCTATGGCGCCGGGGTCCTTGCCGCCGTGCCCGGCGTCTATGACTATCGTTTTTATTCTCGAAATATTCTTGGTGGCCTGAGGCGCTGGTTTTTCGACAACCAAAGGCTCCGAAGGAGTCCCTACGGGAGGAACGACGGACGCGGGCGCCTCGGCAGTGCCGGCAGAGCCGTCCGACGCCGGTTTTTTCGCCTCGGAATCTTCCTTGAATTTAGCGCCCATGACGTCTATAACTATCCTGAACGGCCGGCCCGACAGAGGAAATACCTTGTAATCTTTAATGCTCGCGATGTCGAGCACCACGCGGACGGTATCTTTATCATATTGCCCCGCCCTGACGTAATTAAGAAGCCCGTCGTGCACCGGTATCGGATTGCCCGCGCCCGCCGAAAGCTTGGAATTTTTTATGTCAACGTAAAGGCGTTGCGGTTTATTTATGGATTCATCTTGTTTAAGAAGACGAAAGGCGTACTCCGCCTTTCCGTCGAGTTCTATGACAACCCTCGTGTAATTAGGCCATGACCGGTGGCGTATTTCATTGACTTCCCTCCGCGGCGCGGAAGAGCCGCCGATAGCGGGAATAAGAAACAAAACCGACATGATGAAAAATATTTTTGCCTTTAACGTCATTTGTCCATGAGTTCCTTGAGTTTATTGAGCACGCACAGGGCTTCGAGCGGCGTCGTGCCCGTAATGTCTATCTTTTCAAGTTCGCGTCTTACGGGATCTTTTTTAGGAACGTCCACAACCGGCATGGCGAGCTGAACGGCTATATCCGCGCCGCGGCGTCCGGGCTGATTCTTCCCACCCGCTATCCTCGGCATGCCGCTTTCGGTAAGCTCCCCGCTTTCGAGATTCCTTAAGATTTCCTTGGCCCTGTCTATTATGGGGGCAGGCAGTCCGGCCAGCTCGGCCACGTGGATTCCGTAGCTCCTGCTCGCGCCGCCGGGAACTATCTTCCTTAAAAAGGTTATCTTATCGTTCCATTCCTTAACAGCCATATTATAGTTTTTGACCCTTTCCTTTGTCAAGGAAAGCTCTGTCAGCTCGTGGTAATGAGTGGCGAAAAGGGTCTTTGCCCCGAGCCCGGGATTGTCGTGTATGTATTCGGCGGCGGCCCACGCTATGCTGAGGCCGTCGAACGTGGAGGTGCCGCGCCCTATCTCGTCCAATATGATGAGGCTTTTCCTTGTCGCGTTATTAAGTATGTTCGCCGTCTCGCTCATTTCCACCATGAAGGTTGAGTGCCCCCGCGATATGTCGTCGGACGCCCCTACCCTCGTGAATATCTTGTCCATAACCCCGATGACGGCCCTCTTCGCCGGAACGAAACATCCGGCATGGGCCATTATCGCCATAAGCGCGACCTGCCTTATGTAAGTGGATTTACCGGCCATGTTCGGGCCGGTTATGACGATAATCTGATTTCCGGAGGTGTCAAGACGGGTGTCGTTCGGCACGAAGTCGCCGGAAAGTTTTTTCTCTATCACCGGATGCCTGCCCTCTTCCACGATGAAGACGTCATTGTCCGTCATATCGGGCTTTACGTAGCCCATCTCCTCGGATATTCCGGCGAAAGACGAGAGAACGTCGAGAACCGCCAGGGCATCGGCGGTCGCCTGTATCCTTCCGATGTGAGATGAAATCCCGGAGGCGACCTCGGTGAATATCTGTAATTCGAGCGCCCTGGCCTTTTCCTCGCTCGCGAGTATTTTAGCCTCCCACTCCTTTAATTCCGGAGTAATGAACCTCTCGGCGTTCACGAGGGTTTGCTTTCTTATGTAGTCCTGCGGCGCGTTCTTTAAATTAGCGTTAGTAATCTCTATGTAGTAACCGAATATTTTATTATAGCCGACCTTCAGGTTGGATATTCCGGTCTTTTTCTTTTCCTCCGCCTCGAGGCGCGCCACCCAATCTTTTCCTCCGTGGCTTATTTCGCGAAGTTCGTCCAGCTCTTTCGAATAACCGTCCTTTATGAACCCTCCGTCTCTGGTCGCGAAAGGAGGCGCTTCGACAATCGAGCGCTCTATGAGCGAGACCACGTCATGCGCCTCGTCTATGGACGAGCGGACCTCGCTTAAAAGTTCCGCGGAGAAGACCTTGAGAATCCCCTTTATCGCCTTTATCTTCGCGAGAGACGTCTTTAACATCACAAGGTCTCTCGGCCCGGCCATTCCGATTGAACCCCTCGCGCCGAGCCTCTCCAAATCGTAAACCGATTTCAATTCCACGGCGATAGAGCGCCTCTCGGAGCGTCTTTCAATAAACTCCTCCACCGAATCGAGGCGCCTTCTGATCTCCGGCAGGTCTTTAAGCGGATTGGAGAGCCAGCGCCTGAGTTTGCGCCCTCCCATGGCCGTGCCGGTCATGTCAAGAAGTTCGAGGAGAGTGCCCTTCCGGTCGAGCGTCCTCGAGTTCCGCTCTATCTCAAGATTTCGCCTCGTCGCGTAGTCCATGAAAAGGTAATTTCCGGTCAGGTAAGGGAGGAGTTTCCGGACGTGCTTGAGTTCCGCCTTTTGGGTAACCTTTACGTAATCCAGCAATGCGCCGGCGGCGCCTATGCCGGAGGTGAACCCGGCGCACCCGAACCCGTCGAGCGAGGCTACGTTAAAATGCGAAACAAGCCTCTCGTAAGCCCTCTTTATCGAAAAAGAAACCGGCGGAAGGACGGTGACATTTTTAAAAGAATAAGCCTCGCTCCCGTTATTTACGGCGCTCCGTTCAAGAGACAATCCTTCGTCCATAAGCAGTTCCGAGGGGTTCAGCCTTTTTATTTCGTCAATAAGGCTTCGCTCGTCGCATACCTCGACTATCCCGAACTCGCCGGTCGTGACGTCCATGCAGGAAAGTCCGTATTGAGCCTCATTGCCGGTTACCGCGGCAATGAAGTTATTGGAATTGAATTCGAGAAGCTCGTCGTCAAACGCCGTGCCCGGAGTTATGACCCTCTTAACGGCTCGCTCCACTACTCCGCCCTGCCCGGAGGGATCTTCGACCTGCTCGCATATCGCCACCTTGTGGCCTTCCCTCACGAGTTTCGCGACGTAAGAGGCGGCGGCATGGTGCGGCACCCCGCACATGGGGATTTGTTTCTCCCTGTCGCGTGAGGTAAGCGCTATGCCGAGAACCTGTGAAGCGAGTTTCGCGTCGTCGAAAAACATCTCGTAAAAATCCCCCATCCTGAAAAACAACACGGCGTCGGAATGTTCGTTTTTTATCTCGACGTATTGCTTCATCGCGGGGGTAAGGTCGGCTTTCATCTTCACACCACCCAATGTTGCGCCTCGAAATCCTCGGCCGGAACCTCGACGGAAAGGAAACCCCTCACCGGCCATCTCTCCTGCGCGCCGCCCGCGAGGACGTCTATGAAAAGCCTTAACTCGTCCCCGGGTTTGGCTCCGAGCTTTTTGAAATCTATGGCCGCCTCGACGCAACTCTTCGCGGCGAGCTTGTCCATGGCGCCGTTTTTCACCCATCCGTCGCCGCCTTGCGCCTTTAAGGAGAAAACCCCCTTCGCAACATCACCCTTCACGATAACGTCGGCCTTCATGGGATAAGGGTGAATAAAATTTATCGTGAAGTTCCATTCCTTTTCGTACGGCATTACGGCCTTTACGTAATCGAGCCTCAAAAAAAGCGATTCCAAATTGAAACCGTAAACGACGTCCCTTAAAAATTCTTCCGTCACGACCCGTGCCGATGGGTGTCCCGCCCCCTTGTGCATTGCCCCTCCCACGCTTACCGGCTCTATCCTGCCGGCCGAAAGCCACTCGAAATAATTGGTAACCTCGCCGTCTATGACGGGATTTATGAAGCCTATCGGTATAACGGGAGGGATATAGCAACATTCCTCGGCTATAATCGGAATGTCGAGTATCTGCGGAGGCTCCGTTCCGATGAGTTCGTAAACTTTTTTGAGATGAGCCCTCATGAGCCAGTCGAATTCCCTGTCGTTCAAGGACGCGTTATCGTCCCCGTACCACCAGAACCAATCGCTCCCTTCGGCAATGTAGAGCTCGTTCCACGCCTCTAATGCCCTTTCGGAAGCAACGGCGTCGCCCGATGCCTTGGAAGTGTATTCGCCCAAGGCCTTTCTCGCGTCGCTTATAAGGTCCCACGCCGCGTTATCCTCCTGATGCCCTATCCAAATCTTGAAGTTATGATTAATCCACGAACCGCTGAAAAGGCTTTTAATCGGCTCGCGACTCTTCAGGGAAGAGAGAAACTCGTTAACCGTAACGCACTTAAAGATTTCGCTTTCCGAAAGCCTTGAATACAGCGCCCTCAAGAAATCCCCGCCGTCGTTTTTATAAGACTCCCACGCGTTCTCGCCGTCGAGTATTACGTTCACGATATGTTCTTCGGGTTCGTCCGTAAGCGCGCGTATCTTCGCAAGCCTTTCAATGAAATCGTCGGCCGCGGCTTCGGCCTCCCACCTCGAGTACTCGAACCCTATGAGGTCCGAAAGCACGCGGTCGCGAAATACAATCGTTATTGTCCCATCCTCGGTTTCAACGAAATAAGGCTTATAAAGAGCGTTTGACGCGGGATGCCCTTCCTTATCCCTCGCGACGGATAGGCCGGTTGACAAGGCCAGTATGTCCTCGTCCGTGGCTATCCACTCCAGCCCCTCGCGCCTTATGAGGGAAACGGCCTCAGGGCTCACGGAGCCCTCGGAGGGCCACATGCCGGACGGCCGGCCGTTGAAAGTCTTTTCGTAAAACTCCACGGCTTTTCTTAACTGCGCCGAGGCGTCCTCCGGATTCCTGAACATCCCGTTCGGAAGCAACACCGAAGGCATCGCCACCTTCGCGGAAGCGCTGTCGCAGAGAAGAGGCAATATCGGATGATAATAAGGAGACACCGTTATCTCTATCGCTCCCTTGTCCCTCATCTCCTTGTATTTGGGAATAATCGCGGCTACGATTTCTATCTGTTTATCAAGGACGTATTTTTTATCGGCTTCGGTGAAGTTCCTGCCCTTAAGCGCGAGGGCATTCAAAAACTCGTCCCGCGCCCTTATGGAAGGGTCTATCCATACGAAGTTGAAGAGGAGTTGCAGGTCGCGGAAGTCCTCGACCGTGAAATACCTTACCGAATCATGAATGTCTTCTTTTCTGGAGGAAAAGCCGCGTTTTCTCAAAAGTTCCCAATACCGGGGAACTGGTTTGACCATATTGTCCCAGTTCGCCTGAAAAAACCATTCGAGGATAAAGGTCTTATCGGCCTCCGAGAGGTCTTCGGCGTCTTTAAGGCTTATATTCCTGTATTTATCGGAGGCATTGCCCGAGGCGTAATCCGAAAGTTGTTCCATGAGCGACGGCACAAGATTGAACGTCTGGCGCACTCCGGGAAAATCGTCGAGCACGGATACCATGTCGAGGTAATCCTTCGTTCCGTGCAAGAGCACCCACGGCATTACATACTCGGCGCTCGCCGGGTCCTTGTACACGGGCTGATGCATATGCCACAAAAAAGCTATGTTGAGTTTTTTTTCCATATCCGGCTGAACTCGGGGTATTTCCTTATTTGGAACCCAAAACCATGAGCCGGCCTTCCGGCGTTACCAAGGCCATTCGGCCCTGGGCCAAGGCCGGCGCGGTTCCGAGAGCCGGGCCTATCTTGCCGCCCCACGCCTTCGAGCCGTTTTTGACGAGAAATGCCTCGGCGTATCCGGCCGAACTCTTCCAATAATCCGTGCCGAAAATCCCGCTCTCGTGATTGGAAATTATAAAGACATGCTCGCCCGCGACCGCCAAAAATAAAGGCTTTCCGTAAGAAACATCGGCCTTCCAAAGCGCGCTTCCGGTAGAGACATCCATGGCGGTTATTGAATCTCCTCCCGCCGTGAAAAGAGTTCCTCCGGCTAAGGCGAAGTCTGCCGCGTCCTCAACGCCGTATCTTACCAGTTCCTTCCCTGTCTTCGCGTCAAACGCCGTAACCATGCCCGAGGCGTCTATGGCGTAGACCCTCCCGTCTTCGGCTCTTCCCGCAAGAGGAGTCCTCCGAACTTCGGCGGACGGAAGTGGTTCGGTAAGAACAGAGGTCTTCCATAATTCTTTGCCGTTCGCCGCGTCGAGCGAAACCATGTAGCCGTCGGGAAAGAACGCGAAGATAGAGTCTCCTTCCGCGGCGGCTGAATTATTGAATCTCGAAAACACGAATTTAGCGGAATTGTGCGTGTATGTCCACGCCTTCTCCCCGGTTTCTTTTTTAAGGGCGTAGACGCGGTTGTCGGCAGGCGTCAGGTATACGTAATCGTTGTGAAGCGTGGGAGCCGAATGCGCCTCGGAGCGCGCCTTGAACTTCCATAGTTCTTTGCCTGTATTCCTGTCGAGACAATAAAAGGTTCCCTCCGATGTTCCGAAATAAACCCTCGATTCATCAACGCTTGCCGGGGCCTCCACAGGCGAATCGGTTTTGAAAGACCAAACGGCGCCGCCTGTTTCAAGGTCAAGGGCGTAAAACCTTTTACCGGCTGAACCAACGTAAATCACGCCGTTTAAAATAACCGGAGACACGATAAATCCTTTGCCGCTCGAAAAGAACGGCTTAATCTTCTTGCTCCAAAGACTTACGGCCGGGAAACGAATTCTCTCGGGCGAATACGCGCTCCTTCCGGCGTCGTGAAGATAAGTAGGCCACTTTGAATCCGAAGGCAGACCCGCGCCGCCGCCGCTTGCGCCGCAACCGCAAATAAAAAACAGAACCAAAGACAAACCAACGTTATAACAGGGCCTTTTCAAAAAGAACTCTCGCATTCTCCTTCATCCTTTCGAATTCAACCTCGGTAATGCCGGCGCCGAGCGCGACCTTTAACGCGAACTCGTCCGTTATTATATCTTCCGGCGAATGGGCGTCCGTATTGAGAACGAGTCCCACGCCGTATTTTCTGGCCATGGCCGCGACGTGCCCGTTCGTGAGGCTGTGCCCTTTTCTCGCCGTTATCTCGAATAAAACGGAATTTTTCTTCGCCAGAACGCACTCCTCTTCGGTAACAAGTCCCGGATGCGCCAGAATATCCGCGCCCGCCTTTATCGCGGCGACGTTAGTGCCTTTCATGACGGGTTCCACGACGGTTTCGCCGTGGCACACTATAAGTCCAAGGCCGAGCCCTCTTCCTTTTTCGCAGAGCGCCTTTATCCGGGAAGGAGGAACATGGGTGAGCTCGATTCCGGCCGCCACTTTTATGCCCGCGTCCCCGGGAAAAGTTGAGGCGAAGGCTATGAGCTTTCCCGCTATGTCGGCAATGTTGGAAGAATCCGCGTGGTCGGTTATCGCCAAGCCCTCATAGCCCTTGGCAAATGCCCTTGCCGCGAGTTCGGACGGAACAAGCGCCCCGTCCGAATGGAAGGTGTGCGTGTGGAGGTCTATCATGCGTAACTTCCGGTTGATATGTAATCTTCCCTGACCAGTTCTTCGAATAATTCCTGAAATATTTTATACGCGAACTCTTTGGTCAGGCTGAGCGTGAATATCGGTTCGTCGGCCTTTATATTGAGGAGGTGCCTGTACTTAATGGCCGCTTCCTTGCCGAGCGCGGCCTTGCCCGCGTATACGTAAATCACGGGAATCCTCCGTCTCGATGTTATTTCTTTCCTTGTGTTCGCGAATTCCTTCAGCGCTTCATCGTCCTCGTCGCCCCAGATGACCGCCATGCCTATGAGATTGGTGATGAAGGCGTTCAGAAACGGCCCCATGCCGCCCGAGGCCGGAACGGAAAAAAGCACGACATCCATGTCCCCGTAAAGGTGAAGGGAACCCACCTCTCCGAATGTGTTCTCGCTTGCGTCTCTCGACGACGAGGCGAGTTTCCTGTCGACCGAAAAATCCGGCAGGTTCTTGCACGCCATCATAAAATCCTTTACGTACGATTGGTTCGCGGCCGTGAGGAAAAACCTGCCGAAGTTGACGCTCAGCATGTCCGCCCATCTTGTTATGACCTTCTCCTTCACCCTTATGGCGAGGGTGGGGCTTACGAACTCCTCCGACACAATCGTAGTCTTCGGCGCGCTCTTTATCTCTTCTATGATGCGCCTCGTAAGCAGGCTCGAAAGGGTTTTGAAGACGTCGTAATCGGGAAAAGAGCAATGGTCAACAAGGTCGTTCACCCTCGGATAATACTCGATGAGGAAAAGTATCTCGTATATTATGGGCTTCAACCCCTTAGGCAAGGTCGCGGTGTCTATGCTGGTTTTCAATACGGAATCGCCTTCGGGAAAAAGCGCCCGCGCCTTCTCGAATTCGTCAAGCTGCCTCATCCCCTCCATGAGGAGGTTCCCCGCGGTGCTCTGTATGCGCTGCGGCGTCGTAACGGCGGTCGGATGGAATTCGAACGTTCCCTCTTTCCATGAAAGAAGCCTGTAAAGGGCCTTTTCCCTTTCAACCTCGCCAAGAGAGGCGTTATAGATATTGCCGTCCTTTATGTAAACAATGGCCGCTTTATCGTCGGAGGTTATGAAGAGTTCGCCTTCTTTCTTGTTGAAATGCAGTATCTGGAGTATATCGACGAGCGACATCTGCGAGAGTTTGCCCTGTATGTCCTTACCGCCTCCGGAATCGGCGCCCTTACTGAGTTCGACCCTCTTTATGTGCCCGTACATTTCCTCCCATTTGAAAGACTTCATGAGAAAGACGTCGGTTCCCACCCTGAAGCCGCGTATTTCCACCTGAGTGTCGGAAAGAAATATGAAGGGTATCTTGGAGGACTTGGGATTATTCTTGAGTATCTGAAAAAGCCTCTCCCCGCTTATGACAGGCAACGCCAGGTCAACCACTATAAGAGAAACGGCCTCCTTAAGCGCGACCTCTATGGCCTTGGCGCCGTCGCCGACGGAAAGAGAATCTAACCCCTTGCCGTCGAGGAATTTCACGAACTTATCGCGCTCTTCCTTTTCCCTTAGCGCCACAAGGATTATATTTTTGCCGGCCATCAGACATACTCCTGAAGGGAATAATCCCTCTGGAATTTGGTTATTATTCCCTCGACGAAATACGGATCCGAGGTGTGAAAACAGGTGAGCGCCTCACCCCAGTTTTCCTTGCAGATTAAAGCGTAAGCGGAGTCTTCGTTAAGATAAAAGGTAAACATGTTGTTCTCGAACCGCGCGTCGCTTATGTTTATGTTGGTCGCGTTCTTTATCTCGGAGGCGGAATCTTTCCCTCCTGACCCGACGAGATATACCCTCGTGGAGGTCTTCGGTATGGCTTCCAGATACTTCCTTATAATCTGGCTGGAGACGCCTTCCTTGGCCGCTATATAAAGAAGACCCCTTTTCCCGGGACGCCTCGCGATCTCCTGAACTATAATCTCGTTTATCTTCTGTATGAAATTATTCTGTAACGCTCCGTTCGTCCCGGTCTCGAATATCGCGTGCTCGAAGTCTTGTTGGGGTTCTTCCGTAATCAGGGCCATGATCTCCCAAAAGTACTTGTTCTTGAGCTTCATCCGTTCCCAAAGGGACTCTCTTATCTCCGAAATGCGCTTCGAAGCGAAGGAGACGAGTTCCCCGTAGCCCTTGGCATCCTTCGGGGAATTGGCGTGAGAATAGATTATGGACGCGTAAGGTTCTCCCTGAGTCGTCATGAACTCAAGCGCCTTGGAGATCTTTTTTATCGTTATGAGCGCCCCGAAATAATCCGTGTGCGGGAGTATGATGACTATCCTTTTATCTTCGAGCATTCCCGCGACGTCGCAGTTTCTTATGACCTTCAAGACGGTGGTGACGAGCTTTTTCAAAAACTCGAGGAGGTCTTTCTTGGGAGGAACCTTCTGTCCGCCGTAGAAAGAATCGATGTGGAGTACTACCACGGAAAAAGGCAGCCCGTATCTTTCCGAGCGCACGCCTTCGAGCTTGCCGTACTCGCCTACGAAAAACGAGTCGTAGAAACGGCTCTCGAAAATCTTTTTCGACTCGTCAAGAAGCGAGAACTTCTTTTCCGGGATGTCTTTTTTCGCCTGCTCCATGTCTTTAACGGGCGCCGGAGAAACCAGGCGCCCCGGCTCCTGCGCTACATTTTATATTTTCCGAACGCCTCGGGAGAAAGTTTCTCGAGCGATTCAATCCAGCTCGACTCATGCTCCTCCGGCGTCTTTCCTTCCTTTATCCTCAGGTCTATTATCTTCGACTTGCCGAGAACTTCCTCGTCCACGAATATCGGCGCCCCTGTCCTCAACGCGAGCGCTATCGCGTCGCTCGGCCTCGCGTCCACCGCGTAACTGTGCCTCCCCTTTTCCATGTGGATAGTCGCGTAATAAACGTTGTCGCGCATGTCGTTAACCTCGACCTTTACGAGCCTCACGTTCATGGAAGACAGGAAATCAACCATGAGGTCGTGCGTCATGGGCCTCGAAAACTTTAGTTTCTCCAAAACCGAAGCTATGGCGCTCGCCTCGAGTATGCCTATCCATATGGGCAAGGTATGGGTATTGGCCGTATCCTTCAAAAGAAGCACCGGCGCGTTGGAGAACGGATCCGCCGTAAGCCCCGTTACCTTCATCTCCACCATCATGGCTTCGACACCTCCGTCCTTGCAAGAAATTCGCCTTTAAGCGAGTTAGCGCAAGAGTCAACGACTTTCACCCTGACAATGTTGCCCGTAAGACCGGCTTGGCCGCGGAAGGTTACGAGCCTTCCGCAAGACGTTCTGCCGACAAGTTCATCCGGCGAATTTTTGCTTACTCCCTCGACAAGCACCTCCGCTGTTTTGCCCTCAAGGAGGAAATTCTTTTTAATCGTAATCTCCTTCTGCCCGGACTGGAGCGCCCAAAGCCTTTTCTTTTTGGTCTCGTCGTCCGCCTGTCCGGGAAACGACGCCGCCTTCGTCATGGGCCTCGGCGAATATTTAAAAGAAAAAACGCCGTCGAATTCCGCCTTCCTGACGGCGTCCATGGTCTTCATGAAGTCCTCGTCGCTCTCTCCGGGGAAGCCCGCTATGATGTCGGTCGTAATTGAAATATCCGGGTAAAGGTCTTTCAAAAGCCCTATCTTTTCCATGTAGCCTTCGACCGTGTAGCCTCTGTTCATGAGTTCGAGAACCCTGTCGCTTCCTGATTGCAGCGGCAGATGCACGCTCCGCGCGAGTTTTTTCTCTTCACCGAAGGCGCGGATAAGTTCAAGCGACATGTCCTTCGGGTGAGACGTCACGAACCTGACCCTCTCTATGCCTGTAACGGCGCATACCATCTTGAGGAGTTCCGTAAATTTGACGCCCCCGGAATAAGAATTGACGTTCTGGCCGACGAGCGTTACTTCCTTTACGCCCCTCTTCGCGAGGTTTCTCACCTCAATAAGCACATCACCGGCCGGGCGGCTCGCCTCTCTGCCCCTGACATGCGGCACTATGCAATAAGCGCAGAAGTTATCGCACCCGCGCATCACGCTGACGAATGACTTTACGCCGTCGGAGGTAAGCCCTTCCGGGGGATACTCGTCAACGCTTATTTCGTTAAAGAAACCGGTCTCGACTACTTTTCTCCTGCCTTCCCTGACTTCGTTGACAAGCGCCGGAAGCCTGTGTATGTTGGCCGTGCCGACAACCATGTCGAGATGGGGTATCTTTTTAAAAAGCCCGGCGCCCTCCTGCTGGGCCACGCAACCGCTTATGCCGAATATAAGTTCCGGGTTGTCTTTTTTAAGCCCCTTGAATCTTCCGGCAACTGAATAGACCTTATGCTCGGCCTTATCGCGCACGGAGCACGTGTTTATGAATATGAGGTCGGCTTTTTCAGGCGTATCCGCGGCCAAGTAGTTATCGGCCTTCAAAAACTCGAACATCCGCGCCGAATCGCTCTCGTTCATCTGGCATCCCAGCGTCTCTATGAAAACATACCTGTCTTTCACGTTGCCCTTCTTTTCAACCTTCGGTATTATTTATGTATTTTAAGGCCATACAACCTTTCGGTCAAGTCATTTTATGCGTGCGGAAACCCCTAAATCATACGTTGTCAAACGGGAAACAAGGATAAAACAAATAGAAAATAAAATAAAGATAAACCCATTCTCGGGCAATTAAAAACCCGGGAGTTACCCCGGGTCTGATTTATTCCGTTTTAAGATTTAACCCTGCCCTGAAATCACTTCATGTATTTCGCGGTCTCGGACGTTGCGGGCCGCACGACCCACGGTTTCGCCAACTTGTAAGAAGACGCTATCTTCTTTGAAACGCCTCCGGCCTCGGCCTCGCTCTTGTAGAAACCTACCCTGACCCTGTGCCACTTTACGCCGTCTTTGAAAAACTCGGTGGTGTAAACCTTATAGCCGTCTTTCTTTAACGCGTTCTTCAGTTCATCGGCCTGAGCCTTTGTGCCGAAAGAAGCCACGTTTATGACCCACGGCCTGTAAGAAGGCTTCTTCGCCGTTGGCGCGCGCTTCTTTTCCTTTGCCGGCATTGCCTTGACTTCGGCCTTCGGAACCTCTTTGACTTCCTTCTTTACTTCCTTAGGCATAGGCGCCGGAGCAGGAACCTCCGCGGCTTTTTCAGGTATAATCTCCTGCGGCTGAACAGGGACTTCGGGGGCCTGTATCGTAACCCTCGTTGAAACAGCGACCTCTTCCTCTTCCGCGGGTTGGCTTCCTCCCAAAAACAAGAACGCGGCAACGCCCGCCACCACAAGCGCAACTATGATAATTATCAAAACCTTTTTTTCTTTGAAAAATGACGGCAGTCCCATAAGTAATAAGCACCTCCGGTTTATTTTTAAGGCAGGGCGGGCGTGACGCCTGCCTCGCAATGCTTTAATATGCTCTATTCCATGCGCGCCGCGGAACCTTATCGATTCATTGCGCCGTCCGTCCGCCTCAGGCGGAGGCAAGCCCCGCGCCCGCAATGTTTTAACCGGCCGCTATGAATTCATATATAAATTATACCAACAGCAATGTCTTGTCAAATGAAAACCCCGGCAGGAATTTTATCTCCTCCGGGGTGTCGGCAAACCATCATGCTTCCTCAGGCTGTTCAAAAAGCTCCGCGACCCATTGCTTCGCAATGTGTGCCCGAGGCGTCGAGGAGAGAGGAATGCGGCGTATTTATAATACGCCGCAATAACGAGCGACAAAGACAACGCGGTAGCCGGACTTTTTCAACAGCCTTTACGCCGCCTTACATCACGTAAGAGCATTTACTGGCCGCGGTCCTCGTATCCATGTTGCGGCCCCTGTTTATGTGGTCGTCTATCTCGGCGGCGCAACCTATCATCCTTCCGTAGAGGAATATCGTGAACGCCGCCCTCTCTATCTCCTCCTCGGTTATGCTCTTCTTTATGAAAGGCTTCCAGAGCATCTTGAGGAGTATCACCGCTATGACCGCGTCAACGTTAACGCAATAGACGTTGGTCGTAACCTTGTTCTCGAAAAGGGAAGTTACGAGCTTCCCGTAGAAATCCAGAAACACGTTGTATATTCCCTTTTCCTCGAAAAGGGAACTCACGAACCTCTCCCTCGGGTCGTAGTTGACGGGCTTGCCCTTAAAGACAGGGTGGTTCACGCAGGGTATCTTCGCGTACTCGATATTCCCTATGGCCTTCTGCTCGGCCTTGTACTTATTGTATTTATCGGCGTAGGCGTCGGCGACGGCCTTAAGGTCTATGCCGTGTCCCCTTTCGCCGGGTTCCTTGAGCCCCTTTTCCTTGAAACGCTCTATGAGAAACGCTATGGCCTCGTAACCGTTTCCGCCGTGGGCGAATCCGGTGTGAGTCAAAAACCCGATGAACGCCTTATTTATCTGCACCCTCTGCGGGTCTTCCGGGCCATCGGCGCTGACTCCGCCCTTCGCGCCCTGCGCCGATATGGTGCCGGGGCCGTTAGAGATGATAAGCCCCAAAAGCATGGAGAACTCCACGAGTTCGTCCTTGGAAGGCTCCCTCCCGACAAGCGCGGCAAAGGCCACCTCGGTAAAGCTCTTTTTCTTTATAAGTTCGGCCGCGTCCATTCCTAAAAATTTCTTTTCCGTGTGCTTCTCCGAAGGAACGCTCGCTCCGACGATGGTTGAAAACACCTTTGAGTGCCACGGAAGAGCGATAATGGTGGCCTTGGAGATTTCCTTCCTCATAAGAGGCGCCCACCCGAGCGTCATCCAGACGGCTGAAAAGAGCGCGTCGGTCGAGGGCTTGCCTCCGGCGGCGGCCTTTACGAAATTGACGAATACGGAGTTCTTCTTAAGCTCCTCTATCCTCTCGATGAGGACCTTGGTTTTAGCGTCAATCGTGCCGGCCTTGAAAAGAGCCTTCTCTTCTTTTGTAAGAGAGTTAAGTATGTCTTTATAATCGAATTTGTCCGTTGCGTTCTTAAGCCCTGAATGCTGGAATTTTTCAAACAAAATCCGCGATACGTCGAACGCCGCCTTTACCCTGCCCTTGCCCTCTATGGCAACGGCCGAAGACACGGCGGTATTAGGGGAATTTCCGGCCTCCCTCGCGGCCTCGGCGGCCGAAAGAGCCGGGTCATTATGGAGGTTTACGTAAAGGTTAAAAGCCGCGTTCACAAGATTCTTTTCGTATTCGTCGGGATAACCCTTGAGAAGCGAGAGGCAGAGATTTTCTTCAAGAGATTTTTTGGAAGCGTCCATCACCGAAACCCCGTTTATCTTGGTAACCTGAGTCTCGGGGTCCATGAAAGAGGCGCCGCTACAGTCCTTCATGGACTGCCTCGGATACTGGGCCCCGACCTGGCGCAAGAGCGTTTCTATCTGCTCGTCATAAGGAGACACGGCCTTGACCTGCGGCGCGTCTAATTCTTTCGGAAGGGATATTGTCGAGTTGTTCGCGAGCCAGCACTTAAGGGAAAGGTTTCCCTTTGACTCGAAATCAGGCTTTATCCCGTTAAGCGCCATAACCTTCGAAAGGGCCTCCGGTATGTGGGCGATATTCGTAACGACCGCGCCCTTTTTCGAGAAGACCGGCTTTTCCGGCGTGTATATGTCGTTCACGCCGAAGTACCGCATAAACCATTTTTCCTTGGCCGCCGCGTCGTCCCCGCTTCCGGCGAGGCTTCCGGCGTGGCCGCACGCCTTCGTAAGCCTTGCCTTCCACCTTCCCACCACGCACGCGACGGTGGGCTTTGTGATTTCAAGCCCGCTCTCGTAATATCCGCCCGGCTCGGTATAGATTACCGCGCCTTTGCTCCTGCCGTCGTTATGAAGGGCGTTGAAGAACTCGGCGGGAGACCACTGCACGTAAACGTCCTTGCCGCTCGATATGCTCGTCGTGGTTCCCCAGCCGTTCGTAAGGAGATAGACCGCGATGGTCGTCGTGAAATTACCGGAGTTCGAGAATAGCGCGATGCTCCCCTTTACGAGCGATTCGGAGGGCTTGCTGCCGCCGAGCGCTCCGCCAATCCTGATCTTATTCCACGCGTCCGCCACTCCGAGGCAGTTCGCTCCGAAAATATCAACCCCGTTCGCCTGCCCTATGGCCCTTATAATCGATGAGTCCCTCATAGGGACCTTCTCGGTGAGTATTATTATCTTCTTCAAGTCAGGATTGAACTTTACGACCTCCGACACTCCGTCTTTTACTCCCGAAGGAGGAAGGTATATGACGGCAGTATTAAACTTATGCCCCGCCTTTATGGCTTCGGCGACCGAGTTATACACGGGGATGTTGCCGATTTTGGTTTCGAGAACCTGCCCGCTTCGGCCCGGGCCTGTGCCGAAAACAATATTGCCGCCGGAAAACTCGTGGCTTACCGGCGTAACGGCGCGGCTTTCGGTGCCGAGGATGTTCAATACGCAGACCCTATCGTCCTTGGTCGCTATGTCGGCCAGAGAATTCACGCCCACGTAATACGGAAACTTTTTGACGCCCTGTTTGTGCATATGCCCTCTCGTAATCGGTAATCGGTTATTGAATATTCCTAAACGCCTTTAGCGAGAATCTTTTCGGACAGTTTTTTCCTGCCTTCTTTTTCCATCCATTTATCCATGCCAAGGGCGTAATTCACGACCTCGCTCATGGCGCTGTCGTGCCCGAATATGCGGTACGGGAGCCGGAGCTGGTCGAGCGTTTCCTTCATGTAGGCCATGCCCCTTATGAGGTTAGGGCCGCCTCTGCCGATGACGACGAAGAGCGGCGTGGGGCCGTACTGCTGGAAGTAATCCCGGAGGGCGTCGGCCATGGCGCGGAACGTCTCATATATGTCGGTATTATTGGCTTTGCCTCCGATTATAAAAAGCACGTTCGACTGCTTGAGCCAATACTTGAAGACTATCTTCGATATCTGGAACATCTTCTCGTAGGGCGGATTTCCGCCGAAGTCCGACGATATGGTGGCGCGCTCTCCCAAAAGTTCGGTTACGAGGGCGTTCGCCCCTCCGCCGAAGGTCGGGGCCGTTATGGTTCCGTTCGGGTTCATGACGAAGACGTCGCTCTGCCCCTGATACGTCCGAAGCCGGTTTATCTCCTGCTCGAACTCCGAATAATCCGAGGCGAAGAGATGCGCCGGGATATCGAGCCTTTTCCACGCCGGGTCGTCTATATCGAAGGCCGCCTTGATGTCGCACGCCACCGGAACGAGCCTTCCGGGAACGGCGGTGGACATCCTTATGGGGTTCAATTCAAGAAGGTTCAGTCCGTAGTTATTGTAGAGCGTCCACAACTTCGGGAGGTTCTGCACGAGAGGGCTTATTATGTCCTTCGGAGCCTTAAGCTCGTCAAGGGCGTTGGACACGTGGTAGCTCTTAAGGCCGGTGCACGGGTCGAAAGGCACCTGCACAATCTTCTCTTTCGGAAGTTCCTCTATGTCCACGCCGCCGCAATGGGAGATGGTCATAGCCGGAGCCCTGAAAACAGTCGAATCGTTCAAGGAGAAGTAAACCTCGTGCTTGGCCGGGACCGCCCCTTCGAAGGTTACTCCGTCGGCCTTCGCGACGCTGTTGCCGAACTTGTGCTCCACGAAGTAGAGCCTCTCTTTATGGTGTAAGGCCGTTGCTATGTCCTTCGCCCTGCCGATTAAACCGGCCTTGCCCTTCTTGCCCACCCCGCCCTTGAATACGGGCTTTATGAAGACCTCGCCGCACTTCTTTATGAGTTCTTTTATCTCGTCAACGCTGGCCTCCGGCCCTAAGACCTCGGCCACCGGGAACTCGACTTTCTTTAAAAGTTTTTGCCCCCAATATAATCCCGTAAGTTGCATTGCTGATACCTCCGGTATTCTTTATCAAATAAATCAACATGTTACGACAAATACCTATCACGTCGTAGCATGTAACATATTATCAGATAGCCGCCAACGCCTCGTTAAAAGTCGCGCTCGGGCGCATTGCCTTTACCATTTTTTCGAGGTCAGGGTGAAAATAACCGCCGATGTCCTGAGGTTTTCCCTGCGCGCCGTTCAACTCTTTGATAATCTTCGATTCGTTATCTCCAAGCGCCTTGGCAAGTTTGGCAAAACGCGTCTGAAGTTCCTTGTCTTCGCTCTGAGCGGCCAACGCCTCGGCCCAGTATAAAGCGAGGTAAAAATGGCTTCCCCTGTTATCCAGTTCGCCGACCTTGCGGGCAGGCGAGCGGTTGTTATCCAGTATCTTGCCGTTTGCCTTATCCAGCGCGTCGGCCAAGACCTGAGCCTTTTTATTCTTGAACGTATTGGCCAGATGTTCAAGCGATACGCCGAGCGCCAGGAACTCGCCGAGCGAATCCCATCTCAGATACCCTTCTTCAACGAACTGCTGGACGTGCTTGGGGGCCGAGCCGCCGGCGCCTGTCTCGAAAAGCCCGCCGCCGTTCATAAGCGGCACGATAGAGAGCATCTTCGCGCTGGTGCCGAGTTCCAGAATCGGAAAGAGGTCGGTGAGATAATCCCTGAGCACGTTGCCCGTGACCGAAATAGTGTCTTTACCCTGCCTTATGCGCTCAAGCGAGAAACGCGTGGCTTCCACCGGAGTCATGATTCTTATGTCGAGACCCTTGGTGTCGTGGTTCTTCAGGTAGCGCTCGACTTTTTCGATGATGCTCAAGTCGTGCGCCCTGTTTTTATCCAGCCAGAAAACAGCCGGCGTTCCTGTCGCCCTCGCCCTTGTAACGGCTAACTTCACCCAATCCTGTATGGGAGCGTCTTTTGTCTGGCACACGCGGAAGATATCGCCTTCCTCGACAGTTTGCTCAAGAAGCGTCTTGCCTCCGGCGTCAATAACGCGAATCGTGCCAATCCCCGGGGCTTTGAATGTCTTGTCGTGAGAGCCGTATTCCTCGGCTTTTTGCGCCATAAGGCCGACGTTCGGAACAGTTCCCATTGTTCTCGGGTCGAAGGCGCCGTGCTTTTTGCAATCATCTATTGTTTCCTTATATACGCCCGCGTAACATCTGTCGGGTATCACGGCCTTTGTATCGTGAAGATTGCCGTCCGGGCCCCACATCTTACCTGACTCCCTAATCATGGCGGGCATGGAGGCGTCAATGATGACGTCGCTCGGCGCGTGCAGATTGGTGATGCCTTTATCCGAGTTCACCATGGCGAGCTCGGGGCGCTTTTTGTAGCAGGCCTTGATGTCCGCTTCAATCTCAGCTCTTTTGGCTTCCGGCAATTTCGCGATTTTAGCGTAAAGGTCGCCGAGGCCGTTATTCGCGTCAATGCCCAACTCTTTCATGACCAAGGCGTGCTTCTCGAAAACGTCCTTGAAGAAAACTGAAACAGCGTGGCCGAACATGATGGGGTCGGAGACCTTCATCATCGTGCCCTTGAGGTGGAGAGACAACAGCACGCCCATCTTTTTCGCGTCTTCGAGTTGCTCGTCGAAGAATTTACGCAGAGCGTTCCGGTTCATGACCGAGGCGTCTATGACCTCGCCTGCCTTAAGAGACGTCTTTTCTTTAAGCACCACCGTCTTTCCATCTTTGCCCGCGAACTCGATTTTTACATTCCCGGCCTCCGCAACAGTAGCGGATTTCTCGCTGCCGTAGAAATCGCCGCTCTTCATGTGCGCCACGTGCGTCTTCGAGTCGGCAGACCACGCGCCCATTTTATGCGGGTTCTTCTTCGCGTAATTTTTTACCGATACCGCCGCCCTCCTGTCCGAATTTCCTTCCCTTAAAACAGGGTTGACGGCGCTTCCAAGGACCTTGCCGTATCGAGTCTTAATCTCTTTCGCAACGTCGTTCTTCGGCTCCTCAGGATAATCAGGGACCTTGTAACCCTGCGATTGAAGTTCTTTTATGGCGGCCTTCAACTGGGGAATGGCGGCGCTGATATTCGGCAGTTTTATTATGTTGGCCTCGGGCTTAAGCGTAAGCTCACCCAGAGCCGTCAGTTCATCCGGTATTCTTTGACTGTCCGTCAGGTTTTCCGGAAAGTTCGCTATGATGCGTCCGGCGAGAGATATATCCCTTGTTTCGACATCAATGCCGGCGGCCGTTGTGAACGCCTTGACGATGGGGAGCAAGGAATAAGTCGCCAGAGCGGGCGCTTCGTCGGTTAGCGTATACATAATCTTCATGGACATGGTTGCCTCCGGTTTAACGTTTGTCATTGCGAGTGAAACGAAGCAATCTCATTTTATCATTCCCGCGGTTCCCCGCTTAAGATTGCGGGGACAAGGTCGGGGTACCCATGCAAAAGCATGGGTCGCGGGAATCCGGTTCTTTTCCTCCTCTCCCCTTGTGGGAGAGGATTGAGCCTGCCTCCGCCCGAGGCGGACGAAGTCGAAGGGGTGAGGGGGAATAATGCCGCTCTATATATAAACAGACGTCCCGCGCCTTAGGCACAAAAAAACGCCTGAACAAGAAAAGAAAGTAACATGTCAAACATCCGCTTTCGTTTTCGTTGCCCAGACGGTCGGCTATGGTGTGTGCTTTAAGTCCCCGCTCCCCGGTGGTAACCCACCTTTATTCCGTCAGTCGCGGAGAACATCTTGTCATTCCCGCAATCTCTTGAGCGGGAATCCAGACCCTATTTTTCAGGAAAATAACTTATAGTATATTTGGGGAGTTTTGTCAAGGGATTTGGGAGGTCAGTTAAACGAAAGGAAGATGACGGTTTTGTAGGGTGGCTTGCCACCAAAACATCAAATACTCAATCCTGTAAACGGCGGGCGCAGCCCACCCGACAATCACTCCTGCCCCATGCCTGTATCGGCATTAAAGGTGGCTATGCGCAGGTGGTATCCTCTGTTGTAGTCGTTGCGCGCAATATCATTCATAAATAATCTGCGTCCGCGTATCTTTTAATATCGTCTCTGCACTTTTTCTGGATTCTTCAATCTCGCGGGGACTGCAAACGCTTTTAGCCGTCTTATCCGTAACCTTTCGCACGATCGTAACAACGTTGCCCTTTCGGTTGTAGGTCGCATCATAGGTTACCTTATCTGATCCGATATGAATGTCCTTAGGTAAGGCAATAACCCTGATATTATCCGGAAAATATATGCTGTATTCCTCCGTAGAAATGCCTCCAAAACAACCGTGGTCGAGTTTCGGCTCCGGCTCATTCAATATGGCGAACGACGCCACTATGGGAATGGCAGACGGAATAATCGGAGTAACAAAAATAGCACCGGGACCTGGTATGTTAATGAAATTATCGATATGATATGACCCTCCATAAATAAAACCGTCCGACATATCATGAACATCACCTTTCGTAATCTTTCCGCTCCCCTTATATCCGTTGCGGGCAATCATGCTTCGCATAACCTTATCCTCCATATTCGGTTGCAACATGGAATACGCCGCTCTAACCGCGCCCGAGAATATGCCTTTCTCTTCATTAGAGGTCTCTCCGTCAGCCGAGCCGTCTTTATTAATCTTGAGCGTCATTTTCATATAAGATGAATTTCGATTGTAGTCCGAAGGCTTAATATGCATGATGCCGTCAAACTTTGCGGTATGGATCGTAGGCTTTCCTAATTCGCCGAGCGGCAACAGACCGAACGGGGTATACTCCGAGGTCGAGTCAAGGTAAAGAGCGAGACTCGGAATATAATTTATCACGTGATTAAAGATATCCGGCGTCGCGACCGGCGGCAACTTGAAACTATTGCCGTGGTTGACCAAAGCCGCTGTGCTTTCTATCCCTTTTGCGGAGAGCAAGGCCTGCAAGAGAGCCGTATGGTCCTTGCAGTCGCCCAAGCGGTTGTCGAGTATCATATCGGTATCGTGCGGCACCACGGAACCGACGCCTATACAATTGCCCGCGTAGCGAATATTCTTCGATACCCAATTATAAAGGAGCCGTGCCGTCTCGCTCTTGTTCACGCCGTCAGCAACAATCTCATTCGCAAGCTTTTTAACCCTATCGGTCGGGACGGATTTGTCCTTTGCGCGAGCTTCATAGGCTGCTGCCACCTCACCGTAATCATTAAAAGACGAGATGACTATGCGCGACCCGTAATCA
>DASRUI010000040.1:0-26654 GCA_035655515.1 Thermodesulfobacteriota bacterium
GCGGCACGCATACCGTCGGTGTTTATCAATTCATCCGCCTCAGGCGGACTGTCCGCAGGACCCCGCAACCATTTCCGCGAACCGGAGAGGTTGCGGGATTTTTTTTGTAGCTCAGCCCTGAAGGGCTGAGAGCGGAGCATAAGGAAAGGAACCATTCGAGTGGACCTTTTCGAAAAGCAAGCCCGAGCAACGGGATATAAGCTCATAGCCGGCGTTGACGAAGCCGGAAGGGGTCCTCTCGCGGGGCCTGTGGTCGCGGCCGCAGTAATCTTTCGCGAACTTCCCTTAAATCTCGGAATAAAAGATTCCAAAGCCCTGTCCCCCAAAAAAAGAATTGAGCTCGCGCCGGAGATATTCGCCCGCGCCCTTGCCGTCGGAGTCGGCATAGTCTGGCAGGACGAGATAGACGAGGTGAACATCCACCACGCCTCTCTTAAGGCAATGGCAAAGGCAATAGGCGGATTGATCGAAAAGGGCGTCGCTCCGGACTTCGCATTGGTGGACGGAAGGTTTGTCATCCCGTCGTTGGATATTCCGCAAAAGGCGGTCGTGGCGGGGGATTCCCTGAGCGTGAGCATAGCGGCGGCATCCATCATAGCTAAGACCACGAGGGACCATATAATGAAGGTTTATGACGCCATCTATCCCGAGTATAATTTTGCCCGCAATAAAGGCTACGGAACGGAAGTTCACATGGCGGCCATATTTCGATACGGACGCTCGCCCGTGCACAGAAAGACTTTTGCTTGCGGTCGGCGCGATGAATGTAGGGCGGGGCTTTAGCCCTGCATAAAGACGCAACCCTTCCGTCCGCCTGAGGCGGACGGAGGGTTGCCCTGCGGCGTTATCGTTCCCGCGCTCCGGCGCGGGAACGCGGTGCGCGCGGAGAGGCCGGTTAATTACCATGTTCCGGGAGTTTCTCAAATTCAAAGTTAAACCTGTCCTGAGCGTCCTGAGCCTGTCGAAGGGCGAAGGAGAGGAAAACCCTTCCTTCGACTGCGATCGGGATAGGCCGGAGGAGAGGCTCTCTGTCGGCAAATCCGGCGAGGACGAGGCGGTAAGGCTTCTCGAAAAAAAAGGCTACAAGATACTTGAGAGGAATTACAGAACCCGCTACGGGGAGGCGGACATAGTCGCCAAGGACGGCCAAACCCTCGTATTCGTGGAGGTAAAGAAAAGACGGAGCGCCCGCTACGGCTCGGCAAAGGAGGCGGTAGGGCGGAGGAAGATGAGGCGTCTCGCGATGGTCGCGAAGGATTATATTTCGAAACGCCGCGAAGGCCTTGCCAAGGGTCTTAACGCGAGGTTCGACGTCGTGAGCATAGAAACGCACCGCGATTCGGACGCGCGGGTCGAGCACGTAATCGGCGCGTTCGAAGACGCGGACGGATTTTGATTGGCGTCGGTTACCTGTTGTAAATGCCCTTGTCGTTGTCTTCGAAAGGAGACGCGTCGACGGAGGGCACGGGAGGGCCTTCCTTCCGGCGGGGTTTTTCCGATTCTTCTTTCTTGAAAGAGTCTTCCAATTCCTGTAACATCTTTTTCTTGAGAGCCGACAGTTCTTGTTTCATGGCGGCTATGTATTTTTCATCGGCCGGAGGGGCAAGCCTTGCGAGGCCGGCAAGAGAGTCCGCCTCTCGCGACGCGAAGTCGTCCAAGAGTTTCGCTATGGCAGAGTTCTTTCTTTTACCCGGCTCGATTGTCCAGCCGATGGTTTTCAGGCGTTCCGCGAGATTCTTCTTCGCGACGGTTCTTTCTTTTTTGTATTCGTCGAAGCCGTCTCTTTTTTCCATGTCTTTGAGCGCGAGCGACATTTCCGAAGAAAATTTTTCGGCTAAAGAAGCGGCGGACGCCGCGGTATCAGCCCCGTAGAGGGTAAAAGGCGAAGAAAAAACAATCGTAAGGATAAGCGTTAAGCCTGTCCCGAGCATCCTGAGCTTGTCGAAGGGCGAAGGGGCGCGTTTCATAATCGAAGTATACAGGGGCTTTTCCCTTGTGTCAACGCAAGGGCTCCGCCCTTAACCCGAAATGTTTTATTTGCCTCTTTAACTCCCCTCCTTAACAAGGAGGGGTTGGGGGAGGTTGTCTTGAGCCTGCTTTTACCCCACCCAGCCTCCCCTTATAAAGGGGAGGAGAAAGATGCGCGCCACAGGCGCTTATTAATTCATTGTGCCGTCGGAAGGCTGAGAGGCTCATTCATGACTAAAACTTTCCTCATAATAGATGGTTCGTCCTGCATATACAGGGCGTTTCACGCAATCACCGGCCTCGCCACTTCCAAGGGCCTGCCCACGAACGCCACGTACGGTTTTATCCAGACCTTGAGGAAGATAATCAAGACCCGCGAGCCCGATTACATGGCAATCGCCTTCGACGTGAAGGGGCCTTCTTTCAGGCACGAACTTTTTGCCGATTACAAGGTCGAGAGGCCGTCCATGCCGGACGAATTAAGCGTTCAGATACCCTACATAAAGAGGTTTACCAAGGCCTTCAACGTGAAATCCGTCGAGATGAGCGGCTTCGAGGCGGACGACCTCATCGCCGCTTTAGCCAAGAAGTTTTCCGGGGAGCAAATTAAAATCGTCATCGTAACCGGCGATAAGGACATGCTTCAGCTTGTTCGCGGCGATACGGTGGTTTTGGATTACGGGAAGGACAAGGTGTATGGAAGGGCGGAGGTCGAGGAAAAAATAGGCGTTCCGCCCGAACTGGTGGCGGACTTCATGGCGCTTTCCGGAGACCAGATAGACGGCATACCGGGCGTAAAGGGAGTGGGGCCGAGGACCGCGGCGAAACTCGTGCGCAAGTTCGGCTCAATCGAAGATATTTACGAACGAATACAAGAGGTTCAGCCTCAAAAGTTAAGAGAACTGCTTAAGGAGAAGAGGGGGGACGCGGTTCTTTCCAAAAGGCTCGCCGTGCTTTCCGGGGACGTCGCGATAGAGTGCGGCCTCGAGGATTTTAAAAGGGCTGAACCTGATTACGACGAGTTGGAAAGACTCCTCGGGGAACTGGAGTTCTTGAAGTTGGCGCGGGAACTGGTGCCTGAAAAGGAGACAATCGAAGCGGCGGTAACGTTTCTGACTTCAATTGAGGCGGCGGAGGAGGCAATAAGGCGTTTATCAAAAGGAAAGATTGCCGCCGTTATTTTGGAAAAGAATAAGGACGGCGAGGTTTCGGGCATAGGGCTTGGCAATGACTTCGAAGGCGGCAATTATTTTTATGTGCCCTGCGCCGGCGGTTTGGAGGGGGCGGCGGCTAAAGAAAGGGTTTTTCCGTCTCTTCAGCGACTTATGGAAGACCCTCTTATCGAAAAGATTTCGGACGACGCCAAGGCCGTGTTTTTGTATTTTTTAAAGTCAGGGATAAGTCCTAAGGGAGTTTCCTTCGACGCTTCGGTTGCCTCGTATCTTTTAAATCCGGCGTCGTCTTCCCATACGCTCGAAACCGCGTGCCACATATATTTGGGCGAGAGGGTCGGGGAAAAGAGTCCGGTTTCCAAAAAGCTTTCCGCTCTCGCGAGGGTGGTCGAAGTCTTGCGCGAGAGGCTTGCCTCCGAGGGGTGCGAGAGGCTTTTCTTCGACGTCGAGATGCCTTTAACGGAGATACTCGCCGGCATGGAAATTAAGGGAATAAAGGCGGACAGGGCGGCGCTTCTGCGCCTTTCTTCGGTGTTGGAAAAGGAACTGGATTCTCTGGAAAAGGGGATTTTCGAGGTTGCCGGCCATGGGTTTAATCTGAACTCTCCGAAACAGCTCGCGGTTTTTCTTTTTGAAAAACTCGGCCTGAAACCGACGAAAAAGACCAAGACCGGTTTCTCGACGGACGAGGGCGTCCTGACCGCGCTCTCCGGTCAGAGCGAGGTCGTTGGCCGCGTACTCGCCTACAGGCAATGGGCCAAATTGAAGAGCACCTACGTTGACGGCATATTGGCGCTCATGGATCCTTTCGGCAGGGTTCACACGTCTTTTAACCAGACGATTACCGCCACGGGCAGGCTTTCGAGCTCTAACCCCAATCTTCAGAATATCCCTGTAAAGGGCGGCTACGCCGCGAGGATAAGGGAGGCGTTCATCGCTTCAAGCGGTTCAAAGTTCCTCTCGGCCGATTATTCGCAGATAGAGTTGAGGCTCGTGGCGCATCTTTCGGAAGACCCTTTGCTTCTTTCGGCGTTCGAGGCCGGCGAGGACGTGCATACGCGCACCGCGAGCGAGGTTTTTTCCGTGGAGCCCTCGCTCGTGACTCCCGAGATGAGAAGAAGGGCCAAGGCCATAAACTTCGGCATCATATACGGCATGGGGCCGCACGGGTTATCCGCGGAACTTTCCGTGCCGATTGCCGAGGCGAAGGCCTACATTGACGCCTACTTCGAGCATTATAAAGGGGTGAGGGAGTTCGTGAGAAAAACGATCGAAAGCGCGAGGGAACTCGGATACACCACGACCCTTTTAGGAAGGCGGAGATACGTGCCCGAACTCGCCTCGACGAGCGAACAGGCCGTGAGGCTCGGCGAGAGGATAGCGGTAAACTCTCCCGTGCAGGGAGGGGCGGCGGACATAATAAAGGCCGCGATGGTCGCCATACATAAAAGATTTCTCGAAAAGGGTTTTTGTTCCGAGTTACTCCTTCAGATACACGACGAGCTTGTTTTTGAAGTCCGCATTGATGAGATTCCGGACGTGGAACGCGTGGTAAGGGAGGAGATGGAGGGGATTGTCAGGCTCAAGGCGTTGCTAAAGGTGAATATCTCAATCGGCGAGAACTGGGGCAAGGGCTGAGCTCTTGACCCATAATGTTTTAACTTGCGTCGATGTATGCTAACCGCCGCGGCTTATTAATTCATTGTGCTGTCCGCAGGACAGGGGTGACCTCCCCGCTTAATATTGCGGGGACAGGCTCTGCGCCCTTAATGTTTTAACTTGCGTCTTTAACTCCCCTCCTTGATAAGGAGGGGCAGGGGGAGGTGGTTGGCTTAAACCATTTTTTACCCCACCCGGCCTCCCCTTGTAAAGGGGAGGAGAAAGGCGCGTTGCGCTGCTTAGTTCTTAAGGGTTGATGAACGGCATTTCCGTCCTATTGATAAAAAAATTGACTTTACCTGCCGGTTAAGGATAAAGTATTTAATAATAACGGGTTATTGGCTCCCGGCGGCATTTTTCAATACCAACGCATCGGTCAATGCGCATGCTTGCGTTAATCTTATGCGCCGATGTTGAAAAGCGGCGCCGGCGGCCGGGAAGGCGATATTTCATCATATGATAAAAAACGAAAAGTTTTATACCACCGGAGAGATAGCTTCTTTGAGCCACGTTACCATAAACGCGGTCAAGAAGTGGATTAACGCGGGCAAGCTCATTGCCTTCAGAACCCCCGGAGGCCACTACCGCGTGCGGAGCGAGGAGTTTCGCGCGTTTCTTTCCAAGTACAGGTTTCACCTCACGGAAGACATATTTCCTCAAAAATATAAAATCCTCATTGTTGACGACGAGCCGGCGGTTTTGGAATTGATGAAGGACGTGCTCGTTTCTTCGGAGGCCAATATTAACGGCGCTTACGAGATAATGACCGCTTCGGACGGGTATGACGCGCTTATAAAGGTCGGCACCTTCAAGCCGGACCTTCTCGTTTTGGATATCAGGATGTCGAGGATAGACGGGTTCGAGGTTTGCAGGAGGCTCCGGAGCGACAATTCCACGAAAGGCATCGTGATACTCGCGGTTACGGCGTACGGGGACGAGGACGCGAAGAAGGTGCTTTCCACGGGAGCGGATTTTTGCATGAGGAAACCGCTGGATGTCCCGGCTTTCAGGAAGAGGGTGGAAATGCTTCTCAACATCAATCTTCCGGAAAGCCGTCCCGCCTGAGGCGGGAGGGGGTGATGATTCATGAGCAATTCGTCGCCTAAATCAAAAACCGATAAATCATTAGTCACGAAGTTCGTGATATTCCTCGGCGTGTTTCTGTTTCTTTTTGTCTTCGATTCGTGGCTTCTTTTGGGGAAGACAAAGGGTGTCGCGGAGTATGACAGGCTTCAAAACCATCTTGCCTCTTTCAATGCCGAAATCCTCAAATTCGAATACCTCCTCGACATAAACGTCATCGCGAGAAACATCGAAAAGGAAAGGGTAGGGGAGCTCTTTACCGAAACAGAGCGCCTTAATTCTTCCGTGAATTTCCTTAAAGACCCTTATTTCGACGTGGTATTCTCCAGCAATCGCGAAGCGATTGGCCTAAGGGACGAAATACTGAAGCAGTGGAAGGTCGTCTTGGACGCCGTGGCGACGCTGAATAACGTGAAGAGCGCCGAGGCGATGCTTCTCGTCCATAATTCCGCGGATACCGCGACTTTTTTCCTGACGGAAAGTTCCGAAAGGCTCAAGGAACACGCGATTCAGCAAAGGGATATTGCCGCCATAAAGAAGAGGGATACCGTCTTCGCGGCCATTTTGCTGTCCATATTCGCGGCAATCGGCGCGGGCGGATTTTTTATCGCAACCGTACTCGTGCCGGTAAAGAAGTTTTTTGCCTTATTGGACAAAGCGTTCCTCTCCGGGTTCAAGGAAAATCTTCCCGTGAACCTGTCCGGCGAGTTGGGCCGGGCGGCGGAGGGCATAAACAACGCGATGCGCGGTCTCGCGAGCGCGGCGGAAGAAAACGGGCGCAGGGCGGATAAAGCGGCGGAAGAGGCCGCGAAATACGCGGGGTATCTGAATGCCGCAAACCGCATGACCTCGACCGTCGGCGCGACGCTGTCGCAGTATGAGGTTTTCAAGGCCGCGATAGCGGAGATATACGGCGCCATCGGCGCGGATTGCGTCGCTGTTTTCCTGAAGGAAGGAAAATCGTTCCGTCTTAAATTTTCCAACGGGTGTTCGAAGACGTTTTTTTACAAGGGCGAAGACCTGCCGGTTAACGAGATGTCTTTCGAGGCGTGCGCGACGGGCGCTCCGTTGGTGTTTGGCTCGCTCGAGGAATATCCGGAAGGCGGCTTCAGGGACGTTTTAAAATCCGAAGGAGTGAAAACCTTCGTCATGGTTCCCATAATGAGGGACGGGGAGGTGGGGGGGTTACTGGGCGTGGCGTTCAGGAATTCCAAGAGCCTTACGGAAGCCGAGTTGCTTTTCCTGAAGGCGGTTACGGGGGGCATGGGGGTCGCGGTTTCGTATTCGGAGGTATTTTTCAAGGAATTCAACGCGAAGGCGTTTTTCGAGAAAATCATACATCAGATGCCGTTCGGCGCGGCCGTCTTCGACACAAACGGCATGTGCGTGCTCGCCAACGGAGTGTTCAAGAAGCAGATGGGAGGGGGGGGCGCCTCCGACTTCGTCGGCAACTACCGCATATTCGACGACGAAACGCTCAAGAGTCAGGACCTTATGAGGTTTATAAAGAAGTGTTACGAGGGGCAATCCGTCGAGTTCACGGTTGAATATAAGGGCAGGGGGGGCGCCGCGGGACATAGGCTCAGGATAAGGAGCTTCCCGGTTTTCGAGGCCGGAGGGGATATAGGCAACATAGCGCTTCTTTACGAGGACGTGATGAGCGTCAAGGAACGGCAATCTACGTAGGTAGACATAAGGAGTCTTTTTCTTTTCGTAGGGCGGGGCTCCAGCCCTGCCCATTCTGTCATTCCCGCAGTTCCCCGCTTAAGATTGCGGGGACAAGCTTTTGAGCGGGAATCCAGGGAAAGCATTTATAAAAAGACTCTGGATTCCCGATTAAAACCTCGGGAATGACAAAATAAAAACGTAGGGCAGGGCTTTAGCCCTGCATAAAACCGCAACCCCCCGCTTAAGATTGCGGGGGCAGGCTCTAAAGGGTTGCCCTACATAGTAACAGGAAATAGGAGAGTCCGCGGAGATGCACAACGTTTTCTACTCGCTTAAGATATCCAAGAAGATAGGCGCCATATTCGGTTTGCTTCTCTTAATGATGGGCCTCGGAGGCGCGTTCGGCCTGTATAACGCCATAAGCATAGTGAATGTCGCGGAGCAGATGTATAAGAATAACTTCCAACGCTCGGAAATCCTTTCAGCCGTCGAAAAAGAGCTCCTGATCCAGCATCAGGAACTCTTCTTGCACGTGATATCCTCGGACAGGGGAGTCAAAGACTTTTTTGATAAATCAATTATCCAGAGAATGGACAAGGTTAACTCCCTTATACTCGAATATGGCGCGTACGGGCTTCGCGAGGACACCGAAAAACTTCTGGACGAGTTCGCGAAGGAGACTATCCTTTACTGGGACGTGCAGATGAGGGTGCTCAATCTCTCCAACGAAGGGAAAAGCGAGAAGGCGAAAGCGCTCGCGGGCGACGAGGGCAAGAGGCAGTTTAACGCCTCGATGCATTCGTTGAAGGGTCTTTTCAAGGAAGAGAGGCTCGCCGCCGCCGCCGCTTATCAGGAAAGCCAGAATCTCGGAAGGGACATCACGGTACTCACCGGCGCTTTCACGTTGTTGGCCATAATGCTGGCGGGGGGGCTGTGGACGGTATTGAGCCGTTCCATAATAAAGCCCATACTCGATATCGAAGAGGCCTCGAAAAGGGTCGCGCACGGCGATTTCTCGCGGCCGGCCTCCGTCATGAGCCGCGATGAAATAGGGGAACTCGCCTTGGAGTTCAACAAGATGGCCGAGAGGCTGGAGGAGTATTATAGCGCTTTAGGCAAGAAGGTCGAGGACAGGACCGAAGAGTTGATGGCCGCCAACAGCGAGCTTTCCCAGAAGAAGGCCGAGCTTGAAGACAAAAACGAGGAACTCTCGAGGGTCAACAGGATGAAGACCCTTTTCCTCGCGAACGTCTCTCACGAACTGCGCACGCCGCTCAACTCCATAATAGGTTTTTCGGAACTCCTTCAGGAAAAGTCGTTCGGCGAGTTGAACGAAAAGCAGACGCAGTACTCCAAGTTCATACACGCGAGCGGCACTCACCTGTTGCATCTCATAAATTCGATACTCGACCTTTCCAAGATAGAGGCCGGCCGCATGGACCTCGCGAAGGAGAAGTTCTCCGTCTCCGAACTCATAGGGGACGCGGTAGGCAGCGTAAGGCCCATCGCCCACAAGAGGAATATAGGGATAGACGTGAAGGAAACGCGCGCCTCCATCATGATAACCGCCGACAGGAGTAAACTCAAGCAGGTAATGCTGAATCTCCTCTCGAACGCCGTGAAGTTCAATGTCGAGGACGGCAAGGTCATCGTGGACTGGGGCGTTAAGGAAGAGCCCAAGGGCATGACCGTCGGCAAGAGTTTCTATATAGAGGTGACGGATACCGGCATGGGAATAAAAGAAGAGGACATCAAAAGACTCTTTACGGAGTTCGAGCAACTTGACGCTTCGATTACGAGGGAGCATGGCGGCACGGGACTCGGGCTCGCTCTTACGAAAAAGCTCGTCGAATTGCACGGCGGGAACATCAGGGTGGAGAGCGAGCACGGCAAGGGGTGCAAGTTCATCGTTACCGTGCCTCAGGAGCCCGGAGAGGTCGAAGTCGCGTCTCTCAATCCCGAGCCGGTCGTCTTTGTTTCCAACGTGATGGAGGCGTCGAGGCCCGTAATACTCGTCGCGAGCGAAAGCGATGGGCTGAATCATCTCCTTAAGGTGTATCTTTCGGGCGATAGGTATGACGTGATTATGGCCAACGACGGCCCGGAACTCCTGCGGAAGGCGAAGGAGCAGAAGCCCTTTTCCATAGTGATGGGCATAAGGCTTCGGAAGATGGACGGGTGGGAGGTCTTGAAGGAACTCAAGCGCGGCGCCGAGACGCGCGACATACCGGTCGTCATCGTGTCGGCGACGAACGACAAGGAATTAGGCTTTGCCCTCGGGGCGGTGGATTACCTCGAAAAGCCCGTGGATAAGACGAGGCTCCTCCAGACTCTCGGGCGTTTGAGTTTCACCACCAAGACCAAGAGCCAGAAGATGACGATACTCGCGGTGGACGACGAGCCGCAGGTGCTCGCGCTTATGGGAGACATATTGGAGAAGGAGGGGTTCTCGGTAATCAAGGCATCCGACGGGAAGACCGCGGTCAAGATGATAGTCGAGCAGCACCCCGACCTCGTAATATTGGACCTCATGATGCCGGGCATGAGCGGATTCGACGTGTGCGACAGGCTCAAGGAATATCACGAGGCAAAGGACATACCGATTATAATATTCACGGCAAAGGAGATAACCGCCGAAGACAAGGAAAGGCTCGGAACAGGCATAAAGAAGATAATCAAGAAGGCTTCTTTTTCCAAGGAAGACCTCCTCTCGGAGATAAGGCTCCTCGAACTTTTTTACCCCGAGAGGGCGAACCTCGTTGACCGCACCACTAAACTCTTCAACAGGAGATTTTTCGACATAAGCCTCGCGCGGGAGCTTTCGAGATGCGAGAGGTACGGACACACGTTTTCGCTGATGTTCGTGGATATCGACGGGTTCAATGATTTTAACCGTTCGAACGGCGCCGTAAGGGGAGACGAAGCTCTGGCGGAAGTGGCGAGGCTTCTTGCCCATAACCTGAGAAAGGCCGACTACGTTACGCGTTACGGAGGGGATGAGTTCGCGGTGATACTTCCCGGCATAGACGTCGAGGAGGCCGGCAAGGTCGCCGAAAAAATAAGGGTCGCGGTCGAGGGTTGCGAGTTCTTTTCCGGTTCCGGCGGGCTTACCGCGAGCATAGGCGTTTGCGGCGTCAAGACCCGCGCGACTTCGAGCGTTGTCGACGAGTTGAAGGATAAGGTCAGGGCGCTTTACGAACACGGCGGCAATGCCGTGAAAATATTAGAGGTTTAATGGCGGCGAAAGGGATCAAAAAACCGGTGGTGCTGGTCGTTGAGGATAACGCGATGAATAAGGTCCTCGTAAAAGAGGTCTTAATCATGCACGGCTACGCCGTGATAGAGGCCTGCGGCGGAAAAGAGGCCGTTGAGACGGCGTTAAGAGAAAAGCCCGATATAGTTCTCATGGACATAAATCTTCCGGAGATGGACGGAGTGGCGGCCACCAAACTCATAAAGGGAAGCGAAGCGCTTAAGCACGTGCCGGTGGTGGCTTTGACGGCCTCGGCCATGCGAGGGGACAGGGAAAAGATAATGGCCGAGGGATTCGACGGCTACGTGCCCAAGCCCATAGAGTTTAAGGTTTTACTAAAAACTCTGGCGGACGGGTTGAAAAAGGCAGGGTAAAAGACAGGGAATAGGTCTGTTTCTTTTTGTCATTCCCGCAGTCTTTTGAGCGGGAATCCATGTTTTTGTCTTTAAAACATTTTATATGGCTCCCCGCTTTAGCGGGGACGGCGTCTGGATTCCCGATTAAAACCTCGGGAATGACAAAAGAAAAAACATTTCTGCAGTCTGCCCTTTCACCCTTTACTCTGTCTTCCGCCTTTTACCCTGCCTTTAAGAGCCGCCAAAAGTCTCAAAGTTTCCGCCCGTGTCTCATCGGTAAGCCGACTTCCCCCGTATCTTATCGAATTGAAAATAAGCGTTAATTCCAGCGCCTCGTCGAGGCCGGTTCTTTCCGCGAATTCAAGAGGGGTTTCGGGAGGCGTTTTCCTGAAGCCTCTTTTTTTCAATGCCCTGAGCATCTCGTTATAAAATTCCGGAGTTTTACGGCTCTTTGGCCGGGTTTTTCCGATGCGGGCCGCGAGGGCGAGTACCAAGATGATTGCCGAAACGAACAGGATGAGAGCGACGGGTTTTTCTTTCGCCGCGGCGCCTTTGGTCCGGAGGTAAGCGAAGGCGTCTTTTAATGTCTTTTGCAGGTCTCTCGCCTTTTTCTCCATTCCCATGCCGATGGAGATCTGGTCGGCGAAGGTATAGTTTATCACGTATCTCGTCCATTTCATGCGAAGCGAGTCGAGCCAAAGGGATAGGTCCGAAGACCGCCCGGGCGCGGTTATTCCGGCGTCGGGCGTCGGGTCGAATGTCACCCAGCCGGCGCCTTTCACGTGAACCTCGACCCACGCGTGGGCGTCTCTCTGGCGGACCATGAAGTATCCTCCGAACGCGTTCCACTCGCCCGGCATGAAACCCGTTACGAGCCTCGCGGGCACGCCTTTTGCCCTTAGAAGCATTGCCATGGCCGTGGCGTAATGTTCGCAATAGCCCGACTTCGAGTTAAAGAGAAAATCTTCGATGGGCGGAACGCCGGGGGTTAGCCCGGGGTCGAGCGAGTAGGAGTAGTTTTTTTTAAGATACGCCTCCACGTCTTTCGCCTTTTCCGAGTCGTCCTTCGAGTTTCGCGTTATCTCGGCGGCGAGTTTTGAGACGCGTTCCATGCCTTGAGGAAGCGCGAGGTAGCGGGGCATATCCCCGTCCGGTTCTTCCTTAAACGGCGTAACGGACGACCATACCGTGTATTCGACGCGGGAATAAGGTATCGAGGGGAGGTAGATTGTTCCCGCGTCGTCGGTGAGGATTTTGCCGAACGCCCCGGACAGTTTCGTCCACCGCGGCATGGCGAAAATGGTGTCGGTTTCCAGAGGTTCGAGCGTTATTCTCTGCATCAAGACGGATGAGCCGCCGGGCGGCTCGTCGCCTTCGAGCCACATTACGCCTCTGCGTTCGACGTCTCGCTTTTCCGGTTTGGTTTTTTTCCACCTCGCGCCGTCATAGTAATCGAATACGCCGCCCCTCAGGCGGGGAGCGTAGCCATCGGGCATTCTTCCGGTCACGCGGATTCTCATGACGATCGTGTCGTCGAGCTTTATCGGCCCCATGGAGCCAAGGTCCACGATGTCCGAAAAACCGCTGACCTTTATAGTATTCAGGCTTTTGCTTTGGAAAAAACCGGCGCTCATCCTCGGTATCACGAGAAATAGCGCGAGGGTTATCGCGACGGAAAGCGTCGAAACAATGAGCGTCGCGGCGAAGAATCCCTTGCCGAAAACAGAATCAGGCAGGCGGCCGGGCGCCGCGGCTTTTTCTTCAAAGTCTTTTTTTACGGTAAGTATCGCCATGGCCCATATCGCCGAAGACGCGAATAGCGCGAGGGCGAGAAAGAAGAGCGGGCTAACGGTCGAGGCGGCGGCCGCCAACAGTTCGAAAAAGACAAGGGCGTAGAGGAGCGCGTAGTCTTTTCCGGCGTTCAGGTCGCGGATCTTGAGTATCACTATGATTGAGAGAAGTTTTGAGGCCGCGCCGACTATGGACTCCGACATATAAAGGTAGTCGAGCGCGAAAAAGGCGAGGACGAGAATCGCGGCCGCGTTCAACAGAGTTTTGGAGATACGGAATTTGGTCTTCGAGTTTATCGCGAGGCTCGCGAGCGTAAGCGCGCCGGCAACGGCAAGGAACGCATTTCCGATTTCCTCCACGAGGCAGAGGGCCGAAAAACCGATTGTCACGATGACCCACGTTATGACGGTCATATAAGACGAAAACTTCATAAACCTCTTATCCGGGCGGAAGCCCGTCCCTTGGTCTTTTCCGGTCCTATGACGGCGAGCCTGTAGAGCAACCTTTCCAGATGAGCCTGCCCCGAGGAGCACGGGAGTTCTTGGGTCAGGGTCTTTAATCCGACTTTAAAGCCGAGTTTTAAGAAGCGGACTGCCAGAGAGGCGGCCGTGTCCACCGCCTTTTCGAAGTTTTCATCATCGTCGTCGTAGTTTTCGAGGATTACGACGGCCTTTTTTTGCCTTTCCCTTTCGAATTCCTTTTGAAGCAAGCGGCCGGCCTTCGCGCTCGCCTTCCAGTGTATGCGCCGGGAGTCCTCAAAGGCCGCGTAGTCTCTTATTCCGTAAAGTTCCGTGCCTTCGCCCTTTTCCGCGGCAGAGTCGCCCGGCGCGTGTTCGCCGGAAAACAAGCCGGTTCTCTCCAAGGGGATTATTGAAGGGTAAACTATTATTTCCCCTTGCATGTCCATTCGCCGGCCCTTAAGGAAAAAGCCGAAAGGGAAACGGGTCTTGAGTTTAACGGCGCGGAGGGTAAAGACGCCTCTCTTTGAAAACTCGCAACGCGAAAAGACGTCAAAGGTATTCCTTGCCGGAAGTTTCAGCACGTAGGCCGGCGCGAACGCCTTGCCTGCCGGCAAAACCTCTTCAACGGTGAATGAGTACGAATTCAGGCGTTTCTTGTCGTTAGTGACGGAGTACGTGATTGTAACGGGGGAGTTCTTGTAGGCGTTGCGGGGAAGGGTCCTTTTAACCGTGATGCTCCTTAATGTGGATTCGCTCATCAGGCCGGATATTACGATGAGCGAAAGCATCATGGCGACTATGAGATAGAGGAGGTTATTGCCGGTATTTATCGCGGCAAATCCTATGACAAAGAGGAGAATGACGAACCTTGCGCCCTCTTTGGTGAATTCGAGGGTGCGCGGAAAACGGAGCATCTCCTGAATGGAGCGCCTTTCCGGCAATCCCTCTTGGCCTCCCTTTGAAAAAAAAGGGAGGAGCCGCTTTTTTTTGCCGAATATGCGGCTTGCCGCCATGGCGAGATAAGGCAGAGGGGCGGATATGGCAGGGCGTATGTTCATAACCTTCAGGAAGGCACAGGCACGTTTCCGAGGATTTCTTTCACTATGAGGCTTCCGCTTGCCGTGCCCTCGACGGTTTCGCTGCCCACCGGTATTATCCTGTGCGAGAGAGAGGGCACGGCGGCCTTTTTAATGTCGTCCGGTATGCAGTATGTCCTTTTGTTTATGAGGGCTATGGCCTTGGCGACCCTTGAGAAACTCATGGCGCCGCGCGTGCTTACCCCGAGCCTTACGTCGCTCCTTAGCCTGGTTTCCCTCACGAGCCTTACGATATAGGCGGTGAGGTCTTCGTCAAGCCGCACTTTTTCGGCCTCGTCTTGAAGCGCCATGACGTCGGTCGTGGAAAGCACGGGCTTAAGATTCGAAGGGAGGAGGGTTCCCGGGGGCAGGCCGACGAGGCTTTTTTCGGTTTCTTCGTCAGGATATCCGATGCGAAGCGATACGGCGAACCTGTCGAGCTGGGATTCGGGCAAAGGAAAAGTGCCGGAGTATTCGACGGGATTTTGCGTCGCGAGGATCATGAAAGGCTCGGGCAAAGGGTAGGTGATGTTTTCGACGGAGACCTGTTTTTCGCTCATGGCCTCGAGGAGCGCGCTCTGGGTCTTGGGCGTCGCCCTGTTTATTTCGTCCGCGAGGACGATATTCGCGAATATCGGGCCGTGCCTGAATTCGAAGGACAGCGAAGCCTCGTTATAGACCGTGACGCCTATTACGTCGGAAGGCATGAGGTCGCTCGTGAATTGAATTCTCCTGAAGGTCGCGTCTATGGTCTTCGCAAGGGCAAAGGCGAGGGTTGTTTTGCCGACCCCGGGGACGTCTTCTATCAGAAGATGCCCTTTGCTTAAAAGCGTCGCCACGGCGAGTTCTATCGCATCATTCTTGCCGCGGATTATCGATTCGAGATTTTTCTTTACGGCCGCAATCTTGTCGAAGACTTCGTTTTCACGCATATATTTTAATTTTAGCAGATTGGCGGGTTTATGGCAAATCAGAGGGCGTTTAGGAAAACAGGGCTATTCGCGTATGCCCTCGCGGCCTTTGCTTTTTCCCTTGAAAGGGCGGCCATACTGTGATATAAAATCTTACTTAACTACGCACGCGCCGCTTTTCAAGAATCCGGCGGTGTCCTTGAACGGGATTCCGGATTACCGGGCGCGGAGGAAAAAACCAAAAAAAAGGAGGAAACAAAGGCAATGGCTTATCTTACCATGAAACAACTTCTTGAGGCCGGCGTGCACTTTGGGCACCAGACCAAGAGGTGGAATCCGAAGATGAAGCAGTATATCTTCGGAGCGAGAAACGGGATTTACATCATAGACCTCCAGCAGACGGTAAAGATGTTCAAGGTGGGGCACGACCTCGTAAAGGACGCGGCCTCGAAAGGGAAAAGGGTGCTCTTTGTCGGCACCAAGAAGCAGGCCCAGAGCGCCATCGCGCAGGCCGCGCAGAAATGCGGCATGGATTACGTGAATCACCGCTGGCTCGGCGGGCTTCTTACCAATTTCTCGACCATTAAAAACGGCATAAGCAGGTTCAAGGAGCTCGAGGCGGTGAAGGCCTCTACCGGCCCTACCACCTCCTACACGAAGAAGGAACTAACGGTGCTCGAAAAGGAGAGGGCGAGGCTTGAGCGCAATATCGGCGGAATCCGCGACATGAACGGCGTTCCGGGCGTGATATTCGTCGTTGATTCAAAGAAAGAAACCATAGCCATTAAAGAAGCGAGACGTCTCGGCGTGCCGGTCGTGGCGATAGTCGACACTAACTGCGACCCGGACGAGGTTGATTACATAATCCCGGGCAATGACGACGCCATAAGGGCGATAGAACTTTTTTCCAATGCGATGGCCGAGGCCTGCATAGACGGCAGAGCCGCCTATGAGTTGTCCTTGCAGAGCGCCGGCGACAAGGCCGCGCCTGCGTCGACGCCGTCCGGCGCGCCTGCCGAGCAAAAGGCTGCGGCGACGGCGCAGGTTCAGTCTGAAGCCGTTCCCGAGGCCGCGAAGGTTTAATGATTGGAAGATGCCGGCGTTTTTGGCTTCGTGATACACGGGCATTCTACGGAGGACACAGGATTTATGGAAATATCCGCTGATAAGGTAAGAGACCTGAGGGAAAAGACCGGGGTCGGCATCATGGATTGCAAAAAGGCCCTCAAAGAGACTCAGGGAGACATGGATAAGGCGTTAAACTTCCTTCGAGAGAAGGGTCTCGCCTCGGCCCAGAAAAAGGCCGGCAGGGCGGCGAGCGACGGGCTTGTAGTGTCTTACATACACGCCGGAGGCAAGGTCGGGGTGCTCGCGGAGATAAACTGTGAAACCGACTTTGTGGCCAAGACCGGGGATTTTCAGAATCTTACCAAGGACATAGCTCTCCACATCGCGGCCATGAATCCCGTTTACCTCAAAAGGGAAGACATACCGGCGGACGTCATAGCGCGGGAAAAGGAAATCTATAAGGCGCAGGCCAAAGGCGAGGGCAAACCCGAGAAGGTGTTTGACAAGATAGTCGAGGGTAAACTCGAACGGTATTATAAGGACGTATGCCTTCTTGAGCAACCCTTTGTGAAGGATTCCGGCATCAATGTGGCGGATATGATTACCGTTGCCATAGCGAAGCTCGGCGAGAACATTCAGGTAAGAAGATTTTCCCGTTTCAAGGTCGGCGAGGGAGCGCAAAAACCGGCCGTGGAAGAGAAGAGTTAGCGGTTATCGGCAAAACTGATATAAAAGAGAATATGCATTATATCAGGGCTAAAGCCCTGAGTTACGGAAACAGGCCGCGCCGGTGTTTTTTTTTGAGGTTCAGCCCTTCAGGGCTGATATAAAAGGAAAACTGACAACCGATAACCGATAACTTACCTATGAAACCCAAATATAAAAGGATAATGCTCAAGCTCTCCGGCGAGGCCCTTATGGGAGACCTTCCGTACGGCATTGACCCGGTTATCATGGAGTCCATCGCCGCCGAGATAAAAGAGGTGAAGGACTTGGGCGTTCAGGTGGCGGTCGTCATAGGCGGCGGAAATATCTTCCGCGGCCTGAAGGCGAGCGCTTCCGGCATGGACAGGGCTACGGCGGATTACATAGGGATGCTCGCGACCGTCTTGAACGCCCTTACGCTTCAGGACGCGCTCGAGAAAAAAGGCGTTTTTACGAGGGTCATATCCGCCATAGAGATGAAAGAATTGGCCGAGCCTTACATAAGGCGGAGGGCCGTAAGGCACCTTGAAAAAGACAGGGTCGTCGTCTTCGCCGCGGGCACAGGGAATCCCTACTTCACCACCGACACGGCGGCGTCGCTTCGGGCAATGGAGATACACGCCGAGGTCATATTGAAAGGCACCAAGGTGGACGGGGTTTACGACAGGGACCCGGTGAAGGACAAGGACGCGAAAAAGTACGAAGACCTCACTTATATCGAGGTCTTGAAAAAGGAACTTAAGGTCATGGACGCGACGGCGGTGTCGCTTTGCATGGACAACAACCTCCCCATAGTGGTTTTCAGCATAAAGGAGAGAGGCAACATAGTGAGGATATTGAAGGACGAACGCATAGGGACGAGGGTGACGGCGAAGGCGTTATGAGCGTAAAGGGCGTATACGACGAGACAAAAAGGAAGATGGACAAGGCCTTGGATGTCTTCGGGTTAGAGCTCGCGAAGCTTCGCACCGGCAGGGCCTCCGTGGGCATGCTCGACGGGGTGAGGGTGGATTATTACGGAACTCCGACTCCTATAAGCCAACTCGCCACAATAAACGTGCCGGAAGCGAGACTCCTCGTGATACAGCCGTGGGACGTCTCTCAGATACAGATTATAGAGAAGGCCGTTCTTTCGTCCGGTCTGGGGCTGACCCCGGTAAACGACGGCAAGATAATACGCATACAGATACCGGCCCTTAACGAAGAGCGCAGAAAAGAACTCGTCAAGGTAGGCAAAAAGTACGTCGAGGAGTGCAAGGTCGCGATAAGGAACATCCGCAGGGAGTCGAACGAGGGCATAAAGAAGATTGAGAAGGAAAAGGGCATGTCGCAGGACGAGTCCAAAAAGGCGCAGGCGGAGATTCAGATTATGACCGATAAGGAAATAAAGAGCGCGGACGAGATGTTCCTGAAGAAGGAAAAGGAGATAATGGAGGTCTGATGCGGGCTTTAAGCCTGCCCTGAGCTTGCCGAAGGGTCGAAGGACAGTTGTTTACGTCTTGATATTCCTTGTGATTTCACTCTTTTTGTGATAATTTCCCTGTATGAGAAACTTTCTTAAAAGCCCTCCTCGAGATATTCCCATGCAAAAGGAAAAACTCCCCGCGCACATCGCCGTCATAATGGACGGTAACGGCAGGTGGGCGAAAGAAAAAGGCCTTCCGAGGATAAGCGGCCACATTAAGGGCATAGAGAAGGCGAGAGAGATCGTCAGGTCTTGCTTTGAGCTCGGCGTAAAGTATCTTACCCTCTACACGTTTTCGCGCGAAAACCAGAACCGCCCCAAGGCCGAGGTCGAGATGCTCATGACGCTTCTCGAGGAACACCTGAGAAAAGAATCCGATACCATGATGAGGGATAACGTCAGGTTCCGCGCCATAGGAAACGTGTGGGAACTGCCGCCGGCCGTGAGGGACGTCGTAAGGGAGACCGAGGAGATGACCCGCAAAAACGACGGCCTATGCCTTCAGTTGGCATTGAGCTACGGCGGCAGAGCCGATATAGTCGAGGCGTGCAGAATCATCGCGAAAAAGGCCGCCGCCGGAGGGCTTCGCCCCGAGGACATAAACGACTCGGTGTTCGCCATGCATCTTCAGACTCAGGGCATACCCGACCCCGACCTCCTCATAAGAACGAGCGGCGAAAAGAGGGTGTCGAACTTCCTCCTCTGGCAGATAGCCTATGCCGAACTCTACATGACCGAAGTGCTCTGGCCGGATTTTTCGAAGGAGCATCTTTTGGAGGCCGTGGCGGATTTCACGGAGAGAGAGCGGAGGTTCGGTCTTACGAAGGAGCAACTCGCAATGGCCGCCGGTTGATTCTCCCCCGAATCTCCATTTCATGTCCAATCAAATAAGGTTCGGAGGAGACTTCTGAAGAGGATTTTTGCCGGATTGATTCTTATCCTGTTGACGGTTTCCGCCGTCATCTACGCCCCTCCGTTTCTTTTCGCCTCGGCGGTTTCAATTGTCGCCGCGCTTTCCGTCTCGGAATTCAACAGGATGGTTTTCAAAAAAAGGGAGGCGGCCGTCGACGCGGTATCCGTTATCCTCGCGGCCGGAATGCCTTTTCTTTTTCTCTACTCCGGCGGCGTGGCCGTGCCGTGGCTGGTCTTTTCGGTATTTTTATTTTTCGTTTTAAGGCTCGCCGCTTCGATTGATATCGCCGGAGCCGTCTCATGGGCGGCGATGAGAAGCGTCGCGCTGCTTTATCTCGCCGTGCCTTTTTCGCACATGGTTTTATTTTTGGATTTTTATGACGGAAAGGGGCGGCGCTGGCTCCTTTTGGCCTTTGTCATAGTCTGGGCAAACGATACTGCCGCGTATTTTACCGGACGCCTCATCGGACGCCGTCCTCTCTCTCCCGTAATAAGCCCCAAGAAAACCGTGGAGGGGGCGGCCGGCGGGATTATCGGCGGAGTTATAGCCGCGTTTATCCTCATTAAAGTTTTTTCTTTGGGACTCGGCATGGCTGAAGGTTTTATGCTTTCCGTCATTCTCGGGGTAGTATCCGTGCTCGGAGACCTTGTCGAATCCATGATTAAAAGGGACGCGGGGGTCAAGGATTCGGGCGCGCTCATACCGGGGCACGGCGGAGTTCTCGACAGGCTTGACAGTCTTGTCTTCACCGTGCCGGCTCTTTATTACTATCTTTTATGGCGAAACGGGGCATTATCTTTTATCTTTACGTAACTCAGGCTCCTTCGATAAACTCAGGCCAGGCTTTAGCCCTGATACTTATCAGCCCCCCCCGATGTAACATCGGGGGGCAGGCCCTAAAGGGCTGAGCTACAAATATGGCGGGGAGGCATTTTGAGCAAAAGGAAAAAAGGCCTTGCCGTGCTTGGCTCGACCGGTTCCATCGGGAGGAACGTTCTCGACGTGGCGCGCTCCAATCCTGATAAGTTCCGCGTCGTGTCCCTTGCCGCCGGAAGAAACATCGCTCTTCTTAAAAAGCAGATAGAGGAGTTCGCTCCGGAGTTCGTGTCGGTCGAGGAAAAAGACGCCGTTGCTTCGATAAAGAGACGCGGCCTTAAGGTCGGTTTCGGCGTTGCGGGCGCCTGCGACGCCGCCACATTCGACGGAGTCGATAAAGTTATCTCCGCGATAGTCGGGGCGGCCGGGTTTTTACCGACCTATGCCGCGATAATGGCCGGAAAGGACGTCGCCCTCGCTAATAAAGAAACCCTCGTCATAGGCGGAAGCCTTATCATGAGGGAGGTCAAAAAGAGAGGCGCGCGCCTTATCCCCATAGACAGCGAGCACTCGGCGGTTTTTCAGTCCCTCGAAGGCCACAGGAAAGAGGACGTAAAGAGGATAATACTTACGGCTTCCGGCGGGCCTTTCCTTAAAACCCCTTTAAGGGAGCTTCGGGGCGTAACCCCGGGGGAGGCCCTTAACCACCCGACATGGTCCATGGGCAAGAGGATTACGATAGATTCCGCGACCCTCATGAATAAGGGGTTCGAGGTGATAGAGGCGGGCTGGTTGTTCGGTTTGGCGCGGGAAAAGATAAACGTGGTCATACATCCGCAAAGCATCGTGCATTCCATGGTCGAGTACATAGACGGGAGCATAATTTCCCAGATGGGTTCTTCGGACATGAAAATCCCGATATCCTACGCCCTCGGGTTTCCGGAGAGGATTCCCTCGGGGGCGAAGGAGTTTCGATTCAACGGCAAGAGGCTCGAGTTTTTCGAGCCGGACGCGAAAAGGTTTCCTTGCCTCGCTCTCGCGTACAGGGCCATGGCGGAGGGAGAGAGCGCGCCGTGCGCCATGAACGCGGCCGACGAGGTTTGTGTGGAAAAGTTCATCCAAGGCGTGATAAAATTTACGGATATATCCCGTGTCATAGCCCGCGTGTTGGACATGCGCTCGCCGCATTGTTTGAAGTCGGTCGAGGACGTCATGGACGTTGACGCCCGGGCAAGGGAGGCCGCGCACGGAGTGATTAAAAAAATGGAGAAGGGTGCTTAGATGGAATTTCTCGTAAAGATTATTTCTTTTCTTGTCGTCATAGGGGTGATTATCTTCATCCACGAACTGGGGCATTTTTTAGTGGCGAAGTACTGCGGGGTCGGGGTTGAAAAGTTCTCCCTCGGATTCGGGCCTAAGATTCTGGGTTTCAGGAGGGGCGAGACGGAGTATCTTATCTCGGTCGTGCCGTTCGGCGGTTACGTGAAGATGGTCGGCGAAGCAGGCAACGCGGAAGATGAAGAGGATAAAGACCGGTTTCCGGCCGGAAAATCTTTTACCAATAAGTCGTATTGGCAAAAGGCCGCGATAATCTGCGCAGGTTCTTTCATGAACATAATGCTCGCCGTGGTGGCGTTGCCGGTTGTTTTCATGGTCGGCATTTCCGTGCCGTCGTTCGTCGAGAAACCTCCGGTCGTCGGGTACGTATCGAAGGACGGGACGGCTTTTATAAAGGGCGTAAAAAAGGGAGACCTCATAGTCGAGGTAAACGGCGTCTTCGTTGAAAACTGGGAGGCCGTGGAAAAAAACACGGTTCTTGGCGGAGAGAATCCGGTTGACTTCAAGTTCAAAAGAGATTCCCGGGAGTTCAGCGTGACGTTTGTCCGGGAAGAAGACAAGGAGCCCGGTCTTTACCCGGTTATGCCCGCGAAGATAGGGGACGTTATGAAGGGGTTTTCGGCCGAGGGCGCGGGTCTTTTGTCGGGAGACGTCATAAAAGCCATAAACGGCAAGGTCGTGACGCATTGGCTCGAGCTTCAGGAGTACGTGCAGGGCGCGGAAGAAAAGACGATAACCCTCGAAAGAAACGGCGTTGAGGTTACGGTGAAGGTTACGCCTGTTTTTAATAAAGAGGCGAATCGTTATTTGATGGGAGTTACGCAGGGCAAGGATACGATAAAAAAGAGTTACGGGTTTTTCGAATCCATAGAGCGGGGGCTTAAAAAGGTCGTTGAACTCGCGGTGTTGTTCTTTGTCGTGATAAAAGGCCTCATAGCCGGGGTGTTTTCCATAAAGATGCTGGGCGGCCCGATAATGATAGCGCAGGTGGCCGGCACGGCCGCCGCTACCGGCATGACGGAGTTTGTTCTTTTGGTCGCGGCCCTTAGTCTGCATATAGGGATACTTAACCTTTTGCCTCTGCCGGTTCTGGACGGCGGGCTTATATTTTTGCTTACCCTCGAGAAGTTCAGGGGCAGGCCGTTCAGCGAAAGATTCATGAACGGCGTGCAGCAGGTCGGCTTCGTGCTTTTGATAACCCTTATGGTCGTCGTCACGTGGAACGACATAATGAGGCTTATCGGCTGGGGATAGAAGAGAGGGTATCGTATTCGCGTTAATCTCAGGGAGGCGGATTTCGACATGAATGCGTTCAAGTTGCGCGAAAACAGCCTTACTCTACTTTGTCGTTGCGAGCCCTTCGACTTCGCTCAGGACAGGCTCCGCGAAGCAATCTCGCTTTGGCAATGAAGATATTGGGGTTCGATACATCCGGCGTTTCCGGGAGCATTGCCCTTTCCGTGGACGGACGTTTGATGGCCGAGACCGAGACGCGGGACGTCGGCACTCACTCGCAATGGTTTCTTCCGGCCGTTGATTCCCTTCTCAAGGAAAATTCGGTTAAGATGGAAGACATTGACCTTTTTGCCGTCGGCATAGGGCCGGGTTCTTTCACGGGCTTGCGCATAGGGGTGAGCGCGGTGAAGGGATTCGCGTGGGCATTGGGTAAGAAATGCGTTCCGGTCTCCACCCTTGAGGCAATGGCGACAAACGAGATGGCGGACGGGCGAAGGATATGCCCTGTGCTGGACGCGAGAAAAAAAGAAGTTTACGCGGCGCTTTTCTCTTGCGAGGACGGACGCCTTAAGAGGCTCACGAAGGACGGCGCGATGTTGCCCCATGAAGTGGCGGGCATGATAGCCGATAACGGAAAAGGCCCCGTGGTTTTCTTAGGGGGCGGCATCGAGGTTTACAATGAGGTCATCCTCAACGCGGTTAAAGACGCCTCAATCGGGCCTAAGCAGTCATGGATGCCGAGGGGACGCGTAATATGCTCGCTCGGATATGAGGCGAGGAACGAGGCGCGCGACCCCCAAGCCATAAGCCCGGTCTATTTAAGGAAGTCCGAGGCCGAACTCAAGGCGTCGCGTTTTTAACGGTTTCCGCTTATTGACAACGGCCAAGGCATTAGGTTAATATTTGATTTTAAAAGGAAAAGAACGAAATTCCGGCACTTAGCCAAAGGAGGTCTTCTGTGGATTTAACCGAAGCTATGGAAAGATTTCTTAAAGAGAGCGATGAGTTCAGAAACGCTTACGACGAGCACAGGGAATGCGACAAGAGGATAGGGAAACTTAACAAGAAGAAGGTCATGACGCATGAAGAAGAAAACGAGGAAAAGACGCTCAAAATAAGAAAACTCACATTGAAAGACAAACTGGAAAAGATGTTGATTGACGCCGGAGTTCATTAAACGAATGAGAAGCGACAGGATAAAGAAAGGTTTCGCGAGGGTTCCGAACCGGGCGCTTCTTTACGCGACCGGATTGCCGAAAAGCGCCATGGCTAAGCCTTTCATCGGCATAGCGACGAGCTTCACCGATCTTATACCCGGGCACATAGGCATGAGGGATCTGGAGAGGTTCATCGAGAAGGGGGTTCATTCGGGCGGAGGTTATCCTCTCATATTCGGGCTTCCCGGCATATGCGACGGCATAGCCATGGGGCACAAGGGAATGCATTATTCGCTTCCTTCGAGGGAACTCATAGCGGACATGATTGAAAGCGTAAGCGAGGCTCACGCCCTTGACGGGCTCGTGCTTCTTACCAATTGCGACAAGATTACCCCCGGCATGCTCATGGCCGCGGCGCGGCTCGACATCCCTTCCATTATCGTTACGGCGGGGCCCATGATGACCGGACGCCACAAGGGGCAGAGGATTTCTTTCATAAGAAATACATTCGAGGCCATGGGCAGGTTCAAAAAAGGGGAGATAACGAAAAAAGACTTGATGGCCTGTGAAATCGGCGCGTGCCCCGGCGCGGGAAGCTGTCAGGGGCTTTATACCGCGAACACCATGAATTGCCTCACAGAGGCCATGGGCATGAGTCTTCCGAATTGCGGCACCGCGCCGGCGGTTACGAGCGAAAAACGGCGCATCGCCTTCGCGAGCGGCGAAAGGATAGTGGAATTAATAAAAAAGAATATCACTCCGAGGAAAATCCTCACAAGGGCCGCGTTCGAGAACGCGATAACGGTTGACCTCGCTCTTGGCGGCTCATCCAATACCGTGTTGCACGTCCTGGCAATTGCGCATGAGGCAAGGGTGAAACTGGGTATCGAGACGTTTGACAAACTATCGAGGACCACCCCTCACATATCGTCTCTCGAGCCTGTGGGGAATTTTTACATGGAGGATTTGCATTGGGCCGGTGGTATTCCCGCGGTGATGGCGAGGCTTAAAGGAAAGATAAAAGACAACCCGACTGTTTCGGGCATGAGGGTAAAGGAGATTATCTCTTCGGTCGAATACATTGACGACGAGGTGATAAGGCCTCTTGCGAAGGCCCACCACAAAGAGGGCGGCATAGCGATTCTCAAGGGCAACCTCGCGCCCCTCGGGGCTGTCGTGAAGCAATCCGGCGTAAGCGACAAGGTGATGCGTTTTACGGGACGCGCGCGGGTATTCAATTCGGAAGAAGATTGCATGAAGGCAATAACAGGCAACAAGGTCAAGAAAGGCGACGTGGTGGTGGTGCGCTACGAAGGGCCCAAGGGCGGCCCGGGCATGAGAGAGATGCTCGCGCCAACGGCCATGCTCGTCGGCATGGGGCTCGGCGAGTCCGTTGCCCTCGTAACAGACGGACGTTTTTCCGGCGGCACGAGGGGTCCGTGCATAGGGCATATATCGCCCGAGGCAATGGAGGGAGGCGCGATTGCCTTAGTAAAGCAAGGCGACATAATAGAGTTAGACATACCGGCAAGAAGAATAACGCTCAAGGTGAGCGAGGCTGAACTTAAAAAGAGACGGGCATTATGGAAACCTCCTCTGCCCAAGATAAAGAAGGGCTGGTTATCCCGGTACGCGAAGGTCGTCACGTCGGCCAATACGGGGGCTGTGGTCGGGTAAATATGATGATTCCTTGAAGTTCCCTCTCCCCATAGGGGAGAGGGTTAGAGCCTGCCTCCGCCCGAGGCGGACGAAGTCGAAGGGGTGAGGGGGGTTAGATATATTCTAATAAAACAATATGAAAAAAAACGGCGCTGAAATATTCATCGAGTCTCTCATAAAAGAAGGCGTGGATACCATATTCGGTTATCCGGGCGGCGCGGTGTTGCCCATATACGACGCCCTTTTTAAGGCGCCTCTTCGCCATATACTCGTCCGGCACGAGCAGGGCGCGGTTCACATGGCCGACGGGTACGCGAGGAGTAGCGGACGTCCGGGCGTCGTAGTCGTAACCTCAGGCCCCGGAGCCACCAACACAGTAACGGGCATAGCGACCGCCTACATGGATTCCATTCCGGTAGTCGTTTTCACAGGGCAGGTTCCGACCGCGCTCATAGGAAACGACGCCTTTCAGGAGGCCGACATCGTCGGCATAACGAGGCCTTGCACAAAGCACAATTTTTTGGTGAAGGACGTGAAAGACGTGGCGCGCACCGTAAAAGAGGCTTTTTACATCGCGACGACCGGACGTCCCGGCCCTGTGCTCGTTGACCTTCCCAAAGACGTGCTTACGGCTGAAGCCGAGTTCCATTATCCGGACAAGGTCTCCATACCGGGTTACCAGCCGACTTACAAAGGTCATTCCGGACAGATGGAAAAGGCGCTCGACATCATACTTAAGTCCAGGAGGCCGGTCGTTTACGCCGGAGGAGGCGTCATAGGGGCGAACGCGTCAAACGAGCTCAAGCAGTTCGCGAAAAAACTCTCGCTTCCCGTGACAACGACCCTTATGGGCATGGGCGCTTTTCCGGGTAACGACGCAACTTATCTCGGCATGCTCG
>DASRUI010000041.1:0-7338 GCA_035655515.1 Thermodesulfobacteriota bacterium
CCGGCTCCCATGACTTTACGCCTTCTATTCCTGCACCACTAGCTTCGAAAGGTCTGCCATGCCGGCGTAGAGCCCGCTTACAAAGGCGAGGAGCATAAGGCGGTTTTGCCTCGTCTTTTCGTCATCCACCATGACCATGACCTTGTCGAAGAATTTGTCTATCACATCCTTTATCGAGGCGAGCGAGGTGAAGGCCTTTTCGTAATCTCCGTTTTCCCGATGCTTTTTTATTCCGGGTTCTATCGCCTTGCTTACCTTCCAGAGGGCCTTTTCGTTTTCGTCCGTGAAAAGCGTTTCATCCGGTTCGCCCTTAAGTTGAATGCCCTTGAGTATGTTCGACACCCTCTTGGAGGCTATAACGAGGCTTTTGCAGGCGGGATGTTTTTTGAACTTTTCAAGGGCCGATACCCTCTCCGCCGCGTCGAAGACGTCGAACCAGTTCGTTGAAAGAATCGCCTCGATTGAATCGTGGGAGATATTCTGCAAAAGTAATTGATTGCGGAGCCTCTCCTTGAAGAACTCAACGACCTCGTTCTTTACCGCAGCCTTGTCCCTCGAGAGTTTTCCTTCGAGACATTCCAAGGATTTGTCTATGAAACTTTCAAGGTTGAACCTTGTTTTCTTATCGCTCTTGTCCATTATTATGAATATTATACCGAGGGCTTGCCGCCTCAACGCGTAAGGGTCCGCGGCCCCTGTCGGGATAAGCCCGACCCCGAAGCATCCGCATATCGTGTCGAGCTTGTCCGCCATGCTTACGAGCGCGCCGGCGTCCGTTTCGGGAAGGTCTCCTCCCGCCTGAATCGGAAGATAATGCTCGTATATCGCGATTGCGACCTCGGCTGCCTCGCCTGACCTCATCGCGTACTCTTTACCCATCACCCCCTGAAGTTTCGGAAACTCCCCGACCATGCCTGAGGTCAAATCGGCCTTGGCAAGAAACGCGGAACGCACGACAATGAGCATATTGAGATAAGACTCGGACGTGGTTTCTTTGTCGAACCTCATGGGATTATATTGGTCTTTCAGATAATCCCCAATGCAACCGTCAATGGCATAATCGCAAAAGCCTATTTTATTCCCTATCCATACGGCGAGCCTCGTAAACCTCTCGACCTTTTCATAGGAAGTGCCTAACTTGACCTGAAACACGACCCCTTTAAGAGCCTTGACCCTGTCTTTTAGAGGCGTTTTCACGTCTTTCTCGAAATAAAACTTAGCATCATTAAGGCGCGCCAGTAAAACCCTCTCATTGCCTTTTATTATTGTTTCCGTTTTCTTCGCCGGCGTATTGGCGACTGTCATGAAATACGGAAGAAGCCTGTTGTCTTTATCCTCGAGGCTGAAATACCTCTGATGCTCGCGCATGGCGTTCACTACGACCTCCATCGGCAGTTCGAGGAACTCCTTGTTGAACGAGCCTTTTACGACAGCCGGCCACTCGACGAGGTTCGCAACTTCTTCAAGAAGAGCGTCGTCTTTGACTATGCGCCCTCCGGATTTTTTAGCCTCTCTTTCGAGTTGCTCGAGGATTTTGCTCTTTCGTACCAAAGGCTCTACAATGACGAAGTTCTTGGCGAGATTCGCCGTATAACTCTTAACTCCGTCCACCTTTATTTTCTTCGCCCCGTTAAAGCGGTGGCCGCGCGTAAAATCCGCGCTCTTTACGTGCCCGTAGGCGAACCTGACAACGGTTTTTCCGTAGAGCGCGAGTATCCAGTGAAGCGGCCGGGCAAAAGTTACGTCGTGGTCAGACCAGCGCATGGCCTTCGGAAAAGACAACTCGGTTATCGCGGAGCGCAGAAGCTCGGAAAGTATTTTTTCGGTCTTTTCGCCTTTTACGTCTTTTATCGCGTAAACATATTCGCCCTTATCAGAGGCGACGAGTTTGAGTTCTTCGGGCTTTACTCCCTGAGACCTGGCAAACCCCATAAGGGCGGCAGTCGGTTTTCCTTCGGAATCGAACGCGGCTTTTTTATGCGGCCCCTTGACCTCTGTTGAAACGTCCTTTTGCTTCTCGTCAAGCCCTGCCACGACCACGGCGAGACGCCTCGGAGCGCCGAAGGTTTCGATTGCCTTAAATCCAACCCGCGCGGTCTCAAGTTTTTTGGCGAGTATGGAAGACAGGCTCAGGAGAGCGGGATGTATGAAGCCGGCCGGCAGTTCCTCGGAGCCGAGTTCAAGGATAAGGTCTTTTGCCATGAAACTGAAAATCCCCCTTTATCCCCCGCTTACCCCCACCCTTCCCTCCCCCATAAAGGGGGAGGGATAAAAAGAGGCGGCGATTGTGCGTGAGAATTTTAAAAATGCGCGACGAACCTCAATTTATCAGAATTTGAGTTTATTTCAATAGCGAATTTCTGGTATCATAGTCCTGCGGACAGCACAATGAATTAATAAGTTCCTGCAGTATGCATAGCATAAGCAAGTTAAAACATTGCGGGTCAAGAGCCTGTCCCCGCAATCTTAAGCGCCCCGATGCCTCTGGATACGGGGCGCTCCGTATTGAAACATCGGAGCGGGGAGCTCAGCCCTTGCGTTTATCGCCATGCCACTTACTACGGAAGAAAAAAAAATCCTTCTTTCACTGGCAAGGGCCTCCATAGAGGCGCGCCTTGCGGGCAAACTTGCGCCTGTGCCGGACGTAAAAACCCCGGGCCTGCTTGAAAAACGCGGCGCCTTCGTCTCTCTCCACGCGAAAGGGCGTTTAAGAGGGTGCATAGGAATATTTTTAAGCGAAGGTCCTCTTTACGAAACAATCCCTGACATGGCAATATCAGCGGCAACGAAAGACGACAGGTTTTCTCCGGTAACTAAAGAGGAACTCAACGGCGTTGAAATCGAAATATCCGTACTGACGCCTTTAATGAAGATTTCGGACGTAAAAGAAATAGAAGTCGGGCGGCACGGCATATACATAATCAAGGGTTCTAAAAGAGGAGTGCTTCTTCCGCAAGTGGCTATTGAATACGGCTTTGACCGCGAGACCTTCCTCGACCAGACCTGCATTAAGGCGGGCCTTAAGCCCGGGGACTGGAAAAACAAAGCGGACATATATATTTTCGAGGCCGAGATATTCAAGGAGGAGAGAAAAGGGGTTTGATTAGCGCGGGCTTTCCCAATTTTCTTGATATTTCGGTGAGTCCTCTCGCCGAAATTGTTTCGGTGTGCGGACACACCGAAACATCCAACTTAACGCGTTAACGAGAACCGTAGGGGCACGATGCATCGTGCCCCTACCGAGCGCCTGCTACCCCTGCTTGCCCGTCTGCTTTATGACCGTCATGGCAGTGGCTATCAAAGAAGATATGTCGCCCACGTTAGCCGGCAGTATCAGGGTGTTGGTTTCCTTGGCGAGACGGCCGAACTCGCCGACGAATTTCTCCGCCACCCTGAGTTGCACCGCCTCCATGCCGCCGTCGACCTTTATCGAAGCCGCGACCATCTTTATCCCGTCCGCAGTGGCCTGAGCCACCGCCCTTATCGCCTCTGCCTGCCCAACGGCCTCGTTTATCTGCCTTTGCCGCGCGGCCTCTGACTCCAGCACGACCTTCTGCTTCTGCCCCTCCGCCACGTTAATCTCGGATTGCTTCTGCCCCTCGGACTGAAGTATCGTGGCGCGCTTTTCCCTTTCGGCCTGCATCTGTTTTTCCATGGCCATAAGGACGCTCTTCGGCGGCACGATGTTTTTTATCTCGTAGCGAAGCACCTTGACGCCCCAGATCTTGGCGGCGTCGTTTATCGCTCCGACTATGGAGGCGTTTATGGCCGTCCTCTCCTCGAAGGTCTTGTCGAGGTCTATTTTTCCCATTTCGCTTCTCATGGTCGTCTGTGCCAACTGCGATATGGCGAACACGTAATTGGCGATTCCGTAAGAGGCCATCCTCGGCTCCACCACCTGCACGAAGAGAACCCCGTCCACTCCGACCTGCACGTTATCCCTCGTTATGCAGACCTGCTCCGGTATGTCTATGGCGATTTCCTTAAGCGTGTGCTTGTAAGCGATCCTGTCCATGAACGGAACGGTGAAGCCTATTCCTGCGAAGAACGTGGCGTGGTATTTACCGAGCCGCTCGATGAGATAGGCGTTCTGCTGGGGCACTATCACGACGCTCTTGGCGATGAATATCACGACCACTATCGCGACGCCTATCAAAAAATATTCCATGACTGCCCTCCTCTTTCAAGACGCCGTTATTTTTTCACCTTGAGTCTTGTTCCCTCTATGCCCAATATCTCGACCTGCTCTCCGGCGGGTATGGTTTCCGCGGAGTCGCTGAAGGCTATCCATTCCGAACCCCGGTAATCAACCGAGCCCTCTTTGCCGGGAGGTATGTCCTTCGTAACCTTAACCTTCCATCCGGCGAATTCCGGCGCGAGGTCGCTTCCTCCGGCTAAAAGCCTCTTGGCGCTATTCCTGAAAAGTACTAACGTTATAATCGAAGACGCGGAAAACGCCGCCAACTGCGAACTTATAGTCGGGGTTACGCCGAGCCACGTCAATATGGCCGCGACAAACGCCCCGATGCCGAAAAAAGAAAATATGAAGGTAAAGGTGGATAGCTCGACAACGAAAAAAATCGCCCCGAGAATGGCCCACATTATTGCCGGTGTCAACATGCCTTGCATGGCGCCTCCGTTAATCGACGATTAATCCGAAACCACATCCGTGGTTGCTGGCACGTCAAGGTTTCTCAAGACGCTAAAAACCCGTTAACCGAGCCTTTCCAGCGCGTCTTTCATCCTCTTGATGCCGGTCTCTATGTCCTTTTCCGAACAGGCGTATGAAAGCCTTATGAAGTTATCGTTTCCGAAGGCGTCTCCGGGAACGACCGCGACGAGCGCCTCTTCGAGAAGATATGTCGTAACGTCCATGGAGGTGTTTATAATTTTACCCTTGAACCGCTTTCCGTAAACGCCGGAGACGTTCGCGAAGGCGTAAAAAGAGCCGTGCGGAAGAAGACACTTGACGCCCGCGATGGAGTTAAGTCCCTCTACCATCGCGCCGCGCCTTTTCTTGAAGACCTCGCGCATCTTCGCAACCGTATCCTGAGGCCCGTTCATGGCCTCAACCGCGGCCCACTGGCTTATCGAAGCGGGGTTCGAGGTGGATTGCCCCTGTATGATTGTCATCGCCTTTATGAGTTCCTTTGGCCCGGCGGCGTAGCCTATCCTCCAGCCCGTCATCGAGTAGGTCTTTGACACGCCGTTCAAAACAATCGAGTTTCTCTTTACCTCTTCGGAAATCGAGGCGATTGAGATAAACGGCACCTCCCCGTAGGTGAGCTTTTCGTATATCTCGTCCGATATGATAAAGACGCTGTTTTTAAGCGCGACTTCGGCTATGGCCTTGAGTTCATCCGGCGAATAAACGCACCCCGTGGGGTTCGACGGGCTGTTTATGACGATTGCCTTTGTCTTTTTCGTGATGCTCCTCGCGAAGGCCTCCGCGGTCATCTTGAAGCCCGTCCGTTCGTCGGTATCCGCTATAACGGGCGTCCCGCCAGAAAGCCTTACCATGGCCGGATACGAAACCCAGTAGGGAGACGGTATCACGACCTCGTCGCCCGGATCCAGAAACGCCTGAAAGAGGTTGAATATGGAGTGCTTGCCGCCGCACGAGACGAGCACCTCTTCCCTCGAGTAGGAAAGATTATTGTCGCGCTTGAACTTGGCGATGACGGCGTCCTTTAATTCTTCTATCCCGCCGACCGCCGTATACTTGGTCTTGCCCTTGTCTATGGCGGCTATTGCCGCTTTTTTTATGTTATCCGGCGTGTCGAGGTCAGGCTCGCCCGCGCCGAATCCTATGACGTCCATGCCGCGCGAGCGCATCTCCTTCGCCTTGACGGTAACGGCGAGGGTGGCGGATTCTTCGAGCCCTTCCATTCTTTTGGATATCTTGACCATGAGAAACGCCTTAGGTTTAGCCGAATTTTTTCTTGAACCTCTTTACCACGTTAGGGGTTACAAACGAGTTCATGTCTCCGCCGAGCCGCGCTATCTCTTTTATGAACCTCGAACTTATCGGCGCGTAACTCTCGGCCGTCATCATGAAAACCGTCTCTATGTCCGGGGCGAGCTTTCTGTTCGTGAGGGCCATCTGAAACTCGTACTCGAAGTCCGACACCACCCTGAGCCCCCTTAATATGACGAAGGACTTTTTCTTTTTGACGTAATTTATGAGGAGCCCTTTGAAGCCCTCGACCTTCACGTTTTTATGTTTTCCCGTCACCTCGCGTATCATGGCGACCCTCTCCTCGACCGTAAAAAGAGTCGTCTTCGAGGTGTCGGCCGCCACCGCCACTATGAGCGTGTCGAAGAGCTTGAGGCCTCTCTCTATGACGTCCAGATGCCCCTTGGTTATGGGGTCGAAGGTGCCCGGATATATCGCGATGTGCTTTGCCATCAAGCGTCCTTTTTCTTCAAGAACCAAACCGCCGTGTCCCCGTAAGTCTTTTCCTTTATGACGTCAAAGCCGGCCGCGTCAATCATGGATGCGTTTCTCTTTGCCGCCTCGCACACGACGAGGCCGTCCTCTTTCAGTATCGAACTTTCCGAAACCGCGCCGAGAGTTCCGTTCGTGAGAGAAATATCCGCGTACGGGGCGTCGATAAAAATCAGATCGAACGCCTCGCCTTTGACCGAAAGCCGCTTGACGGCGGATACAACGTCTTTCTTCAACACGCTCGCGCGTCCGGTAAAGCCGCAGAGCTCGAGATTCTTCCTGACTATACCCAACGCCTTAGCATCGTCGTCAATGAAGACTACTTCCCCCGCGCCCCTCGAGAGGGCCTCTATGCCCATGGCGCCGGTTCCGGCGAAAAGGTCGAGGGCGCGTCTTGCCCACGAAAGGTCCTGCCCGAGGACGTTAAAAACGGCCTCCCTTACCATATCGGAAGTCGGCCTTACTTCGGCGTGAGTGAACGAAACAAGCCTTCTGCCTTTAGCGCTTCCGCCGACGACCCTCATAAGGAACGCGTCCTACTTGACCTCTCCCATGACCTTGACGGAGATTAATCTGCTTCTCGGACCGTCGAACTCGGAAAAATAAACAGCCTGCCACTGCCCGAGCGCGAGGCGTCCTCTTGTTATCGGCAGCGTTACGCTGTTTCCGACAAGGAGGGATTTGAAATGGGCGTCGGCGTTTTTGCCGTAATCGCCCTTATTGTGGCGGTAGTCCGGCTTATTCGGAATCCAGTCATTAAGAAAATCGTGAAGGTCGAGCCCGAGCTCCCTGTCGGCGTTATTAAGATGCAGGGACGCCGTCGTATGGCCGGTGAAGACGAGCACCATGCCTTCGGTCACTCCGCTTTCGAGAAGCACCGCCTCGACCTG